>DATBAZ010000037.1:0-10335 GCA_036271255.1 Alphaproteobacteria bacterium
GCCGACCTATCTCGACCAGAGCATGCAGTCCTTCAGCCGCAACCAGGAGCAGATGCGGGACTATTTCCAGAAGACGATGGGCGGCATCTTCCCCTTCGACGCCTTCAGCGCCATGGGCAAGCAGAACGTGGCGATGATGGAGCAGGCGATGAAGATGTTCGCGCCCTTCGGCGGCCAGCCGGGCGGGGCCGAGGCGGCGCCGGAAAAGGACGCCGCCAAGCCGTCGGGCGACTACAACGACCTGAGGCGCCGCCTGGAAGAGCTCGAACGCGAAATCAACAGCATGGGCAAGCCGAAGGCCTAAGCGTCAAAACAGGTAGGGCGCGGCCCGCTTGATGCCGACGATGAGCTCGTAGGAGCCGAAGGCGGCGATGATCGCGCCGGCCGCCAGATTGACCCGCTGCAGGGTTTTCTGCTCGAAGAAATGCCGGATGCGGGCGACGATCCCGTTCAGTGTCATCCACCATAATATCGATCCGAACGTCACGCCGATCACCAGCGCAATCACGCGGTTCGTGTCGGTGAGCCCCTTGCCCACGCCGAAGCCGGCGAAGATCGCGACGAAGCCCAGCACTGTCAGCGGGTTGGTCGCGGTCAGCACGAAGCCGGAGACGACCGCGGCGGCCACGCTGGCCGCGGTGCGGACTTTCCTGGGCTCGGCCGTGCTCTTGCCCGCGGCGGTGCGCGCCGCCAGAACCAGCAGGAATATCCCTCCGACCAGGCTCAAGGTCGTGCGGTATTCGAGCAGCACCTCCTCCACGGCGGAGATGCCGAAGGCGGCGATCGAGGCATAGAACAGATCGGCGATGGCGGCGCCGAGCCCGGTGCCGAAGCCGAACAGGAAACCGCGCTCCAGCGTCCGCCGCATGCAGAGGAGCGCGATGGGGCCGACCGGAATTGCGACGGCAAGACCGATGGCGAACCCGCGCACCAACCACCAAAGATCGTCCAAAAAACCTCCCTGATGGCGCGGCACCGTATCCCTCAGCCCTGCGTCGAAAGCCGATTGCGCGGTTCGATACAGTTTCGCCCGGCTGAGGCGGTAGCGAAACAAGACGGACCGGTCAATCAACTATCGTCGATTTTTCGGGAGTACCGTTTGGGTTTGGGGGGGACGGGCGTCAGTGCAGGCTCTCGGGCGAGATCCAGCGTTCGATCAGCTCCTTCACCCCGACATCGAGTTCGGGATGATGGTGATGGAAGACCCGGCGCGCGACCGACAATGCGGAATCGTAGGGCGCGCCGGACTGCACCATGCCGGCGAAGGCGCGCGTCACCGCCGCCCTGCAGGCGCAGTCGGGCCCACCCAGCGGGCTGCAGCCGCGCGGATCAGACTTTACGCTTGCGGCCATAGAGCTCAAGCGTGTGGTCGATGAGGTCGTAGCCGAGTTCGCCCGCGATCTCCCGCTTCATCGCCTCCAGCCGGTCGTTCTGGAACTCGATCACGTCGCCGCTTTCGATATCGATCAGATGGTGGTGGTGGCGCAGGTTGGTCTCGAACCGGGAAAAGCTGGCCTTGAAGTCGTGCTTCTGTACCAGGTTCAGCTGGTCGAGGAGGGAAAGCGTGCGATAGACCGTGGCGATGGACACCGAGGGATCGACCGCCCGCGCCCGGGCATAGACGGTATCGACCGAGGGATGATCGGCGGCTTCGGCCAGGACCTGAAGGATGACCCGCCGCTGCTCGGTCATCTTCAATCCGGCGGTTACGCATTTGGTTTCGAGTTCATTCATCCGTTGGCCTCGCCGATATAGGGAATCCTAAGCGACCCGAACAATGTAAGGGCACCGGCACGGTTCCGCCAGTGTCCATCTATCCGGTGCCGAACTGGCGGTCGCCGGCATCGCCCAAGCCGGGAACGATATAGCCGTGCTCGTTGAGGTGGCTGTCCATCGCCGCGACATAGACAGGAATGTCGGGATGGCGGGCGCGAAAAGCCCGCGCGCCTTCCGGCGCGCCGACCAGCGCCATAAAGCGGATGCGGCCGGGATTGGCGCCATGGCGAAGCAGGACGTCGATGCCGTGAGCCGCGGAACCGCCGGTGGCGAGCATCGGATCGACCAGGAAGAAATCGCGTTCCGCCATCGCGCCGGGCAGGCGGACGACATATTCGACCGGGGTCAGCGTCTCAGGGTCGCGGTAGAGGCCGATATGCCCGACCCGCGCCGAGGGGATCAGGTCGAGCAGCCCGTCGGCCATGCCGAGCCCGGCGCGCAGCACCGGCACGATCACCGGCTTCTTGCCCGCCAGCATCGGCGCATCGCACGACGTCACCGGCGTCTCGATCCGCACAGCCTCCAGCGGCAGCGAACGGGTGATCTCATAACCCATCAGCATCGCGATCTCGCGCAGCAGGGCGCGGAAGACGGAGCTCGCCTGCCGCCGGTCGCGCATCAGGGTCAGCTTGTGCTGAATCAGCGGATGGTCCAGCACGAAAAACGGACCGAATTCTTCGATCTGGCGCATTCACGAAAACTATCGGAAAATTGGCGCACGACAAGCGATTAGCGCTATAGAGTCATGCGAAGCAGGGCATGCCAAGTACGGCGAGGGGATCGGCATGGACAGCCAGACGGAACATCTTGCGGGGGCAGGCGCGGCGCGCGCACCGGAGCTCAGCGTTGTCGTGCCGACCTATAATGAGGCTGAGAACGTGCCTCTGCTGGTCGGGAAGCTGAACACCGTCCTGGCCGGCATCGACTGGGAAGTGATCTTCGTCGACGATGATTCGCGTGACGGCACCGCCAAGGTGGCGCGGAGCCTGACGGCAAGCTCGGGCGGGCGGGTGCGCGTCGTGCAGCGCATCGGCCGGCGCGGCCTGTCGTCGGCCTGCGTCGAGGGGGCGCTGGCCAGTTCGGCCCCCTATATCGCGGTGATGGACGGCGACCTGCAGCATGACGAGCGGGTCCTGCCGAAGATGCTCCAGGCGCTGCGGGACGGCGCCGAGATCGCGGTGGGCAGCCGCTTCGTGCCGGGCGGCGATGTCGGCGAGTTCGCGGCCAACCGCATCAAGATCAGCCGCGCCGGCGCCCAGCTGGCCAAGCTGGTGGTGAAGCAGGAACTCTCCGACCCGATGAGCGGCTTCTTCATGCTGCGCCGGGACGTGTTCGAGCGCGTGGTCCGCAACCTGTCGGCCACCGGTTTCAAGATCCTGCTGGACATCTTCGCCTCCGCGCCGCAGCCGCTCAAGGCGGTCGAGCTGCCCTACACGTTCGGCTCGCGGGTCAAGGGCGAGAGCAAGCTCGACACGATGGTGGCGTGGGAATACGCCATGCTGCTGCTCGACAAGATGGTCGGCTCCTACGTGCCGGTGCGCTTCCTGATGTATCTGGGCGTCGGCACGTTCGGCCTGGGCATCCATCTCCTGGTGCTGTGGTTCACCTACAAGTCGCAGAACCTGCAGTTCGCGACGGCACAGACGATCGCGACGATCATCGCGATGATGTTCAACTATTGGCTGAACAACATCGTCACCTACCGCGACCAGCGGCTGAAAGGCATCCGCTTCGTCTACGGCTTCTTCAGCTTCGCGGTCATCTGCTCGATCGGCGCGCTGTCCAATATCGGCGTCGCCTCGGCGCTGTTCATGGAGGACAGCCAGGCCTGGTGGGTGGCCGGCATATTGGGCGGCCTGCTGGGCTCGGTCTGGAACTACGCGATGACGTCGGTCTTCACTTGGCGGGTGAGGCCCGCGGCGCCGAAGGCGGCAGTCGAGGGCCTGACCGACTAGGTGGGGCCCCGTGTCAGCGAGCCAAGTGGCGATTCAGGCGCCACTCGGCGAGGCGGAAGCCGCGGCCGATCGCCCAGGTCAGGATCACATAGATGATGCCCGCGACGAACAGCGCGTCGGTCGAATAGGTGCGGGCCTCGATCCGGCGGGCGACGCCGGTGAGGTCGAGCAGGGTGATCGTGCTGACCAGCGCGGTCGATTTCATCTGCACGATCATCTCGTTGGAAAGCGCCGGCAGCGCGATGCGGATCGCGCGCGGCAGGATGACCAGCCGGTAGAGCTGGAACGGGTTTAGCCCCGCCGCCAGCCCGGCCTCCTTCTCGCCCGCCGGCACGCCCTCGATGCCGCCGCGCAGCACCTCGGCGACATAGGCCGCCATGTTGAGCGACAGGGCGATCAGCGCGCAGGGGAACGGGTCGCGCAGGATCGGCCACAGCACCGAATGACGGACAGCGTCGAACTGCGACAGGCCGTAATAGATCAGGAACAGCTGGGTCAGCACCGGCGTGCCGCGGAACAGATATGTATAAGCATAGGCAAACCGGCTGAGCCCCCGGCTCCGCGACACCCGCATCAGCGCCAGCGGCACCGCCAGCACGAAGGCGATCACGGCCGACAGCAGCAGCAATTGCAGGGTGAGCCAGATGCCGCGCTCAAACGCGACCTGGTTCTCGGACACCAGGTCCCAAAGATCGGAGAGGAAGCTCATCGCCGCACCCCGCGGGCAGCGCGCCGCTCGAGCCAGGCAAAGGCCGGGTTCGACAGCGTGACGATGGCGAGATAGAGCACCATCGCCGCCAGATAGAACGGGAAGGGATGCTTGGTGACCTCGGCGGCGATGTTGGCCTTGCGCAATATCTCCTCAAGCCCGACCACCGAGACCAGCGACGTATCCTTGACCAGCCCCTGCCACAGATTGCCGATGCCGGGCAGGGCGAAGCGCCAGGCCTGCGGCAGGCGGACCAGGAAGAAGGTCTGGCGGGGGCCCAGGCCGAACGCCCGCGCCGCCTCGATCTGCCCCGGCGGCACGGCCAGGAAGCCGCCCCGGAAGGTCTCGGACGAATAGGCCCCGAAGACGATGCCGAGCGCGAACACGCCGGCCCCGAACGGCCCGGGGGCCAAGTCATCGCCCAGCCACGCGGAGGCGCCAAAATAGACGATCAGCAGGATCAGGAATTCGGGCACGCCGCGCAGCAGGTTGAGCAGCCCGGTGACCGGCGCCCGGACCCAGGCATGCGGCGACAGCTTGCCCGCCGCGCCCAGCAGGCCCAGGACCAGCCCCAGCGCCAGCGCGCCGAAGGCAAGCTCCAGGGTCACGGCTGCGCCGGCGAGAAGCTGCGGTCCGAAACCTGCCAGGTCTGGAATCAAGGTCGTGCGCTAGGGCCGGATGCTGAAGGGGAAATAGGCCTTGGTGATCGTGTCGTATTCCGGATCGGCCAGCAGCTGGTCGATCGCGCCGTTCAGCGAGCCCGCCAGCGCGGTATTGCCCTTCTTGACGCCGATCCCGATCTGCCCGGTCACCAGCGGGTCGACCAGCGGCTTTCCGACATAATCGAACCCCTTGGCCTTGCCGGCCTTTTCCAGCCAGTCATACATCAAAAGCTTGTCGGCCAGCATCGCATCGACCCGCCCGGATTCGAGGTCGAGCTCGGCCTCCTGCACCGTGTTGTAGGCCTTGATCGCGATGTCGGGCAGCCGCTGCTCCATATAGGCCTGATGGTTGGTGCCGCTCTGCACTGCGATGGTCTTGCCCTTCAAGGTCGCCGGATCGTCGGTGATGCCTGAGGATTTGAGCGCGACGAACTGGCTGGGCGACAGGTAATAGGGCTTGGTGAAATCGATCACCTTGGCCCGGTCCGGCGTCATCGAGAGTGACGAGATGATGAGGTCGATCTTGCCGGCCTTGATCGCCGGGATCAGCCCGTCGAAATCCTGCGGCATGAACTGGCAGGTGACCTTCATCCGCGCGCACAGCGCATTCCCGATCTCGACATCCATGCCCTTCAAGGCGCCGCTGGCGTCGCGATACTCGAACGGCGGATAGGCCCCCTCGGTGCCGATACGCAATGTGTCCGCTGCGGCGGCTTGGCCGCTTATAAACATACAAGCGACGCAAAGAAGCGTGATCCAGATCGAACCGCGCACCAGACGAAGCATTTGGATCATGAGAGGTCCTTTTTCATCCCACGGCCGGACATGACGTTGTTAAAGAAGTTCGAATTCCGGCAGTTTCGTGGATTTCCGGTCGAAAGTTAGCGTGTGATCGCACCCCGCCTTGTTGCCGAGTGCGCCTATAAGCGCATCTCCGAGGCTGCCCCGCCCTTCTTTGAGCATGGCCACGGCGCTGAAAACTTGCTGCTCGTCCTGAACGACCAATTCCTCCGCGTGCAGAAGGCCCTCGACCGCCGCGGCGATGTGGGCATCTGCATATTTGTAGACGCTTTTCAGAACCCACGCCGTCTCAGCTATAGCGACGATACTGATGAAGCCGGGTCGCGTCTTACTGAATTGTTCGATGCATGCGTCCGCTTTTGCGGTCTGGGCCGGGTCGTCCCGCACGAGATACCTGACGACGATATTCGTATCGAGACCGATCATTCCTGACTACGCAGATACCGTTCGGCAGCGGCGACGGCGGGAGCCTCATCAATCTCTTCGAGCGTCGCTGTTCTGGAGGGTCGAGGCAGAATGCCCCGCAGGCTCGAAACGGGCACCTTGGGCAGCAGTACGACGGTGCCGTCAGGGTGGACAAAAAATTTAACCTTATCTCCGGCTTTCAGCCCGAGATGCTGCCTGATGGTCTTGGGTATAGTGGTTTGGCCCTTGGCGGTAATCGCGGCTTCCATGATCGCCTCCTTACTTTATTCAAAAAGTAATGCATGCCGCTTCAAGGTCAAGAGCGTGCTCAGAGCGACCGCGTGGACGACAGGAACTGCCGCAGCCGGTCCGACTGCGGATTTCCGAAGAGGTCCGCCGGCGGGCCTTCCTCCTCGACCTTGCCCTTGTGGAGGAACTGGATGTGGGACGCGACGTCGCGGGCGAAGCCCATTTCGTGGGTGACCAGCACCATCGTGCGGCCCTCCCCGGCCAAGTCGCGGATCACCTTCAGCACCTCGCCGACAAGCTCGGGGTCCAGCGCCGAGGTCGGTTCGTCGAACAGCATCAGGTCGGGCTCCATCGCCAGCGCCCGGGCGATCGCCACGCGCTGCTGCTGGCCGCCGGACAGCTGGGCGGGATAGTCGCCCCGCTTGTCGGCGACGCCGACCTTGGCCAGCATCGCCTCCGCCCGCTCGGCAGCAGCCCTGCGGTCCAGCTTCAGCACGTGCATCGGCGCCAGGGCGACGTTCTGGAGCACGGTCATGTGGGCCCAGAGGTTGAACTGCTGGAACACCATCGCCACGCGGCGGCGGATGCGTTCGACCTGGCGGCGGTCGGCCGGCTGGGAGACGCCGTTCTTGCGCACCATCCGCACCAGTTCGCCCTCGATCCAGATCTCGCCGCTGTCGGGCGTCTCCAGCATGTTCATGCAGCGCAGGAACGTGCTCTTGCCCGAGCCTGAGCTGCCCAGGATCGCAACGACGTCATGGTCGTGCGCGGTCAGGGACACGCCGGCCAGAACCTCGAGCGCGCCGAAGCTCTTGGTCAGGCCTTCGATTCGGATGGCGGGCGGCATGGACTCAGACATGGTGTTGGAAGCTATCTCAAATGACGGCTTTCGCCATAGGGCCGTAAGGGGCCGTACGTACATGACAAAAAGTCAATTTTGTGGTAGTTTGAGGAAAATTCGATGAAATGACCTGCAGGCTTTTCAGGGACGGGCGCCAATCCATGCGGACCTTTCGCCATATCGCCACCGCAACCGGCTTCGGCCTTACGCTGCTGATGGCTGTCCCGGCTTTCGCCGGAACCGACGCGCAGAGCCAGAGCGACGGCGGCAAGACCAGCCAGCCCGCAGCGAAGACCGACCAGGGCCAGACGCCGGCCCCGAACGCCACCGGCGACCAGCCGGCGCCATATGGCGGCAATCCGCTGACCAGCGACCAGTTGAACAAGGAATACCAGAACCTGTCGCCCGCGACCCGGGCGGCGCTGGCGAACCAGCTCAAGTCCAAGGGTCTCGACGGCCTGACCAAGATGAACGAAGGCGACGCGCGTACCGCCTTCGCCAGCCTGCCGCCTGAGGTGAAGTCGCAGATCCAGGCGAAATGGGATGCGATGAGCGACGAGCAGCGCATCGCGCTGAAGAAGATGGGCCCCGCCGCGGTCAAGGAAATCGTCGCCTCCCAGATGCGGGAGGTGATGAAGCAATCGGTGAGTCCCGTGACGAAGCCGGTCGCGCAGGTCGTGGAAAAAGTGTCGTCGGCCGCCGAGAAGGCGAAGTCGATCATGCAGAAGGGCCGCGACTATGTGCAGGGCCTGATCGCCAAGCTGAAGGGCCAGTCCAGCCCGCCGCCCGAGGACAACGGCAGCAACTGAGGGCGCTCAGCCGCCCTCATCCTCCGCCAGCGGCTCGGGGCCGCCTTTGACCGACAGCTTGTCGACCCGCCGACCGGCCATGCTCAGCACCTCGAACGTGTAGTCGGCATAGGTGACTGTGTCGCCCACCTTGGGCAGCCGGCCGAGCGCCGTCAGGATGAAGCCGCCGACGGTCGTGACCTCGTCCTCGCCCGGCAGGGCCTGCAGCCCGAGCCTGATCTTGAAATCCTCGATCGCCACCAGCCCGTCGACGGTCAGCCCGCCCGCCGGGCTCTCGACGATCGCCGGCTTTTCGCTCCGCCCGGCCGAAGGCAGCTCGCCGACGATCGCCTCCAGCACGTCGGTCAGGGTGACGATGCCCTCGACCCCGCCATATTCGTCGACCACCAGCGCCATGCGTGAGCCGGATTCGCGCAGAATCTCCAAGGTCTGGAGCACCGGGATCGCGTCATAGACGGCCGGGATGCTGGTCACGGATTCGCCGAGCTTCAGCGACTCCCCGCGCAGCGAATGGGCGAACAGGTCGCGGATATGGACCACGCCGACGATGTTCTCGACGCTGCGGCCGACGGGGATGCGGGTATGGCGGCTTTCAGCGACGACCTTGCCGATCTCGTCCCGGCCGGCTTCGAGGTCGATCCAGACCATGTCGGCGCGCGGCGTCATGATCGAGCGCACCGGGCGGTCGGCGAAACGCAGCACCCGCCCCACCATTGCGCCCTCGGACGGATGGAACACGCCGTGCTCCGTCCCCTCTGCGATCAGGGTGCGGACCTCCGCCTCGCTGACCGTCTCCTTCATGACCCGGTGCATGCCGATCAGCCTCAGCACCAGGCGCGTGGTGACGTCGAGCAGCGCCACAGCCGGCAAGATGATCTTCGAGACCACGGCGAAAGGCCGGGCCGATACGACGGCGATCGCTTCCGCCCGGCGGAGCGCGATCTGTTTCGGCACCAGCTCGCCGATGATGAGCGAGAAGAAGGTCGTGATCGTGACGCCCAGCGCGAAAGCGATGCCGGCATCGAGCGCCGGCGATATCCAGGCGAAGTGGCTGAGTATCAGCGCGATCGGCGCGCTGACCGCAGTGGTCGACAGCGCGCCCATGACGATGCCGATCAGGGTGACGCCGGTCTGCACCGTCGACAGGAACCGTCCGGGGTCGCGCTTCAGGCGAAGCGCGGTCTTCGCCCCTTTGCTGCCGGCCTCGGCGCGCGCCTCGAGCCGGACCTGCCGTGAGGCGATGATCGCCATTTCCGCCATGGCGAAGACGCCGTTCGCAGCGAACAGCAGCAATATTATAACGAGATCCATCGGTACTCAGGGATTAGCCTGCACGACCCTTCAAAGCAATGCCGACCTGGGCAATGACGGCGATCGCGGCCCGTAATCTACACGGCCTGGACCACGCGCCTCACAGGCGCTGGTGGGTTCCGTCGCAGAACGGCGCCTTGGCGGTCGCCTTGCAGCCGCAGAGATACACCGTCTTGTCCGCCTCGGCGGTGAATTTCATCGGCGCCAGCCCGGTGCCTTTGTGGGAGCCGTCGCAGAAAGGCTGCCCTTTGCTGAGACCGCAGGCGCACCACCAATAATCTTTCCCGGCCTCGACAGCGATCGGATAGGGGGCTTTTTGGGCTACGACCGGCACGGTCATGGCTAAACCTCTCTTGCTGACATTATGATGGGTCATCATAACACCGACCGCGCCAAGGTCTTGCCTTTTCTTCCAGGTCCTCGCCCTCACCATCATGCCTGAGCTTCCCGAAGTCGAAACCGTCGCCCGGGGCCTCGCCGCCACGCTGGAAGGCCATGTCATCGTCGCGGTGCGGCAGAACCGCCCGGACCTGCGCATCCCCTTCCCCCCCGATCTGAAGAAGCGCCTGGAGGGCCGCCGCGTGATCCATATCGGGCGGCGGGCCAAATACCTGCTGCTGACCCTGGATGACGGCCAGATCCTGGTCGTCCATCTGGGCATGTCGGGCAGCATCGTCATCCGCCACGACCCGGCCTTGCCGCCCCAGCCGCACGACCATCTGGTGCTGACGGCGGACGACGATGTCGTCTATGTGCTGAACGACCCGCGACGCTTCGGCCTGGTGGAGATGGTGGCGGCCGAAAAGCTGGACCAGCA
>DATBAZ010000038.1:0-21510 GCA_036271255.1 Alphaproteobacteria bacterium
AATCCCGAATCCGCAGCCATGCCCCTACGCCCCTTGGCAAGGACGCACGGCTGTGTCAGGGGTTTGTTTCGCCCGCATATTTCGCATGACCAGAGATACAGTACCGTGACGGCATCCCGTCGACTGCTACGGACATTCGACAATCAGACCGGCCGCAACGTGTTCTACCGTGCGGCCATCCACCCAATGACTGCGCCGCTGACCGCCCGGATGATCGAGACGGTCGCCAAGGCCGACAGCGTCGCCATCTATGACCCCGCCGGTTACTTCACCGACCTCGCCGCCATGCATGACCTCGGCGGCTGGAAGGTCGAAGGCGTCTATGTCCAGCGGATCGAGGAAGTGGGTCAGGACCGCGCCGGCTTAGCCGCCCGGCCGCTGACCGACATCGCCGACAGCCGAGCCTCCCTGATCTTCGTCGCCGATTTCGACGGTGAGCGGCTGCTCTCCCGCCTCGGGCCCTATCGGCCTAAGGCGGCCGCCAGCGAAAGCCTGGATGCGATCCGGCTGGGGCCGGAATGGCTGACCCACCCCGAGCGCTATCTCGAGCCGCTGAATTTCGTCTCCGACTTCCTGTTCTTCCGCGATGCGGATGGGCTGCACACATCGATCTCGACGATCAATTACTGGCATGAGCGCGGCGCCCGCGACACACGGCTGTGGTGCCGCCTGTTCGGCGGCGACGGCACGGTGCTGGCCGATTGGGAGCAGACGCTGGCGCA
Organism: Alphaproteobacteria bacterium; assembly: GCA_036271255.1. Taxonomy (GTDB): domain Bacteria; phylum Pseudomonadota; class Alphaproteobacteria; order BOG-932; family Roseiterribacteraceae; genus BOG-932. Next base: position 723 of record DATBAZ010000038.1, read on the forward strand.
TGGGCCCTGCGGCATCAGGCTGGACAGCGCCGAGGTGCGGCAGCGGTTCGGGCTGCCGGAATTCGCCGGCTCGCTGTTCGTCCACGTCATCGGCTCGGCTGCGCATGACACGTTGAAATATGCGATCGACATCTATGACGATGCCGGTGCAACCACGACCGCGACCCATGACAGCAACCCCTGGGCGGCCGATTTCTATGCGGGCCTGCCCGCCCCTGCCGCCGGGCAGCGCGTGAGACTGTGGCTTCAGAACTGTTATCCGACCCCGATCCCCGCGGGCGCAACTCTGCTGCGGCCGATGGGTGGCAGCGGCTTCACCGGCGTCGGGCCGGAAATCCCGCCCTACGGCACCGTGGCGATCGACGTGTCGCGCGATTTTCCGGACACGGTCTGGCCCAGCCAGTTCGAAATCCAGGCCGACAAGCATTTCTGCCGCCCGCGGTACGAGATCGAAATGGACGCAGGTCATCGTTCGGTCGCCCATGTGAATGTCGAGCGCAGCGACCTAAAAGCCGCCGACGACTTGGCCGAAGCGACCCGGACCATCGGGAAGGGCTTCATCCTGTGCGGTCCGCTGCTGCCGGTGGCCGACTGGTCCGGCATCGTGCTGCCGACGCCGATGGCGACCTGGCAGCAGGAGATCGCGCTGACGCTCCGCGCCTATGACGCCGACGGCGCGCTGGCGGCGGAGCATCGGTTGGGCCGGCAGGCGCGCAATGCCCAGCGCCCCGTCGCGCTGGACGAGGTGCTGGCCGGCAGGACGCTGCCGAACGGCTATGGCCACTTGGAACTGGGCTACGATTTCGAGGCGGGGACCGAGGGCGACGGCTGGCTCCATGCGATCTTCCGGTTCGACCGGCGCGATACCGGGCGTTCGGCCGAGACCAGTTTCGGATCGCATATCTTCAACGTGCCTGCCGTGTGGCGGAACGAGCCCAATGCCTATCTCGGCAAGCCGCCGGGCCTGTCGACCCGACTCTATCTGCGCCTGCCGGACCGCCCGGGGCGGGCAATGTGCCACCTGTCCTATCCGACGTCGGGCCGCTGGCGCGACTTGTCGGAGACCGACCTGATCCTGTGTAGCGCCGAGGGAGCGGAAATCGTCCGCCGGCGCATCCACATTCCGTGCTCTGGCTCCCGGCTGGTCGATGTCGCCGAGACGTTCGACGCAGCCGAACTGAAGGCAGCGGCCGGCGGCGGCTATGTGCTGATCCGCGACACGACCTGCCGCCTGTTCGGCTATCACATCTTCCTGGGGTCCGGCGGCGGCTTCGCCTTGGATCATATGTTCGGGTTTTGAGTACCAATCCCTCCAACGGAAAACCGGGCCAGTCCATAGCCGCGCGGCGGATGATTCCGTTCGCCATCGCCATCGCGCTGTTCATGGAGAATCTGGACTCCACCATCATCAACACGGCCGTGCCGGTGATCGCGCAGCACCTGCACACGACGCCGCTGAACCTGTCGATGGCGGTCTCGGTCTATCTGCTGAGCCTTGCCATCTTCATTCCGATGAGCGGCTGGATGGCCGACAAATACGGCACCCGCAACATCTTTGCCGGCGCCATCGCGCTGTTCACAGTCGCCTCGGCCCTGTGCGGCCAGTCGCAGTCGCTGGCGATGCTGATCGGCGCCAGGGCGCTGCAGGGCATGGGCGGGGCGATGATGATGCCGGTCGGGCGCCTGATCATCGGCCGCAGCTTCGCCAAGAGCGAGCTGGTGGCGGCCATGAGCTATGTCACCATCCCCGGCCTGATCGGGCCGATGCTGGGACCGCTGATCGGCGGCGCGATCACCACCTATGCCTCATGGCGCTGGATCTTCTACGTCAACCTGCCGATGGGCATCGTGGGCACGTGGTTCGCGCTGACATATGTTGAAAATATGCGCGAGCCGAACGTGAAGCGGCCGGATATCGTCGGCTTCATCCTGGTCGGGCTGGGCCTTGCCGGGCTGGTGCTGGGTATCGAGAATATCGGCCGCGGCGTGCTGCCCGAAGGCACCGAGGGAGCGCTGTTCGCGCTGTCGGCAGCGTCGCTGTTCCTCTATTGGCGGCATTTCAAGCGAGCGGCGGCACCGGCGCTGGACCTGCGGCTGCTGCGCATCCCGACCTTCCGCGCCTCGGTCCTGGGGGGAACGGTGAGCCGCATCGGCTTCGGCGCCTCGCCGTTCCTGCTGCCGCTGCTGTTCCAGATCGGCTTCGGCCGCACGCCGCTGGAATCCGGCGCGCTGACCTTCACCGGCGCGATCGGGGCAATGATCATGAAGACCGGCGCCAGCCGGGTGGTCCGCCGTTTCGGCTTCCGCCGGCTGCTGATCGGCAATGCGATGATCGTGGGTACGCTGGGCATGAGCCTCGGCTTCTTCACTGCCGGCACGCCGTGGCTGGTCATCATCGCCGTGCTGACCATGACCGGTTTCTTCCGCACGCTGCAATTCACCTGCATGAGCGCGCTGACCTATGCCGACCTGGAGCCCGGCCGGATGTCGAACGGCACCTCCATCGCCAGCGTCGCCCAGCAGATTTCCATGAGCCTGGGGGTGGCGACAGGCGCCACCGCGCTGCACATCGCGACCGAACTCAGCGGCGGCGGGGCGCCGACCCAGGCGGCATTCATGCCGACCCTGATGTTCGTCGGCGCGATCCCGATTTTCGCCATCTATTTCTTCGCCCAACTGTCGCCGCGCGCGGGCGAGGAACTAAGCGGCTATCGCCGCAAGACAGTGGAAGAGGCGATCGAGAATCTGGGCGAGCCGCCGCAGGCGATCAGTCAACGCCGATAGCGCGCCTTAATTTCACCGCTTTCTTTTGTCGCAATTTCGTCTGTGGAACAGTAGTTAGACCCCTCGTGTTACGAGGCCGATTCGATACCCGCACCTTCGGTGTCACAGTGAAAGTTTTAACCATGAAGATGATAGCGATGGCCGCGCTGGCGGTCTTGGGCCTGACATTCCTGATGCCGGGCGCGGCGCGCGCCAGCGATCAGCAGAACCTGGTCGACGAAGCCCGGATCACGCTGGACCATTTGCAGACCGATCAATCCTTCGGCAACGCCAAGGAACTGCTGCGCAAGGCGCGCGCTGTCCTGATCGTGCCGAACCTGGTCAAGGCGGGCTTCTTCCTGGGCGGCGAGGGCGGCGACGGCGTGATGCTGGCGCGTTCGGGCCGGGGAACCTGGACCGATCCGGCCTTCTACACCCTGGCCTCGGCCTCGTTCGGTCTGCAGATCGGCATCCAGTCGGCCGAGGTGATCATGATCATCAACTCCGACAAGGCCCTGAACGCGCTGGAGCAGGATCAGTTCAAGTTCGGCGCCCAGGCGGGCATCGCCGTGGTGACCTTGGGTGCCGGCGCCCAGGCTGCCTCGAGCACGGCTCTGCGTGACGCCGACATCATCGTCTGGTCCTCGGCCTCGGGCGCCTATGCCGGCGTGACCCTGGAAGGCTCGTTGGTAAAGCCGCGCGAAAGCTATAACGAGGCCTATTACAGCCGGCCGATCGCGGTGCGCGAGATCCTGAACATGAATGAAGGGCGCAATCCTGGCGCCGGCCCGCTGCGGGCCGCGTTGCGCTGATTTCAGCCCGGCTCCGATCAGAAAACGGCCCCGCCGCAAGACGGGGCCGTTTTGCTATGCGCGCTCGAGCGCCACCGCCGTGGCCTCGCCGCCGCCGATGCAGAGGCTCGCCACGCCGCGTTTGGCGCCGCGCAGTTCCATCGCGTTCAGCAGGGTGACGATGATCCGCGCCCCGGAGGCGCCGATCGGATGGCCCAGCGCACAGGCGCCGCCATGCACATTGACCCGCTCGGGATCGAGCCCCAGATCGCGGATCGCCACCATCGGCACCACGGCGAAGGCCTCGTTGATCTCATAGAGATCGACGTCGCCGGCGCTCCAGCCGGTCTTGGCGAGCAGCTTGCGGATCGCGCCGACCGGCGCGGTGGAGAAGAGGTGCGGCTCCTGCGCCTGGGTGGTATGGCCCTTCAGCACGGCCAGTACCGGCAGGCCCTCGGCCTCGGCCACCGAGCGGCGGGTGAGCACCAGCGCCGCGGCGCCGTCGGCATTGTAGCTGGAGCTGGCGGCGGTGATCGTGCCGTCCGGGCGGAAGGCGGGCTTCAGCTTCGGCACCTTGGCGGTGTCGAGCTTCATCGGCCCCTCATCCTGGGCGATGGAAACGTCGCCGCCCTTGCCCGCCACGACGAAGGGTACGATTTCGTTGGCGAAGGCACCGGCCTCGATGGCGGCCCGCGCCTTGTTCACCGAGCCGATGGCATATTCGTCCTGCTGCTGGCGGGTGAACTGGTATTGCTGGGCGGTGTCCTCGCCGAACGTGCCCATCGACCGGCCGGGCTCATACGCGTCCTCCAGCCCGTCCAGGGCGACATGGTCGTACATGGTGGCGTGGCCGTAGCGATAGCCGCCGCGCGCCTTGGACAGCAGGTAGGGGGCGTTGGTCATGCTCTCCATGCCGCCGGCAACGACGATGCGGGCGCTGTCGGCGGCGATCAGGTCATGCGCCAGCATCACCGCCTTCATGCCCGAGCCGCACATCTTGTTGACCGTGGTCGCGCCCGCCGCGTCCGGCAGCCCGGCATAACGCCCGGCCTGGCGCGCCGGCGCCTGGCCGAGGCCGGCGGGCAGCACGCAGCCCATCACCACCTCGTCCACCAGTTCGGGCTTGAGGCCAGCCCGGGCCAGCGCGGCGGTGATCGCGGCGGCGCCGAGCCGGGGTGTGGGAACGCCGGTCAAATCCCCCTGGAAGCGACCGATGGGCGTCCGGACGGCGGCGGCGATGACGATGGGGTCGGAGGTCATTTGAACTCTGCCAATATCGGTTCGAAGTGCCCGACATCTGGTGCTTCCCCATGGCCCGGGTCAAGTGCGGAAGATGCGCCCTTTGCTATTGATAGGCCTGGGCTTGATGGGCGGCGGATTTCTCCCCATCTTTAGGGAACGGTGCCCAATTGGGGCCGTGCGTTCCGCGATGGAACGCTCTCGCAGCTCGCTCGATTGAGGAGATGTGTGCCGATGACGACACGACTCTCGTTGTTCAACAGTCCTCTGCTGCTCGGATTCGATCATTTCGAGCGCACGCTCGACCGTGTGTCGAAAGCAAGCGCGGACGGATACCCGCCCTACAACATCGAACAGATCGGACCGGACCAGTTACGGATCACCGTGGCTGTTGCCGGGTTTACTAACCAGGATCTCTCGGTCCAGACCGAGAATAACCAGTTGGTAATACGGGGGCGCCAGACTGAGGACGACAAGGATCGCGTCTATTTGCACCGGGGTATCGCCGCGCGGCAGTTCCAGAGGAGCTTCGTGCTGGCGGACGGGATCGAGGTGACGGGCGCCTCGACCGACAATGGTCTGCTTCACATCGATCTGAAGCGGCCGCTGCCGGAAACCCGGGTCAAAACGGTGGAGATCAAGACCACCGGCAAGACGTCGTCCGGGGCGAAGGCCTTCGACCTGACGCAGGATTAATTCAGTCGAGTTTTCAGGGGCCATGGAGATGGCGCCCATAGGAGTAAGGACGATGAATACGCAGTCAACGGATACGCTGAAGAACCTCTCTGCCAATGAGTTGCTGACCTTTGGCCTGAACGATCTCGCCTACCTGAAGCCGGCCAACGTGAACGGCCAGGACGTGTATGCGATCCACGCGGCTGACGGCTCACAACTTGCCTTCGTCGCCAGCCGCGAAGTCGGCTTCGCGGCCATGCAGCAGCACGAGCTCGAGCCCGTTTCGCTTCACTGAGCGGATTTGTTTTGTAGGGTGGAAGAGCGAAGCGTATTCCACCAACGCGCCCCGCGATCGGCGGTAATGCCGCGCGGTGCGCGGCTGGCGGATTACGCTAACGCTCATCCGCCCTACGCCTGAGACTTAGGCCGCGGTGCGGTTCTCGGTCTCGTTCATCAGCGCATAGATGGCATCGCAGCTGGTCGAGCCGCGCATCTTCTCGCACAGGATCCGGTCGCGCAGCATCCGCGAGACCTTGGCCAGCGCCTTCAGATGGTCGGTGCCGCAATTCGCCGGCGCCAGCAGCAGAAAAATCAGATCCACCGGCTGGTTGTCGATCGCGTCAAAGTCGACCGGCCGCTCCAGCTTGGCGAACACGCCATAGACCCGGTCGAGGCCCGGCAGCTTGCCATGCGGGATGGCGATGCCGTGCCCGATGCCGGTGGTTCCCAGCAGCTCGCGCTCGTTCAGCACCTCATAGATCGCACCTTCGGCCTGGCCGGTGAGCTTGGAGGCCTTGCGCGCCAGTTCCTGCAGGACCTGGCGCTTGTTCGACGCGCGCAGATTGGCGAGCACGCAATCGGACGTCATCAGGTTGCCGCAGGAGAAGCTCTCCGCGGCAACCGTTTTTCCATTCATTATCACGTACGACTCAAGGCTTTGGGGTCGACCCAGCCGACATTTCCGTCAGGCCGGCGATAGATCATATTGAGGCCGCCGTGCGCCCCGCTGCGGAACAGCAGCGCCGGCAACTCGGCCAAATCCATGCGCATGACCGCCTCGGCCACCGACATGGTTTCGATCGTCGTCTCCATTTCGGCGACGATCATAGGCTCGGCCGATGAGTCGTCCTCATGGTCGGCCTCGATCACATACTGCCGGGCAGGCAAATCCTCGGCGTCCGCCGCGGCCGCCATGGCGCCGTTCAGGTGGTGATCGCGCAGACGGCGTTTGTATCGTCTGAGACGCTTGCCGACCTTTTCCGCCGCCGTTTCGAACGCCGGATAGATATCCGTCGCCTCGGCGCTGGACTGCAGCATGATGCCGCGTCCCACCCGGACAGAGATATCCGCGCGGTAGAGATGGGCCTCATGCGCGAACACCACGGTGGCGTCTATCGGGTTGCTGAAGTATTTTTCGGTGACAGCAGAGAGCTGTTCCTCGACATGGCCGCGTAGCGCATCGCCGACGTCGATATGTTTACCTTTGACCGTGAGATTCATGTTCGAATTTTTTCCGACGATTCGTTTGGTTTGGCTTGAATGGAGCCGGTAGCGAACGATCGACCGAGACCTCTGGAAGATGGCGAGGCTGGAATAACCTGTCAAGCCACGCAGCCGACCACCGTAACAGCGCCACATTTTCGGCGCATTCTCGTGATTCGCCTGAGCGCTTTGGGCGACTTCATCATGGCGCTGCCGGCGATGGCCGCGATCCGTGCCGCCCACCCCGCCGCCGACATCACGCTGCTGACCTCCAAACCATTGGCTGGATTGGGGAAACGGTCCGGCTGGTTCACCCGGGTCGAGATCGACACGCGGCCTCGCTGGCACGATATCCGTGCCTGGTGGCGGCTGCGGCGATGGCTCCGAGCCGGCCGATTCGACCGGGTTTACGACCTGCAGGCCCAGGATCGGACGGCAATATATTTTCGCCTGTTCTGGCCGGGACGGCGGCCGGAATGGTCCGGCATCGCCCCGGGAGCCTCCCATCCCCATGCCGATCCCGCACGCGGGCAGATGCATGCCGTCGACATTCACGCCGCGCAGCTGGCCGTTGCCGGCATCCGGACCATCCCCAAACCCGACCTTTCCTGGTTGCATGACAGCACCCGCCGCTTCGGCCTGCCGTCGCGCATCGTGCTCATGGTGCCGGGCTCGGCGCCGCATCGGCCGGCCAAACGCTGGCCGACGGCGGCCTATGGGGCGCTGGGTCAGATGCTGGTCGCGCATCGGATCACGCCGGTGATCCTGGGCACGGCGGAGGAAAAGCCGCTGGCCGAGGCGATCCGCGCCATCTGCCCCAAGGCGCGCGACCTGACCGGCCAGACATCGCTGTTCGAGATCGCCGGGCTGGCCCGGCGCGCGGCCTTCGCCATCGGCAGCGACACCGGCCCGATGCACCTGATCGCGATGGTCGGCTGCCGCGTGATCTCGCTGTTTTCGGCGGAATCCAACCCGGCCCGTTCGGCCCCGCGCGGCGACGTCACGGTGCTGCACCGGGCGGCGTTGGCCGATCTCGGCGCCGAGGACGTGATTGAGGTGCTGACGGCCGGCGGCTTCCTGCCCGATTAGGCCGGAATCACCCGCTCAACCGGCAGCACGACGGTGACGGTCGTGCCCTGGGCCGGCGCGCTGGTCAGCTCCAGCCTGCCGCCATGCAGGCCGACGATGCCGTCGACCAGCGACAGGCCGACGCCGATCCCGTTCTGGGCGCGCGACAGCGAATTGGCGACCTGGCGGAACGGCTGCAGCGCGGTGGTGATCTCGTTTTCGCTCATGCCGATGCCGGTATCGGCGACCCAGATCGCCATCGCGCCGTCCGGCCTCAGGCCCGCGCCGACCGTGACGGTGCCACCGCGGTTGGAGAACTTCACCGCGTTCGACAGCAGGTTCATCAGTGCCTGCCTGAGCCTCAGCTCGTCGGCCATGACCATGGGCAGGTCGTCGGGCACCGCAGTCTCCAGCGCGACCCCGCTCTCGAACGCGGTCTGGGTCATCAGCTTGACGCCGGATCTGACGATGGCGCGGATATCCGTCTCGCTTTCCTGCAGCTCGAGCTTGCCGGCCTCGATCTTCGAGATGTCGAGCACGTCGTTGATGATCCGCAGCAGATGCTCGCCGGCGGCATGGATGTCGTTGGCGTATTCGCGGTAGTTCGCCCCCGCCTGCGGCCCCAGAGACTGGTCCCGGATGATCTCGGAGAAGCCGATGACGGCGTTGAGCGGCGTGCGCAGCTCATGGCTCATATTGGCCAGGAATTGGGACTTGGCGGCATTGGCCTCGGTCGAGGCAGCCAGTTCCATCTCCAGCAGACGCGTTTCCAGCGTCCGGCTGTCGAACCGGGTGCGGACGATGGTCGCAAAGCTGGTGAAGCCGCTGGCCAGCGCGGCCACCAGAACGACAATAAAGATGCTGCCCATCAGGGTGAAGACATGGGCGATCTCGCCCCCCTGGGTGGCGAGCAGCGCCAGGGCCGAAAACAGCGGCGGCCACATGAAGGCGGCACAGGCCACCGGCTGGGACGGCATCGTGCCGACCGCGCCCGATCCCAGCCCGCCGGCCAGGAAGAGAATGATCATCTGCAGGCTGATGTCGTCGCGCGGATAGGCATAGATCATAGCCGCCGCCCACAGCAGACCGGCGATCAGCGCGGAGAAGGTTGTCCGCTGAAGCGCCGCGCGGCTGACCCTGGGCGGCGCCGGCCATCGCCGCTTGCGCCACCAGCGATAGAGGCTGAGCAGCGAGAACCCGACGAAAATCCCCAGCCAGGCCACGATCGCCGGATGCGACAGCCGATCCCAGAACACGCTGGCGAGAAGGATGCCGTTGCCGACATTGGCGACCGCATGGAACGGCGTCTGCCGCGCCAGATCGACGATCTGGCGCACACGGACCTCGGTTTCGAATTCCGGCAGGTCCTCATCGATCAAGGTCCGAAGAAACAACGGCGTAGTAGACATGACTGCGAAGTATCCCGCAGGCCCCTTTCCGCCGACTCGGCAGATACGAATTCCCGCATCTTAGCTTTCGGGAAGCCCGGCCGGATACCCATTACAGGCCCGTCGATAACCGACATCCCTCGCGAGACCCTGTTTTGGCCTGGCCCCGGATCAAAGACGCGCCGCGGCGCCCAGGAATTCCCGAATGCGTTCGACGCTTTTGACGCCGGGCCGGTCCTCGACCCCGGAAGAGACGTCGACCATCTTCGCCCCAGTCAGCGATACCGCCTCACCCAGGTTACCGGCGTTGAGACCGCCCGACAGCATCCAGGGCTTCTTGACGTTCACCTGTTTCAGCAGTTGCCAGTCGAAGGCGATGCCGGTCCCGCCGGGCAGCGAGGTAACGTTTTTGGGCGGCTTGGCATCGAACAGGATCCAGTCGGCCACCGCCTCATAGTCCGGCAGGGGTGCTAGATCCACGGCGGTCGCCACCCGGATCGCCTTCATCACCGGCAACCCGAACCGGCCGCGGATCTCGGCAACCCGGCGCGGCGTCTCATCCCCATGAAGCTGCAGCAGGTCGAGCGGCACCCGCTGGGTGACCGCGCCGATCTCGCCGTCGCCGGCATCGACGAACAGCCCGACGGCGCGCACCCCGGTGGGCAGCATGCGCGACAGGTCGGCGGCGATATCGGGGGTCAGCGCCCGGGGCGACGGCGGATAGAACACGAACCCGACCGCCCTGGCACCCGCCCCGGTGGCGGCATGCAGCGCCTCGGGCGTGCGGATGCCGCAGATTTTGACGTCGATGGGCAGGATACGGCTCCGGTTGCGATCGTCCCTGTGAGATGGGGCGCGCCCAGACTAAACAAAGCAGGACGGGAAGGCGAATTGCCTCGGGAGCCGCTCAGGCGGCGGTTTGCACCGGCTGAGCCCGCGTGGCGGTCAGCTGCCTCTCGGCCTCGGCGAGCGATTGCTCAAGCTCGGCGGTACGCCGGTTCAGCCGCTTGTTCTCACGGCGGCGGTGGCGGTCGCCGATCCAGGTGACGATGGCGCCCAGCAGGAAGCCGATGAACAGCTGGATCAGCGTCAGGAACGCGATCGGGATGGTCAGGTCGAAGGGAAGAGGCCACAGCCTGAGCGTGATCGCGTTCAGATTCGACAAGGCGAACCACAGCACCAGAATCACGATCGGCGCCGCGACGATCCAGGAGAGTATCCGAACAGACTGCCTCATCAGACCCCGCACTGGGAACGTCCGCTAAGGCAGAAGCCTAGTCGGCATTCAGCCTTTCGCGCAACTGTTTCCCGGTCTTGAAGAACGGGATGATCTTGTCGATCACAGCCACGGATTCGCCGGTGCGCGGATTACGGCCGGTGCGGGCGTCGCGCTGCTTGACCGAAAATGCGCCGAAACCGCGCAACTCGACCCGGTCGCCACGGGCCAGAGCCTCGGCGACCTCATCGAAGATCGTGGTGACGATACGCTCGACATCACGGTGAAACAGATGCGGATTGGCTTCCGCAAGCCGCAAAATCAGTTCCGATTTTGTCATTTATTTGTAAGCCTCCCCATCGGTGCCGTCGGGAACGCAAATAGCTTTTTCAGGTCCCTCTCCCGCCGCGGCTTTATCCCGCGCTGCTCTGGGAATAACGGTGCCAAGTCCCAGGGCGCACGTCAAGGATAAGTCACAACAACTAAAGGATATTTCAGGAAAGGGCCGCGGTCACGCGAAATTGGAGCGATTTTCCACGAATTCTCGGTTTTACCGGCGGCGCGGGATGGGCCGCACCGCCGGCTGAACCGTACCTGGTTTAGGAGGCGTCGCCTTCGTCGGACGCCGCGGCGCCCTTCTTGGCCTTCTTGGCCAGGGCGGCGCCGAGGATCTCGCCAAGCGAGGCGCCCGAATCGGACGAGCCGTAATCGGCCATCGCCTGCTTCTCTTCCTCTTCTTCCTTGGCCTTGATCGAGAGCGTCAGGCGGCGGGCCGCCTTGTCGATCGTGCTGACCTTGGCGTCGACCTTCTCGCCGACGGCGAAGCGGTCGGGGCGCTGCTCGGAGCGGTCACGCGACAGCTCGCCACGGCGGATGAAGCCGGGGACGACGCCGTTGACCAGAACCTCGAGGCCGCCGTCGGTGACCTGGGAGACGGTGCAGGTCACGACCGCGCCGCGCTTCAGGCCGCTCATCGCGTCCTCATGCGGATCGCTGGTCAGCTGCTTGATGCCCAGGCCGATGCGCTCTTTCTCGACATCGATCTCGAGCACGCGGACCTTGACCTCGTCGCCCTTCTTGAAGTGCTTGATCGCCTCTTCGCCCGGCTCGTCCCACGACAGGTCGGTGAGGTGGACCATGCCGTCGATTTCGCCCGGCAGGCCGACGAACAGGCCGAACTCGGTGGAGTTCTTGACCTCGCCGGTGAGCTCCGTGCCCACCGGATGCTGGGCGGCGAAGCTGTCCCACGGATTGTCCAGGGTCTGCTTCAGGCCCAGGCTGATGCGGCGCTTGTTGGCGTCGACATCCAGAACCATGACTTCCACTTCCTGGCTGGTCGAGACGATCTTGCCGGGATGGACGTTCTTCTTGGTCCAGGACATTTCGGAAACGTGGACCAGGCCTTCGATGCCCGGCTCCAGCTCAACGAACGCACCGTAGTCGGTGATGTTGGTGACGCGGCCCTTGAACTTGGCCCCGGCCGGGAACTTGGCGGCGACGCCTTCCCACGGATCGGCCTCGAGCTGCTTCATGCCCAGGCTGATGCGCTGGGTGTCGGAGTTGAAGCGGATGACCTGGACCTTGACGGTCTGGCCGATCTGCAGCGCCTCGGACGGATGGTTGACGCGGCGCCACGCGATGTCGGTGACATGCAGCAGGCCGTCCACGCCGCCCAGATCGACGAAGGCGCCGTAATCGGTGATGTTCTTCACCACGCCGTTCAGGATCTGGCCTTCCTTCAGGCTGGAGACCAGCTCGGTGCGGGCCTCGGCGCGGCTCTCTTCCAGCACGGCGCGGCGCGACACGACGATGTTGCCGCGCGAGCGGTCCATCTTGAGGATCTGGAAGGGCTGCGGCGTGCCCAGCAGCGGGGTGACGTCGCGAACCGGACGGATATCGACCTGGCTGCCGGGCAGGAACGCCACGGCGCCGTTGAGATCGACGGTGAAGCCACCCTTGACGCGGCCGAAGATGATGCCGGTGACGCGTTCCTGCTTCTGGAAGGCCTGGTCGAGAGCCACCCAGGACTCCTCGCGCTTGGCCTTCTCGCGAGACAGCATGGCCTCGCCGTTCTTGTCCTCGAGGCGCTCGATGAAGACCTCGACGCGGTCGCCGACCTTGAGGGTAGACTGGCCGGTGGGACCGGCGAATTCTTTCAGGGACACGCGGCCTTCCGACTTCAGGCCCACGTCGATCATGGCAAAATCGTTATCGATGCCGACGACGGTGCCCTGGACAACGGTGCCTTCGAAACTGTCCCGAGACTGCAGCGACTCCTCCAGGAGCGCTGCGAAACTTTCCTTACCCTCAACCGGAGCGGTGCTCCTGGCGAACGCCGATGCCTTGGCCATGCAAAATCCTCTGAAAACCCACGCCGTCGCCCCGTTTCCTAACGGAGGAATGACGACCCTAGGGCCGGTTCCAACGGGAACCGGCGGTTCAAATCGGCGCACGCCACACGGCGCGAACCGGCCCTTGAAGGATCGGACTTCCGCGGATCGGCCGGACACTCCCTCGGGACGGGTCCGTCGGGATAGACTTCAGGTCGCGAGCTTGCCGTTTATGATCGACAGTGCGGCGGCGAGAGCCTGGTCGGCATCGAGCGCAGAGGTATCAAGCAAAAAAGCGTCGTCAGCCGGCTTGAGCGGGGCAACCGCTCGCTGACTGTCGCGCGCATCTCTCTGCTTCAGGTCCTCAAGGACGGCGTCGTATATAGCCGTCTGACCCCGTCCTTGCAACTCTTTGACGCGGCGGCGAGCCCGTTCCTCAACCGCGGCAATGACATAGAGCTTCACATCGGCATCGGGGCAGATCACCGTGCCGATGTCGCGCCCATCCAGCACCGCGCCCGCCGCCGGCCGGCCGTGGCTGGAAGGGTTACGGGCGAAGGCGCGCTGAAGCTCAAGCAACGCGACCCGCGCCGCCGGCACCACCGACAGCTTCGAGGCCGCGTCCGCCGCATCGTCGCCGCGCAGGCGCGGATCGTCCATGGCCGCCGGCCCCTGTTCAGCGATGCGATGGGCCAGGGTCCGGGCAGCTTCCGCCGCCGCGACCGGCTCACCCGGGTCGGCGCCGGTATCGGCGGCGATCATGCCGGCGGCGCGGTAGATGAGGCCGGTATCGAGCCAGGCGTAATTCAGCTCGGCCGCGATCCGCCGGGCCAAGGTGCCTTTGCCGCTGGCGGCGGGGCCGTCGATGGCAATGACGATGGAGCGTCCCTTTGGCATCAGCCGCGGCTCGCGGTGATATGAGCGCCCAGCCCTGCCATAAGGCGCTCGAAAGTCGGGAAGCTGGTCGCGATCGCGGTGGCGTCGTCGACGGCGACCGATTCGTAGCTGACCAGGCCCAGCACCAGGAAGCTCATGGCGATGCGGTGGTCGAACGCGGTGGCGACGGTGGCCCCGCCTTTGGGCGGATGCCCGGTGCCGTGGATGGTCAAGCTGTCTTCCCCAACCTCGATCTTCGCGCCGCAAGCGTGAAGCCCGGCGGCGATCATGGCCAGCCGGTCGCTTTCCTTGACCTTGAGCTCGGCCAACCCTTCCAGGTGGGTCGTACCCTCGGCGCAGGCCGCAGCCATCGCCAGGATCGGATATTCGTCGATCATACGCGGCGCGCGTTCCGCCGGGACCGTGATGCCCTTGAGATGGCTTGCGCGCACGATAAGATCGGACACCGGTTCGCCCCCTGCCTCGCCGGCATCGCTGAAGGTGATGTCCGCCCCCATCTCGACCAGCGTCTCATAAAGGCCGGCACGCAGCGGATTCATGCCGACATTGCTTAGACGTACGTCCGAGCCGGGCACCAGCAGCGCGGCGACGGCCGGGAAGGCGGCGGAACTGGGGTCGCCCGGCACCACGATCGGCGCGGCGGTGAGCTCCGGCTGACCGTGGACGGTGATCGCGGTGGCGCCGTCCTCCAGCAGGCCGGTTGAGATCGTGCCGCCGAAATGACGCAGCATGCGCTCGGTATGGTCGCGCGTGGCAACCGGCTCGATCACCGTGGTTTCACCCGGGGCCGACAGGCCGGCCAGCAGCACCGCCGACTTCACCTGGGCCGAGGCCACCTCCATGCGGTGGACGATCGGGATCGGGTTGGCCGCGCCGCGCACGACCAGCGGCAGCCGCCCGCCGCGGGTGACGAAATCGGCCCCCAGGCGCGACAGCGGCCCGGTGACTCGCGCCATCGGCCGCTTCACCAGCGAATGGTCGCCGGTCATGAAGGCTGTGAGGTTATGGGTGGCGAGCACACCCAGCAGCAGCCGCGCCGCCGTGCCGCTGTTGCCCATGTCCAGCACCTGGGACGGTTCGCTGAGCCCGCCGACGCCGACGCCCGACACGGTCCAGCTGCCCGGCGCCTCGCGCACCACGGTGACGCCGAGCGCCCGCAGCGCCGCGGCGGTGGCGTACACGTCGTCCCCTTCCAGCAGGCCGGTGATCCGCGTTTCGCCCACGGCGAGCCCGCCCAGCATCAGCGCGCGGTGCGAGATCGACTTGTCGCCCGGAATGTCGGCCACGCCTAAGAGCGCGGGAGATTTGGCGGCGGAAAGCGGGCGTAAGGTCACGTTCGGGCCATCGGCAGAGGATATCGAGGCGGGTGTGTTACCACATCGAAGCGGGGCGGCAAGCGTCGGGAACGCAAGACCTTGTCACTTAGTTTTGACAATCTGGACGGTGCGTGGCAAAGCACGCGGCTCATCCGGGGCGGATCGTCCCCGGGATACCGTGTTTTTGAGGGTGTTCGCCGTCTTGGCTGGAAACGCCCGATCGGATTGCCGGAGGAGTTTGCGTGGTAAAAGCAGAATGGGGGCTGAAGCGGATCTGCCCGAATTGCGGAACGCGCTATTATGATTTCCGCAAGGATCCGCCGACCTGTCCCGCATGCGGAACGGTCTACGACCCTGAGGCGTTGCTGAAGTCGCGGCGGGCGCGCCCGGGCATGGCAGAGGAGCCCCGGAAGGCATCCAAGGCGCCGGCGCGCGGCTTTGACGAGATTGCGCCCGCGGATGCGGAAGAGGATGTCGATCTGGTGCCGGACGCCGACGAGGAAGATGACGGCGCGAGCCTGATCGAGGATCCGGGCGAGCTCGGCGAGGACGACGCGATCGAAGAGGTCGAGGTTGAATCTCGCGACGACGAGGAATAAGAAAAATCGTCTTCGCCCCTCTTGAACCGGGCGAGCTGTCTGATTAGGTTCCCGGCCTGCTCCGACCTGGACCTGTCGACCAGGGCACCGGAGGGCAACGAATTTAACGGTTTGGGGTCATAGCTCAGCTGGGAGAGCGCTACAATGGCATTGTAGAGGTCCGCGGTTCGATCCCGCGTGGCTCCACCAAATCAGGAAAGGGCTCAGCCGGAAACGGCTGGGCCCTTGTCGTTTGTATTCACACGTGGCTTTGCGCGCAGCCGGGTCACATCGGCGGCGCAACGCCCCGGCCTACAGTCACGAGACCGGCCCTTTCGCCGGGGCTCGTCTTGATGACCACCCTGCACCCTATGGTCACTGCCGATCGGTCGGCCAGAACGTAGCGCACGACCGAGGCGTTCGGCGGCACGTCGACCCGAAAGCTCCCGTTGCCGCCGCCGTAGGTGATGGTGAGCGTGCCGCCGGTCGCGCCGCTCTTCTCGGCTGAGACGATGCCGTTGGTCATGTGCGTTGCGGTCTTCTGTGCCATGCGACTTGCGGTTGGATCGGGCAGCGGATCCCACCCGTAATAACTGATTCGACCGGCGCGCATGTTGGCGGGGACTATCGCGAGCTCGACCGCAACCATCGCGCGCGGCGGCCCTTTGACAGCGGCGCCGACGAAGTCGTCGATCCTGATCGCATCGAGGCTGGAGGGAACGACATAGGCATAGGAGGTGTCGCTGCCGGTTTTCAGCACGGCGACGCCCTCGCCCGGGCTCATGACCGTGATGCTGCCGTTTTCGAAACCGGTGACCACCCCGCGAACCCGGAGCGGCGCCTCAGCACAGGCCGGCGAGGCGGCGATCAACGCACCGGCGACCGCAAAAACCATCGCCTGGGCACCTGCCATGATATTCTCCGCGGCAGCTGGGTTCTCAAAAAGCGGTGTATCGCGGCGGATCGAACAGCCTGCGGCGTTGTCCTAGACCTGCGCCCAGCCGCCATCCGCGGGAATGTCGGCTCCGTTGATGTAGCTGGACGCATCGGAGGCCAGAAAGGCTACGATCTCTCCCATCTCCTCAGGCTGGCCCACACGCCCCAACGGAACAGCGGCGATCACGGTCGCCTTGAAGGCCTCGGCAACCTTTTCATCGGCCAGGGAAGCCTTCTGGGCAGGCGTCTCGATCGGTCCCGGGCTGAGGACATTGACGCGAATCCCTCGCCCTTTGAGTTCCGTGGCCCAGGTACGGCCGAAGCTCCGGATGGCGGCCTTGGTCGCCGAATAGACGGTGCGGCTGTTCAAACCCTTAACGCTCGTCGTGGACGACAGCAGAATGATCGACGCGCCCCGGCTCAGCAGAGGCAGAGCCTGCTGAACGGTGAAGATCGTGCCCTTGAAATTGACCGCGAGCTGGTAATCAAGCGCCTCTTCCGTGATGGACCCCAGCGTTTCCTTTGTCTGAACGCCGGCATTCGCGACCAGGATGTCCAGCCTGCCCTTGGATAAGCGAACCGCTTCGTAAAGGCGGTCCAGGTCCGGCGGGCTGGATACGTCCGCCTGCACGGCAACGACACCGTTGCCGATCTCGGCGACCGCCTTATCCAAAGCGGCTTGGCGACGCCCGGTGATGAAGACCTCCGCGCCGTCAGCGGCAAGCCGCTTCGCGGCGGCCAATCCGATACCGTCGCTGCCGCCCGTAACGACCGCCACTTTGCCCTGGAGAGACGTACGCATTGACCGCTCCTGTTTTGTGATGATCGTT
Organism: Alphaproteobacteria bacterium; assembly: GCA_036271255.1. Lineage (GTDB taxonomy): Bacteria > Pseudomonadota > Alphaproteobacteria > BOG-932 > Roseiterribacteraceae > BOG-932. The sequence continues at coordinate 18,232 of DATBAZ010000038.1, forward strand.
ATATAACCCTCACGGGTGGACGAGGCAAGCGGGTTATGTAATGATTGTCAAAATTGATCGGGATTGCTTGAGATGGCGCGCCCCCGCGTTTTCGAAGAGGCGAAAGTGCTGGACCGTGCGATGGACGTGTTCTGGCGTCATGGCTATGAAGGCGCGTCCATGGCCGAGCTGACCAAGGCGATGGGGCTCAACTCACCCAGCATCTATGTTGCCTTTGGCAGCAAGCGCGGCCTCTTCGATGCGGTTCTCAATCGGTACCGTGAACGCCGCGCCGCCCATAAAGAATATGTTCTGGCTGGCGCCACCGCCCGCGAGGTGGCGGAGCGATTTCTCTTCGGCGGAATCGAATGGCTCGTCGATCCGAAGGAGCCGCGCGGTTGTCTGCTGATCCAGGCCGGACTCTCGACCGGGGTGGCCAACGAAGATGTTCCGCACGCGATAATCAATCAGCGCAATCTAACGACCGAATTGCTCACCGAACGGCTCATGCGCGCGCAGGCGGAGGGCGATCTCCCTCCGTCCATTGAGCCCACTGCCTTGGCGAGATACCTGAAAATGGTGTTCAACGGCCTTGCCCTTCAGGCAGCGGAAGGACTGTCCGAGCCGGAACTCAGGCAATCGGCAGAGCGCGCCTTGATTGGGTGGCCCGCTGGCCGCCCCGATACCAATCAAGACCAGGGCTTGGCTGACGGCGACTAAGCCCTGGTTCGTAGCCGGCCTCAATCCACCGGCGGGGCAAGCGCCGCTTCGGGCGCAGACTGGGGTGTGCTGGCGGTTTTCAGCAGCAGCAGCAGCGGCGCGGCGGCGATCATGGCGATCAGGAACAGCTTGAAATCGTCGATATAGGCGATCATCGCGGCCTGCCGGTTGATCTCGGCGTCGAGCGCTGCGCGGCCGAGCCTGGTGTGCAGGTTCCACAAGCCCGCCAGCCCGGCGTTGGGGAGCATGGGGTTGAACATCGTCGCATGCACCGCGAGATCGCTGTGCGCCACCTGGATGTTGCGCGCGAGCATCGTCGTGCCGATGGAAATCCCGATGCTGCCGGCAAGGCTGCGCACCAGCGAGAACAGGCCCATCGCCTCGGTCCTGAGCGCGATTGGCAGCGACGCGAACAGATGGACGTTCAGCGGGATGAAGGTCAGCATCACGCCGAAACCCTGGATGAAGCCGCTGACGATGACCAGCCGCTGGTCCATCTGCAGCGAAAAGCCCAGCATCTGCCACATCGACAGGCTGACGAATCCCATGCCGGTCAGCATGATGATGCGGCGGTCGACATATTGTGAGAGCCGGGGCACCAGCAGCGACCCCAGGATCGAACCGAAGCCGCGCGGCATCGAGAGCATGCCGGCCTGAAACACCGGATAACCGAGCAGGTTCTGCAGCAGCTGCGGCATCAGCGCGGTCGAGGAGAACATCAGCGCGAAGGTGACGAAGGCGATGAAGATACTGCTGAGGAAGGTGCGGTCGCTCAACAGATGCGCGCTGAAGAACGGCTTTTCCGTCGTCGCCGAATGCACGCAGAACATCCACAGGCCCAGGAAGGTCAGCCCGGCCTCGACCAGGATTTCGGTCGAGTTCAGCCAGTCGAGCTGCTGGCCGCGGTCCAGCATCAGCTGCAGCGAGCCGATGGCGACGGCAAGCATGCCGAAACCGAAGAAATCGAATGAAATTCCGCGCTGGTGGCGATCCTCCGGCAGGAAGGTGACGAGACCGGCAAAGGCCAGAACGCCGACCGGCGCATTGACGAAGAAACACCAGCGCCAGCTATATTCGTCGGTCAGGTAGCCGCCCAGCGCGGGCGCCACCAGCGGCCCCAGTATGGTGCCGATGCTCCAGACGGCCATGGACTTCATCTGCTGCCCGGGCGGCGCCAGGTCGAACATGATCGATTGCGACAGCGGGCCCAGCATCGCGCCGAGCGCGCCCTGCAGCAGGCGGAACAGAACCATCTGCTCCAGGCTCTGCGCCCAGCCGCACAGCATGGAGGCGGCGGTGAAGCCGGCGATGCTGGCGAGATAGACATGCTTGCGGCCGAACCGCGAGGACAGCCAGCCGATCGTCGGGGTCGAAATCGCGGTCGCCAGGATATAGGAGGTCAGCACCCAGCTGATCTGATCCAGCGCCGCCGAAAAGCTCGCCTGCATATGGGGCAGTGCGACATTGGCGATCGTGGTGTCGACCATTTGCATCATGGTCGCCATCATCACCGCGCCCATGATGATGCGCGGATGCTTCGTCACCAGTGCCGGCCCGACCTCCAGCTTGGCCGGCGCCTTGTGTTCCCGCGAATCTTTGCCGATGGACGCGCTGCCGTCTGCCTGTGCGATTACCGTGCCCGATTGAGGCGCCGCCATTGACTGTCTTCCCCCGCAGCGCCTGCTGTTTCGACGCAATTCACCGCGACAATGTCATATACGGCGCGGCATGTCAGATAATGTTTGAGCCCGCGCGGCGCGGCGGAATGCTATCGCCGTAATACGAATCCGCGATCCCTGAAATCCTTCGGTAACTTGCGAAATCCATCCTCCTGACGAACTTCGACAAGGAGAATGGCCCATGACGATCATCTATCCCAGCTTCAGCACCGCAGCCCCGGAACAGACGGAAAAGGCCCGACCGGCGACCGGCGACCAGGCCGATGGGCCTCGGCGTCCGCTCTCGTATTTCGGCCCGGCCGACATGGCCTATATCGCCCACGACCTGCCCATCCCCATGGTTCGCGACATTCTCGGGAACCGGGAGGACCCCGACGACGGGCACAAGATTGCGTGGGAGGGTCTCGGCATCACCGCCCTTATGGGCACCTATTTCGTCTTTGCTACCGTCATGCTTTTCAGGATCGCGAGCTTCGCAACGTTTTTCCTCCGCTGATCGATTGCCGGCGGCGGGCATGAACCGCCGCCGGCACACCTGCGCATCGTGACGCGAACCATTCCGTGGAACCCGGCGGCGAGCCTCTTTCCGGCCGGCATCTGCACAGAACCACAAGAACGTACCAAGACAGCGGCTGCACGAACGGTATGCCGAGCCCATATGAGCGCGATGATCGAAGACAACGGCGCCCCGGCGCGTGTTCTGGTCGTGGACGACGACCCGGATATGCGCCACCTGCTCGTCAATTATCTCGAGCAGAACGATATGCATGCCCGGCCCGCCTACAGCCGCCAGGATGCGGCGGCCGCCCTGAACGGCGACGAACCGAACATCGTGATTCTGGACCTTCGCCTTGGACAGGATGACGGGCTGGACCTGCTGCGCGAGATCCGCGCACGTTCG
>DATBAZ010000039.1:0-12949 GCA_036271255.1 Alphaproteobacteria bacterium
CGAAAGGGGGAGGCGCCGGGGACGCCTCCATGGCCCGCCCCTACCGGCCCTGCTTGCGCAGCGCGGCGATCAGAACGGATGCCGTGGGGCCCGATGACGCTGGGTTCTGGCCGGTGATCAGCTGGCCGTCGGTGACCGTGTGAACCCCCCAGTCCTTGACCTTGGAGAAGATCGCGCCGAGACCGAGGAGCTCGTTTTCGACAAGGAAGGGCACAACCTTCGTCAGGCCGACGCCTTCCTCTTCGCCGTTGGTGAAGCCGGTGACCTGCCGGCCCGCCACCAGAGGCTTGCCGTCTTGGTTCTTCACGTGACGCAGCGCGCCCGGCGCGTGGCAGACGAGGGCGATGGTCTTGCCGGCCGCAATGAAGGATTTGATCAGCGCGATCGAATGAGGGTCCTCGGCCAGATCCCACATCGGGCCGTGGCCCCCGGGATAGAAGACCGTGTCGAAATCGTCCTGCCGCACGCTGTCGAGGCGGACGGTGGCGGCGAGCTGCGTCTTGGCCGCGGCGTCTTCGTTGAAGCGCCGTGTCAGATCCGTCTGGAACATCGGCTCGTCGCTCTTGGGATCGAGCGGCGGCTGGCCCCCCTTAGGCGATGCGAGCGTGATCTGGGCGCCAATCTCCTGGAATTCATAGTACGGGGCGGCCAGCTCCTCTAGCCAGAAGCCCGTCTTCCTTCCGGTGTCGCCAAGCTGGTCGTGCGAGGTCAGGACGATCAGGACTTTCATGATGTTTCTCCTTCGCGCTTTCGGTTGACTGGAAGCGAAGCCGGCCCTTCATGGCGGCCGTGCGTCGTGACTGTTCCTTCAGCACGGAGCGTCCTCGCGGTCGCGTCTATTCCTGCTACTGTATAACGATCGCACCACGGCGCTGTTTGCGGAGATGAGGCGGCGGTTCGGATGCGTTCTAGAGCCGGATATGTCCGGCAAGGAAATCGACGAAGGCGCGGACGCGGACCGAGAGGCGCTGATGCCCGACATAAAGGGCGTGCACCTCCTCCAGGTCGCCGGCATTGAAGTCTTCCAGGATCGGCATCAGCCGGCCGGCCGCGATGTCGGCGGCGACGTGATAATGGGCCAGCCGGGCGACGCCGGCGCCGGCCACGGCCATCAGGCGGACGACCTCGCCAGAATTGCCTTGGAAATTACCTGCGATTGCGCGGGACGCGGGGGCGCCATTCTCCCGGAATGGCCAGCGGTCGGTCGGGCGGCGGAAATTGAAGTTGAGGCAGTTGTGGCCTTCCAGTGCGCCTGGATCCGCCGGGATGCCGCGTCTGGCGAGATAGGAGGGGGCGGCGGCGACGTGCATCCGGCTCCTGCCCAGCAAGCGCGCGCGCAGCGCCGTGTCCTTCAGCGCGCCGATGCGGATGGCGACGTCCGCCCGCTCCTCGATCAGATCGACGATCGCGTCCGACAGCGACAGGTCGACCGTCACCTTGGGATAGGTTTCCAGGAAGGCCGGCAGGATCGGCACGATGCAGTAGGTGCCGAACGGGACCGAGGCGTTGATCCTGATCTTGCCGCGCGGCTCGGCTGTTTCGGCGGTGAGGTTGCGCTCGATTTCCTCGATTTCCGACAAGAGCTCGGTCGCCCGCGCCAGATAGGCTTCGCCTTCGGCGGTCAGGCTCAGCGCACGTGTGGTGCGCTGGAACAGGCGCACGCCCAGCCGCGTCTCCAGCCGGCCAATCGACCGGCTGATCGCCGAGGGCGTCAGCCGCATCGCCTTGGCGGCGGCGGCGAAGCTGCCCCGCTGGGCCGCCTGCACGAAGGTCTCCATCTCCCCGGCGCGGTTGTCCATGTTGTTGCCTATTCATGAATCAAACTCACTATAGTTATGTTCTATCGCTCTCTAATCATCAATCTGCACAGTCGCTATCTCTCCGCCTGTGAGCGAATTGCCCCGTTGAGGGCCTTCAAGGAGTGAATGCGATGAACCTGAAATTGAACGGCAAAAGCGCGCTGGTCACCGCGTCCAGCGCCGGTATCGGCTTCGAGATCGCCAAGGCGCTGGCAGCCGAGGGCGCGGATGTGATCCTGACCGGCCGGGTCCAGGAAAAGCTGGACCAGGCCGCGGCCGAGATCGAGAAAGCGACCGGCCACGCGGTGCGGCCGATTCTGGCCGACGCCGCGACGGAGGCGGGTGCCGAGACGCTGTTCGCCGCCCTGCCGACGGTCGACATACTGGTCAACAACCTCGGCATCTATGATTCGAAAGACTTCGGCGAGGTGACGGACGACGACTGGCGGCGTTTCTTCGACGTCAATGTGGTGAGTGGCGTCAGGCTGGCCCGGCATTATTTCCAGCCGATGCTGGACCGGAACTGGGGCCGGATCATCTTCGTCTCCAGCGAGTCCGCCTTGATGGTGCCGGCGACGATGATCCATTATTCGGTGACCAAGGCGGCCCAGGTGAATATCGCCCGCGGCCTGGCCGAACTGACCAAGGGCACCGAAGTGACCGTGAACGCGGTGCTGCCCGGCCCGACCCGGTCGGAGAACATCGTCGATTTCCTGCGCAGCGTGTCAGAGCATCCCGAAGGCACGCCCGAGGAGCTGGAGGCCGAATTCTTCCGCCGCCACCGCCCGACCTCGCTGCTCCAGCGCATGATCGAGGGCGAGGAGGTGGGCAATATGGTCGCCTATCTGGCCAGCCCGCTCGCCGCCGCCACCAACGGCGCCGCGGTCCGGGTCGAGGGCGGCCTGCTGCCGATGCCGGCTTGAGCCCGTCGCCGGCCTCCTAACCGGAGGCCGGCGCACCGAGCGGCGGCTATCCCCCGAGGCCGGTCGGTGCGATATCGCTTATGGCCGCGTCAACACGACCGAGGTTTCAATCTGGCGGTCCGGGATCGACCAGTATCGGCTCAGCAGGGACGCGATCTCCTCACGCGGTACCAGGCGGAAGCCATGGCGCTCGTAGAACGCGATGGCCCAGGTTGCAGCGGCCCAGGTTCCGACCAGGATCGGGCGGGATGTCTGGGCGCAAAGATGCGCCAGCAATAGGCTGCCTATGCCCTGAGCCTGGACGCCCGGCATCACGTAGGCGTGGCGGATCAGATCGACATCGAGGACTTCCTGCCTGCCCATAACGCCGACCAGCCCCTGGTCCAGCTCTGCGCCCGTGAATATGACGCCGGAAGCAATTTCACGCGCCAGTTCATCGGCCGCCATATAGGGTTCGTGCCAGCGGTCGTTCGGGATGACGTCGCGATATTTCTCAGCCGCCGCGTTGATAATCCGCAGAATCACGGGCTGCTCGTCGTCCCGACACGGCCGGATGGTCGTCACGCTGTCGCTCCAACTTCTCGTTGTCCGGCGCGAAGATGAGGGCGATAGTCTGGCGGCGGCAAGCGAAAAATGTGACGGGAGGAAGCGGCCATGGCGATGACCAAGGCGGAGATCGAGGAGCGGCAGAGATTCTCGTCGGGCGGGAAGACCTATTGGCTGATCCTGCGCGGACAGTGGGGCGTCAAGGTCGACCGCTTCATCGTGCGCTGGACCGGCTTCTCGCTGATGACCTGGCAATATGCCAAGGCGCACGGAACGCATTACAGCCCGGTGCTGATGGTGACCGCGATCGGTGCCAAGTCCGGCAAGCCGCGCACACAAGTGCTGCCTTATACCGATTGGGAGGGCTCATACGTCATCGTCGGCAGCAACGGCGGCGGGCCGAAGGACCCCGGCTGGGTCCATAATATCCGCGCCGACGGCAGTGTCTGGGTCCGTATGGGCGGCCGCCGCATCGCCTGCGCCGCGCGCATCGCCCAGGGGGAGGAACGGCAGCGGGTGATCGACCACGTCGCGATCTCCAAACCCTTCGTCCGCAACTACGACGCCGAAACCGCCCGCAACGGCCGCGAGCTGCCGTTGGCCATATTGACGCCCCGGTAATATTCCGGATCGAAAAAGCTGAAAATTTTCGATAACTTAACCCTCAAGCCGATAGGGCCTGGAGGGATTTCATGACGACCGTCAGTTCCGGTCAAACGATCAGCGGCAAGACCTTTCAGAATGGCGCCTCCGCGACCATCCTGCCGGGCGGTTCCGCCAGCGACACGACCGTCGGCAGCAACGGCTATATGCTGGTCTCGGGCGGCCATATCGACGGCACGCAGATCATCAGCGGCGGTGGCGTCATCGTCGGGTCGTCCGGCGGGCTGGCGACCGATACGACTATCTCCGGTTCCGGGCCGTTCATCCTGAGCAGTGGCGGCGGCGACCACAACGCCTTCATGATCGTGGGCCGTGAGGGGCGCGCCAGCGCGACGACGCTGGGCTCGAACGGCAACATGTATGTCTTTTCGGGCGGCACCGCCGTGGGAACGGTGGTGCAGAACGGCGGCATCCTGAAGGTCGGTTCGGGCTTCCTCGGCGACGGCGGCGTGGCGAGCGATACGACCGTCAGCTCCGGCGGCACGGTCTATGTCTATTCCAGCGGCACCGTGGTCGGCGCGTCCGTCGATGGCGGGCAGGTCTTCGTGCAATCCACCGGCGGGGTCACCAGCCATGTGACCTTGCTCGACGGGGCTGCCGAGATCGTCGAATATGGCGGCGCCTCGATCGCCGATACGATCGGTTCCGGCGCCAGCATGACGATCAAGCTGGACGGGTTGGCGAGCAACGCCACGGTCAGCTCGGGCGGCCAGCTGTTCGTGCATTCCGGCGGCCGCACTGTCGGTGGCACCGTCGAATCAGGCGGCCTGCTCGTCGTCCAATCAGCCGGTGTCGCCAGCGGAGCCTTCGTCATCAGCGGCGCCATGCTCGGCGTCCAGGGCGGCGGAAAGACCGTCGGCACGATCCTGTCGGGCACCCATAGCGGGATGAGCGGGCCGATCCATTCGCTGGAGCTGGTCTCTAGCGGCGGCCTTTCGGTGGACACCGTCGTCAGCAGCGGCGGCCAGCTCGATCTCGGCATCGGCGCCGTGGCCAGCGGGACCATCGTGCTGGCCGGCGGCGATATCGAGGATTTCGGCGGCGAGGTCGATGGCGGCACGGTGAGCGGCGGACGCATCCTGCTGGCCAACCAAGGCGCGACGCTCGGCTCGGCTTCCGGCGTCGTGCTGTCTTCCGGGGCGCTGCTCATTGTCGCCAGCTCGGTGGCGACGAATGTCAGCGCCGTCGGCTCTGCGAATATCCAGGTCGGCGCGGGCGGCGTGACCGTCGGTCTGTCGCTGGTCGACCAGCTGGTCAGCGGGACGCCGCAGGGCGGGGTGGAGACAGTATCTTCCGGCGCTCTGGCGAGCGCGACCAGCCTGGCCGGGCATGCCAGCCTTGCGCTGCTCAGCGGCGGGCTCGCGAGCGGCACGGTGCTCACAGGCGGCACGCTCAGCGTCGGGTCGGGCAGCACCGCCAGCAATACCAGCGTCGGCGGCAGCGGGACCGTCGCAGTCCTGGGCACGGCGGATCAGTTGACGGTCGGATATGGCGGCTCCGCCACGGTATCGTCCGGCGGCGTCGCGAGCGCCGTGACATTGGCGGCCGGCGGCCGGTTCGCGGTCGCCTCGGGCGGCGAAGCCGACGGCGTGACGGTCCAGTTCGGCGGGCAGATCGTGCTCGGCGGCGGCACGATCAGCGGGCTGACCGTCAACAGCGGCGGCCAGGAGACGATCGCGTCGGGCGCCACGATCAGCGGCTTCACGATCAGCGCCGGGACCGTTCTGGTCGTTTCATCCGGCAGCACGGCATCCGACGTGACGGTGTCCAGCGGCGGGGTGCTCGTCTATGCCGGCGGCACGGTCAGCGGCGTGGACCTGGAGGCTGGTGCGTTCGTCCTGTCCGAGACGGTGTCGTCGGGCGCCGAGGTCAGCGGCCAGTATGCGCCTTATCTGATCACCCAGACCGTGCTTTCGGGCGGCATCGCCAGTGCGACGCAGCTGATCAGCGGCGGCGTGCAGAATGTCCTCGGCACGGCGGTCAGCGCGGTCGTCAGCGGCACCTTGGCCAGTGCCTATACCTCATCGATCCAGTTCGTCCATTCGACCGGGCGGGCGAGCGGCACCCAGCTCGAAAGCGGCGGCGACCAGTTCGTTGGCGACCACGGCGTCGCGGTGGATACGGTGCTGGTGAATGGCGGCACGATCCAGGTGAACAGCAACGGCAGCGCGGTGCACGCCACGATCAGCAGCGGTGGCCGGGTCTATGCCTATGCCGGCGGCATCGTCTCGAGTTCGGTCGTATCGAACGGCGGCGGCGAAAGCGTTTCGGCCGGCAAGTCGGTCGATGCCCTGGTGTCGAGCGGCGGCGTTCAGCTCGTCGCGCTCGGCGGCACGGCTTCCGGCGCGACGATCCTCTCCGGCGGAACGCAGAAGATCAGCGCCGCAGCCACGGCGGTGTCGGCGCAACTGTCGGGCGGCGGCCAGATCGTGTCGCAGGGCGGTTTTTCGATCGGCACGGTGGTGAGCAGCGGCGGATTCGATCTTGTGTCGCGGGGGCACGCCACGGGCACCGTCGTCATGGACGGCGGCTACGAGGCGGTCTATTCGGGCGGCGTATCGCTGAGCGCCACCGTTTCAAAAGGCGGCGTCGAATATGTCTATGCCGGTGGAACGGCGAGCGCGGCGAAGATACTGGCCGGGGGCGAACTTGTCTTTTCCGGCGGCGCGGCGACCGGCCTCCGTGTCAGCTCCGGCGGGCTGCTCGGCATCGCGGCCCATGCGACGGTCAAAAAACTGACGGTCAGCAGCGGCGCCAGCCTGATTCTGTCATCGGGCGGCACGGCCAGCGCGGCCACGGTCCTGAAAGGCGGCAAGATCGTCTATGACGGCGGCAAGGCGGTCGGACTCAAACTGTCCAGCGGCGCGACCGCCCTGGTGGCCTCCGGCATCAAGGTCGCCGGCCTTACGGTCAGCGCCGGGGTCAAGCTGATCGTGTCATCCGGCGGCACCGCGAGCGCCACAAAGCTCTCCGGCGGGACGGAGATCGTCTCGGCCGGCGGCACCGTCGCCGGCACCACCGTCTTCGCCGCGAATTCCAAGCTCGCTGTCGCGGCCAAGACCGGCACGCATCTCACCGTATCCGGCTTCGGTGTGAAGGACACGCTGGACCTCACGACCTTCAAGCCGGGCAAGGCGGAAAAGCTGTCCTTCACCGAGAACAAGGCCGGGACCAAAGGCACGCTGACCATCACCGACGGCGCGCTGAAGGCGACCATAGTCCTGTTCGGCCAATACACCGCCGCGGGATTCCACCTGGCCTCGGACCGCGCAGGCGGCACGGCGATCACCTATTCGACTTCGGCCCACACTGCGCATGGGGAGTTGGCGGGCAGTCAGGGTTAGCCCAAGCCTTCCGCCAGCGCCTTCGGCACGGCAACCGGGAATTCCAACAGCTGCTGGGCCATCGCCTTGGCGACCTTGTCGAGGCGGGGGGAGGCGGTGATGCCGCCGGCGAGCGCCTCGTGCAGCACGAAGTTCAGCGCGTGGATGCCGGGCACCTCATAGCGGTCGACGCGGGGGCGGGAGTTGTCCGAGAAGGCGTGGGCGAACCAGGCGGCGACGGCGTCTTGTGTCAGGGCGGCGCGGATATAGGGCAGGTATTCGGGCCTGCGGGCGATGACGCCGACATTGAACAGGTCGCCCTTGTCGCCGCTGCGGCCATAGGCCAGGCGGATCAGGGGGACTTCCGTCCGTTCGCCTTCGATCGCCGGTGGCGGAGGCGCCGGCGGGGCAGGGCGCGTGGTGAAGCCGCCCTTGGTCGGCACCAGGACCGGCTCTGTGACGCCGCCGATGGTCATGGTCGCCTGGATCTGGTCCTTCGGCAGCAGGAACGAGAACAGGTTGAGGATCGGCGTCACCGAACCGCCCAGCCCGATCGAGGTGCCGACCGACATGGTGGTGATGGCCGAGACCTGCTCGCGGGCGAACAGCTCGGCCCCGGCGCGCTCGTCATGGTCGGCGATCATCCGCAGGATCACCTCGCGCGTGTCATGGCGGCGGGCGCGGCTGCCATAGGTGGCCTCGGCGCCCAGCAGCTCGACATGGGTGCGTTTCCAGCCGCCCAGGTTGCGGGCGCGGAGCATGGTGTCGCCGCGTTCGAACAGGGACGCAGCCTGGCGCTCGGCCTTGGCTGGGGCGTCGATGCCCATGATCGGCTGGATCGCGATGGCCCGCCAGCCATCCTCATAGGTGACGCAGACCTTGGCTGTCGCGGTCGGCGGGCGGCCGCGCGCGCCGGTGACCAGCACCCGGTCGGGGCCGATCTGCTCCATCGTGACGCCGGTGAAATCGGTCGTCACGTCGGGCACGAAATAGGCGGCCGGGTCGCTGACCTCATAGAGCATCTGCTCGCCCACCGTACCGACTGAGACCAGGCCGCCGGTGCCGGCGGGCTTGGTCATCACCAGGCTGCCGTCCGCCCGGCATTCGCCGATCGGATAGCCGATATTGGCCCAGTCGTGCACGTCGCGCCAATCGGTGAAGGTGCCGCCTGTCGCCTGGGTGCCGCATTCCAGCAGATGGCCGGCCACCGTGCCGGCCGCCAACAGATCGAGGTCGCCGTGCGACCAGCCGAATTCGTGGATCAGCGGGCCGAGGGTCAACGCGCTGTCGACCACCCGCCCGGTAACGACGATGTCGGCGCCCTTGGCCAGGGCCGCGGCGATCGGGAAGCCGCCGATATAGGCGTTGACGCTGGTGACCGGCCGGTCGGGGAAGGGCGCACCCGAGAACATGTCGGTGTGCCCGGCGGCGCGGAACTCTTCGGCGCGATGGCGCAGGTCATCGCCCTCGACGAAGGCGATGCGGGGCTTGAAGCCTAGCGCCGCCGCTTCCTTCTCCATCGCCTCGGCGCAGCCGCGCGGGTTCAGCGCGCCGGCATTAGTGATGATTTTGGTGCCCTTGGCCAGCATCTCGCCCAGCCAGGGCAGCACATACATGCCGAAGAACTCGGCGGCGAAACCGCCGGCCGGATCGCGCGCCGCCATCTGGCCGAATGCGCCGATGGAGCCCTCCGCCAGATTGTCGAAAACCAGGTAATCGACGCCCGCGGCGAGCAGCTGCGGCACCGCCATGACGCTGTCGGCACGGAAGGCGGTGGCTCCGCCGATGCGGACGATCTTGTCGGTGGTCACAGGCCGGCCTCTTCCGGCGTGATCTTGGCGTCCCACACGCGGGAGATCGCCTTGGTGTCGACCTCGCGCACATTGCGCACGCCCAGCGCCTCGCGTGCATCCTCGGGTGTCAGGTGGAACACGTCTTCGTAGTTGAACAGGAAGAACGGCTCCGATGCGTCGCCCACCGCGCGGCCTCGGTCGATCGCATCCCAGGTGGCGTGCCAGGTGTGGGGGTAGTGCAGCGCGGTGCGCGTGATGAAGCGGAAGGACAGGAAGAACTGGCGGACGGCGAATTCGTTCGCCATCTCCGGCGAGAAATATTTGTAGAAGGAGGAGAGCCGCATGAAGCCCGGCACCAGCTCGCCGATCGAATCGAACCCGCCACCGCCGAGTATATGCTCCCAGTCATGCGTCTGGCCGGCCCTTAAGCGCCAGAAATCGTTGTCGTCCTTGGGCTCGTAGGGTGGGACGATATCGACCTGATAGTCGTTGTCGGTCAGCTGCTTGTACATGATCCAGGCGATCGAGCCTTCCGGATACCGGCCCAAATCGTCCCGCGTGTAGGTCGAGACCCGCCGTTCGGCGAACCATTTGTCCAGCGCCGGCCAACGCTTGCGTTCGGTGGCGATCAGCGCATTGGTCTCGTTCGGGTCCTGGATTTCCCGCATGATCTCGCCCAGGCGATAGGCGCCCGACGGCGTCGGCAGGTCGGGCCCGTTGCGGCGCAACAGCTCGGCCGCCACCCATTCGCGCAGGCGCGGATTGTTCAGATATTTGGACGAGCTGATCAGCGTGCTGCTGGCGGTCGAAAGCTGCGTGATGCCGCGCAGCAGATACGGCACGTCGTCCATCGTTTCCTCCCAGTGTTTGCCGGACTTTACTCCGCTTTCCTTACGACGCCACGGCCTTCGGGTGTGCGCAGAACACCGCGATAGCCAGTTTGCATAATCCGAAACAGTTGGCTGCGCGGGACGGGCCGACAATCGCTCGCGGCGTAGCGGCCGCCATATTTGCTGGCGCATTTTCCCGTGGTGGAGTGAAATCGGCGGAGGGCCCGTTCTAAGTGAGGTGGGGAATGGATTTCATGCCGGCGGTCAAGCAGATCGGCTATGCCGTGAAGGACCTAGAGAAGACCCTGCGGCATTTCACGGCCATGAACGGCGCGGGCCATGATTTCTGGCGGTTTCAGGTGACGATGGATGAAAGCTGCGAATACCTCTATCGCGGCCGGCCGGCGGTCTGCCGCCTCGACATCGCGCTGACCACCGTCAACGGCATGGACCATGAATATATCCAGGTGCTGAGCGGCGACCATCCGACCGGCGACTATGTCGCCGCCAACGGCGACGGGATCAATCACCTGGCGCTTTATGTCGACGACCTGTCGGCGTACGAGGCGCATGCGCTGTCCCTGGGCGGGCGGATCGTCGCGCAGGGCGCCTTCTCCGACGGCCCCGCGAAGCGCTTCCGCTATATCGGCTTCGACGACAAGCCAGGCCCGCTCTACGAGATCCTCGAGATGCGACCGGGCGTTCCGCGCGGCTAATCGCGGCGCGGACGCTTCAAGGTGAAGCTTTCGAACGGGGCGATCTGGCCGTCGATTCCGACCACGTCGTAATAGGTGACACGGATTGAGGTCGTGCCGCCGGGGTGCGTTCCGGGGTCGACGGTGAAGGCGGCGAAGCCATAGCCGTGCCCCGCGTTGCGCACCGCCGACCAGGGCGCATGCTCCTTGACATAGACCGGGGAGCGCCGGCCGGTCTTCGGGTCGGGATCGCTGACGGACGTGATCACCCGGCATTGCGGCGGATCGAAGAAAAGCTGGTTCGACGCGACCGAGGTCCCGCCACCGCCGAGCACCATGTGGACGGTGCCTTGGGCGGTGTCGATCACGTCGGTTGCGGTCGCGGCCGGGATCGGCGTCAGGGTTTCGTTGCCTTCCTGGCCGCGGATCGGGTGCGAGCGCTCGTAATGGTGCTCGTGCCCGCAGACGACGAGATCGACGCCGTATGTGTCGAACAGCGGTACCCATTCCTGGCGGATGCCGAGATCGGCGCCGTTCAGATGATCCACGGTCGAAATGGCGACCTGGTGCATGCACACCACGATCCAGTCGATGTCGCGGTTCCTGCGGGTGGCGGCCAGTTCCTTTTCCAGCCAGGCCTTCTGCGTGCCTGCCGAATAGCCGCGGACATAGGAGCTGCCGCCGTCCTGGTAGACGATGTCGTCATTGGCGATGGAGATCACCCGGACCGAGCCTGCGGTGAAGGCGTACCAGAGGCCGCGGGTGACGTCGGTCTGGCCGGCGGCTTCGGGCACCGAGAAAAAGGTCTGGTAGGCTTTATAGCCGATCGGCCCGTTGCCGAGCTCGTTCTCGTGATTGCCCGGCGACGGCATCCACGGGCGGTTGCGGGCGCTGCGGCTGTTGTTGCGCCAGAAATCCCACCAGGTGCGCACCCGGTCCTCCGCCAGGTTGGCATAGCAGAGATCGCCGTTGAACAGGTGGAAGAGGGGCCGCAGCCGCTCGACCCCGAGCGTGGTATCGGCGGCCCAGGGCGAGCCCAGATTGTCGCTGACGTAAGGCGTGCCGAACGAGGCTGGGCCGCCGGATGACGCCGTGGAGTGCTTGCCCAGCGTGGGGGTGCCTTGGTCGCCGAAGCTGGTGAAGGTGAGCGGGGCTCGCCCGCGCGGACCGGTCCGGAAGGTGCCGAATTCCGGCTCTGCCCCGTCATGGAGCGCGCCGTAGAGATAGGCCGTGTCCGGCCGCAGCCGGCTCAGTCTGGCGTGGTAGGCGTAAACCACCTGATTGGACTTCGCGTCGGTGTAGCTGACCTGCGTGGCCTCGGCCATCTGCTCCAGCTTGCCATCCGGCGCGCCCAGCAGGACGCGCGGGTTCTTCACCGGCTGGAGCGTGTGCCAGGACACCACGATCTCGGACGACGCATCGGCGCCGAACTGGAGGTGCAGGCCGGCGACGGGCGGCGTCGTGACCGGATCGGCGGCCGGGGCGGTGGCCGCTTGAGCGGGCCCGGCACGCAGCAGTGGAGTGGCCGTGGCGCCTGCGGCGGCGAGCAGCCGCCGGCGGCTGATTTCGGGCAGGAATTCGCTGTCTTGGGAGGTCATGGCGGTTACCGCGCTGATTAGGTCCTGGCTGCCACGTAACGCGTACCCTGGGGTTCGTCTACCGCATTTCGGTTACAGCGGGGCTACGGCAGGCCGGCGCCGGTGAAATCGACCGGGACGGTCAGGATGCGCGAGGAGCGTATCCTGGGCGCATCGATCTTGTCCGAGGTTTCCGAGGTGCAGATGAACAGCGTGCGCCGGTCGGCGCCGCCCAGCATGCAGGCACGGCCTTGGCCGGTCTGATCTGCAGCCTGCACGGCGACGACGCGGTCAATCGGGCCGCCGCGGAGGCGGGGCTGGCTTTCGTCCGCCGCGATTTCACTGCGGAGACGACCGTGTCGGCGCTTGCCGCGGCCATCGACGGCGAGGGGCCGGCAACCGCTTAGCGCGGTTCGGGTCTCTCCAGCAGCTTCTTCAGCTCAGGCGCGCGCCATGGCTTCTCGAGGAAGGGGAAGTCTTTGGGGCGTTCTAACGTGTAGCCTGAGGTCAGGATGATCTTGAGTGCCGGGCGGCGCTTGCGGGCCTTGTCGGCGAGCTCGATGCCGGTCATGCCGGGCATGCGGACGTCGCTCAGCAGCAGCGTGATCTCGGGATGCGCGTCGAGCAGCTGCAGCGCGTCTTCGCCGTTATAGGTGTCGAACACGCGGCAGTCGGCGGCTTCGAGCAGCCTGACCATAGCCTCGCGCGTCACAGGCTCGTCATCGACGAGCAGGATTATTGCGGTTCCAGACAAAAGATCGTCCACCTTCGTCTTCGGAGGGCCTTGAGCCCGCCAAATC
>DATBAZ010000040.1:0-2109 GCA_036271255.1 Alphaproteobacteria bacterium
GCTTGGACGTTCGCCACAACATCAAGCCGAGGGCGAAGGCGAGGATCGCCACGGTCAGTGCGCCGCCAATCTGAAGCAGCGTCGCGATCTGGCGGGTGTAAATGCCGTGCACGGCATCAAAGCCGTAGCAGAGCAACGCAATCTGGCCGGCAAAGCCTCCGATCGAGCCGCCGCCGGCCTCCAGCAGTGCCAGTCTCAGATCCGTAGGCTGCAGCGCCAGGCTCGATAGCACGCGCGACACCCGCCCGTCCGCCGTAAGCGTGACGTAGGCGGCGGGATGGGCGATGGCATCGTTGGCGGAGTCGCGCTGGAAGTGATAGCCGATCGCGGCCAACAGGGAATTGATCGTCTCGCTGCTGCCGGTGAGCACGGAGACGCCGGGTCCGCCGACCTGGCCCGAGGTAAAGCGCCGGGCATCTTCGATGCCGTCCTTTGCGTCGATACCGACCACCACGACACTGTAGTCGCGCCCGGCCTGAAGTCCGGTCTGGCTGAGCGCGCTTGCCGCGATCGATAGCGAAGGGCCGCAAATCTGCGTGCAGGTGAAGTCGGCAGGCAGCAGCAGGGTCGGGCGTCCGGCGATGGCATCGCCGAGCGAAACGTTGCGGCCGTTGAGGTCTTTGAAAACGAGCGCGGTCGGCACCCGCGCTCCGGGGGACGGAGACAGCGAAACCTGCCCGACCTGTGCTTCGGTCAATCCTGCCAGCACTGTGGCCGGCCACAGCGCCAGAATCAGGAGGAAGCTCGCGCCTTTCATGGCCGTACTCCGGCTTGATTGGCGGTGTTCGGTGCGGTTGGGGACGGCTCAGGCGGGTCATAGGCATGATCGCCGCGTGCGATGACGATCCGCATTGCCTCCTCGATCGGGATCCGCGCAATGCCCGTGGCGCGGTCGATCCAGCCATAGCCCGAAAGCGCCATCCGCTGTTCAAGCTCGAAACGCTTCAAATCGTCCTGCGGCGTTTTCTGCAGCGCTGGCGCGGGAAAGCGATGGTCGCTCGCTTGCCTCAGGGCGCCCGGCGCGCCCGCTCGCAGATAGAAGAACAGGCCCGTCATCGTCAGTCCGACGAATGCCAAAAACCCGGCCACTGCCATGATGACGACGCCGGTCGCGACATCCGGCGGCTGAGGAACGGTTCGCGCTCCCATCTCTTCATTGGGCATAACGGGCCTCCAATAGCCGAGCCAGGCCGGGTCCGGTCAGGTATGAAACCAGCACCAGAACGACGACGCCCCCGCAGGCGGTGGCAATGACAACGCCCTGATCGTCGAATCCCGGCACCAGCAGCCAGATGAAATGCAGTACCGTGCCGAACAGGATCGCGGCGGAAGCGATGCGCAATCCCCGGCGGCTTCGGCGGACCCGCTGCATCAGCAGCATCCCGAACGGAAGCACCGCGCCCACCACAAACGCCGCCATCAAGACCGATATCCAGCCTGGACCCGAGCGCTTCAGAAACCACGCCGCCTTCTCGGGCAGGTCGCCGTACCAGGCGACAACGAAGGTCATGAATTCGAGATAGACCACGCCGAGCAGCGTCACGATCAGCAGCGCGCCAAGGTCGCCCGCCACCTTGCCCTCGAGGGTGGGCGGCCCGATCAGTGCGGTGACCGCCAGCGCCATCAGCAGTTGCTGAATTGCGATCATCGCTCCAAAGGCGGTCGCAACATAATGTGGGTCCAGCGACAGGTACCAGTCGACCGCGATGAGGCTGACGGTTAGGCCGAAGAACGCCAGTCCCAGGCCGGCCATCAGGCGACCGCCCCACCCGGCGGCGAACACGACCGCGAAAAAGGACCACCCGACCAGCGCGATCAGGCTACGCAGCAGAAAGGACGTTCCATTGAGATACCAGTGGGCGACATCCGCCGGAATCGCGCCGGGATCGGCTGCCCAGGGATAGATCCGATGCAGTCCGACCAGGACGGGTACGAAGGCGACGATCAGAAATGGGCTCATCGCGGCGGCCGGACGCAGCACCGGCGCCGCGGCGACGCCCCATTCACCACCGGTCAGGCGATGGATCAGAAGCCAGATCATGCTGCCGACCGGAATACAGCTAAAGACGGCAAATGCCACCAGCCAGCCGCGCAGCAGCGACTCGACCG
>DATBAZ010000041.1:0-7137 GCA_036271255.1 Alphaproteobacteria bacterium
CCGCCCGCGGAAGGTGAGCGCAGCACCCCGAAGGCGGTGGCCCAGTTGACCGTGCCGCCACGCTCGCGCCGCCGGCTCATCTCATAGAGGCCGAGGCCGACGAACGGGCCGATCAGGGCGAAACCGGATGTCAGCGGGAACAGGAGCTGGAACAGGCCCTGGCCGATCACCACCCGCGCCAGCACCAGCCCGATGATCGGATAGACCACGACCAGGAACAGCACGTCGGTGCGATAGGCGGTGAAATCCTCGAAACCGGCCCTGAGCGCGGCCTTGATGTCGCCGACCTCGATCCGGTGCACGACGGGCAGCGGCGCCTTCAGCGCCTCCTCCGGCCGGTGAATCGACTCGATCGCCGATTTCACAGCCGTAGCCGCGTGACCGAGATTGCTCGATCCCCATTCAACTGGATTGCCAATGGCCATGTCTTCCTCCCGATTGCTGTCTTCGAGGGAAGCGCGGATCGACCCGTCCTACGGGCCTTGAACCGATTTACGAGAGAGCCGCGATCCGCCTCGTCATGAATGCGTCATCAGTCGACAGTCCTCTGCCGGGCCATCTAGGGCCCGCTGTCAGTATGTGCCTGTCCAGCGCTGTTGGGAATGGACATGTAGGGTGGATGAGCGAAGCGTAATCCACCAGCCGCGCTGGCGCGGCATTGGCGCCGCTCGAATACCTGTGTGGTGGAATACGCTTCGCTCTTCCACCCTACGGGTTTTCGGCCAGCTTCCGCTTCGCCGCCAGCAGGTCCATCCAGGCCTCGCGCTTCTGGCTGGGGGAGCGCAGCAGGAAGGCGGGGTGGAAGGTGGGGAGGAGCGGGATGGTGCCGCCGTCGGGCTTCGGCCAGGTGAACCATTTGCCGCGCATGCGGGTGATGCCCTCGGTGCGGTTGGTCAAAGTCTTGGCGGCGGTGTCGCCCAGCAGCACGATCAGCGCCGGGTTCACTAGCGCGATATGGCGGTCGATGAAGGGCTGGCACAGCGCCATCTCGGCCGGGCTCGGCTTGCGGTTCCCCGGCGGGCGCCAGTTCACGATATTGGTGATGTAACTGTTGGTCCGGTCATGGCCGATGGCGGCCAGCATGCGATCCAGCAGCTGTCCCGCCGGCCCGACGAAGGGCAGGCCGCGCCTGTCCTCTTCCGCGCCTGGCGCTTCGCCGATCAGCATCAGCCGGGACTCGGGGTTGCCGTCGGCGAAGACGAGGTTGGTGGCGGTGGCCTTCAGGCTGAGGCCCTCGAACCGGCGGATCGCCTCCTTGAGCTCATCCAAGGTCGTTGCCGCGGCGGCGAGTTCGCGGGCGGTGGCGGTGGCTTCGGAGGTGCCGAGGGGGATTGGGCTTTCGGACGCATTTCCACCCCCACCCCACCCTCCCCCCTCAAGGGGGAGGGATTTTGAGGGATTGGGGGAGGGGATGGGTTCAAAGCGCCCCCTATCCACCTCAGCCTCAAATCGTGTCCCTCCCCCTTGAGGGGGGAGGCTAGGTGGGGGTGGAAATGCTGCCGCCTTCGCAACGGCCCGGAACCGGTCCACCGGCTCGTCCGCGACGGCTTCGTCGGCGCCGACGGAGACCAGCCAGGCCAGCGCGGCGGCGGCATTGTGCCGATCCTCTGGCCGATCGAATGTCACCATCCCGTGCGCAAGCCTTCATATTTCATGCAGGACCTTTTATGACGGACACACGCAATAGGGAAAAGAGGCAAACAAGAATGTCTGAGAGCGTCGAACGCGAGAGCATGGAGTACGACGTCCTCATCGTCGGCGGCGGCCCGTCCGGCCTGTCGGCGGCGATCCGGCTTAAGCAGCTGGCGGCCGAGAAGGGCCACGACGTCTCCGTCTGCGTGATCGAGAAGGGGTCCGAGGTCGGCGCGCACATCCTGTCCGGCGCGGTCATCGACCCGATCGCCATCAACGAGCTGATCCCCGACTGGAAGGAGCGCGGCGCGCCCATCCACACCAAGGTGACCAAGGACCGCTTCGCCTTCCTGACTTCGGTGGCGCAGATCAATATCCCGAACTTCATCCTGCCGCCGCTGATGAACAATCACGGCAACTATATCGTCAGCCTGGGCAATCTCTGCCGCTGGCTCGGCACCCAGGCCGAGGAGCTGGGCGTCGAGATCTATGCCGGCTTTGCCGGTGCCGAGGTGCTTTACAATGAGAGCGGGGCCGTCGTCGGTGTCGCCACCGGCGACATGGGCATCGGCAAGGATGGCGAGAAGACCGAGAACTACACGCCGGGCGTGGAGCTGCGCGCCAAATACACTTTGTTCGCCGAGGGCGCGCGCGGTTCGCTGACCAAGACGCTGTTCGCGCGATTCAATCTGCGCGACGGCGTCGATCCGCAGAAATTCGGCATCGGCATCAAGGAGCTGTGGGTCGTCGAGCCGGAGAAGCACCAGCTCGGCTCCGTCACCCACACCCAGGGCTGGCCGCTCGACAACAAGACCGGCGGCGGCTCCTTCATCTACCACCTGGAGGACAACCAGGTGGCGATCGGCTTCGTCGTTCATCTGAATTACCAGAACCCGCACCTGTCGCCGTTCGACGAGTTCCAGCGCTTCAAGCAGCATCCGGAGATCCGGCCGCTGCTGGAAGGCGGCAAGCGGGTCGCGTACGGCGCCCGCGCCATCAACGAGGGCGGGCTGCAGTCGATCCCGAAGCTCACCTTCCCGGGCGGCGCGCTGATTGGCTGCGCCGCGGGCTTCGTCAACCTGCCGCGCATCAAGGGCAGCCACAATGCGATGAAGACCGGCATGCTTGCGGCCGAGGCGGTCTATGACAGGCTGGCTGCCGGCTCGGAGGGCGGCGACGAAGTGACCGCGTTCCCCGCGGCGCTGCGCAAGTCCTGGGTGTGGGAAGACCTGCGCAAGGTGCGCAACGTGAAGCCTAGCCTCAGCCACGGCCTGCTGACCGGAACATTGCTGGGCGGCATCTATATGACGCTGGAATCGTGGGGCCTCGGTTTCCTCGTGCCCTGGACCCTGCACCACAAGAAGGCGGATTTCGAATCGCTGAAGAAGGCGTCGGACTGCCCGAAGATCGCCTATCCGAAGCCCGACGGCGTCATCAGCTTCGACAAGCTGACCTCGGTGTTCATCTCGAACACCAACCATGAGGAGAACCAGCCGGCGCATCTGAAGCTGAAAGACCCGTCGATCCCGATCAAGGTCAACCTGCCGCTCTATGACGAGCCGGCCCAGCGTTACTGCCCGGCGGGGGTCTATGAGGTGGTGCGCGAGGACGACGGCAGCAATCCGCGCTTCCAGATCAACGCGCAGAATTGCGTCCATTGCAAAACCTGCGACATCAAGGACCCTGAGCAAAACATCAATTGGGTTGTGCCCGAGGGTGGCGGAGGGCCTAATTACCCCAATATGTGAGTTATTAACCACAGGGCTGCCTACTAGGACGAGGGGATACAGGGATGAGCCAGCTTGTCACGATCGGCAACGGCCAGCTGACGGCGATCATCGCCGCCAAGGGCGCGGAAGTTCAGTCTCTGGTGCCCGCCGATGGGCGGGACGTGATATGGACCGGGGACGCAGACGTCTGGCCCTGGCACGCGCCCAATCTGTTTCCCATCGTCGGCGCGCTCGCCGATGACACGCTGCTGCATGACGGCCAGCGCTATACGATGAAACAGCACGGCTTCCTGCGACAGAGCATCTGCGAGGTGCTTGAGGCCGGGCCGGAGGCTTGTGCCTTCCGCCTCACCGACAACAAGGACACGCGCGAGCAGTATCCCTTTGCCTTCGCGCTCACCATTTCCTACCGCGTCGCGGAGGACCGGCTGGAGGCGACCTTCTCGCTCCATAATCCGGACGATGTGCCGCTGCCCGCCTCGATCGGCATTCATCCCGGTTTCCGCCGGCCGCTGGGGAACACCGCGCGCGACGCCCATGTCGTGCTGTTCGAGAAGCCCGAGCCGGCACCGATCCGGCGCCTTGGCGGCCGCACCATGTCGCCCGATCCGCGGCCGACGCCGGTCGAGGGCAGGGTGCTGCTCCTCAAGGATTCGCTGTTCGACGACGATGCTGTGATCTTCGACAAACTCGCCAGCCGCAAGATCACCTATGGCGCGCCGGGCGGCCCGGGGGTCGAGATCAGCTTCGCCGATTTCCCCAATCTCGGCATCTGGGCAAAGCCCGGCATCGCCCCCTTCGTCTGCCTGGAGCCTTGGCAAGGCCATGCGAGCCCGGAAGGCTTCGCCGGCGATTTCTCGGAGAAGCCGGGCGTCGTCACGCTCGCCCCCGGCGCGACCCGCGAATGGCAGTATTCGATCCGCATCCTGCCCCAGATGCCGGCTCTTCCATAGTGGCGCAGGCCGGAACCGGTCCGGCCGTGAGACATTCCGTTCCTTGTGGCATGCGGCGTTTCCGCGTAGCCTTCGGTGTTGCCTCGGCGGCATGTCGATTGCCGGGAAGAGAGTTGAGCGGGTTCGCGACGTGGATGTCCTGATGAGACTTGGCCGGGTGTCGCTTCTGGCCGGATTTACCCTTGGCGTAGCCTTCGCGGGGCTGGCGGACCCGCCGAAAAAGGGGCCGAGACCCTCAGCCGAGCAGGCCGAGGACGCCTCTCGCTTCAGCGATTACCTGACCGGCCGCGCCGCGCAGATCGATCATGACTGGGCGACCGCGGGGCCGGCGATCCGCCGCGCCTGGGAAAGCGCCAAGGACGATCAGGGGCTGCGCCATGACGCGCTGCTGCTATCGATCTCAGGCGGCGATTTCGCCGGCGCCCTGCAGATCGCCAAGGCCGTCCCGGCGGATTCGACGGACGCGCCGCTGGCCAATTTCGTCCAGACCCTGGACGAGGTCGGCGCCGGCCATTACGCGGCGGCGCAGGCCCGGCTCGCCGCCGAGCCGGGTCGCGGGCTGGACCGTTACTTGAACCCGATCCTGATCGCCTGGTGCGAGGTCGGGCGCGGCCGCAAGGCCGAGGCGCTCGCCGCGCTGGCCACGCTCGACCAGCTTTCCGGCGTCGAGGCGATGCGGCAGCTGCAGACCGCGATGGTCTCCGACGCGCTGGGCGACAAGGCCCAGGCGGCAATCACCTATGACAAGATCATGGACGGCGACCCGCCGCTGCACGCCATCATCATGGCGTCGCAGTTCTATCAGCGGCAGGGCGATTTCGATAAGGCGCGCAAGGCGGTCGAGCGGATCGATGCCGACGGCAATTCCGCCTCGCTGCGCGGAGAAATGCTGGCACGTTTATCCGATAAGGGCCGCGCCGCGCCGGTGCCCGATCCCAAAAGCGGCTCAGCCGACGCGCTGTTCAGCATCTCCGCCTCGCTGATCGCGGAAAAGCAGAACGACATCGCGCCGCTGCTCTATACGCGTTTCGCGCTCTATCTGCGGCCCGACTTCCCGTCGGCCCAGCTGCTGCTGTCCGAGATCGATCAGCGCTGGGGCCGGCTGAACGATGCCGTGGACGTGCTGCTTGCCGTCAACGAGAAATCGGAGCTCCGCTCGACCGCCGAGCGGCTGGCGATGGGGGTGCTCGACAAGGCGAAGGATGACGACCGGGCGCTGAAGGTCGGCCAGGCCGCCGTCAAGGCGCACCCGGGCGACATGGATGTCCTGCTCTCCTATGCCGACCTGCTCAGGGAAAAGAACAAGTTCCCCGAGGCGATCGCGGCCTATGACACGGCGCTCGCCAAGATACCGCCGACCAGCAACCGCAAGGGGCTGACGCTCTATCACCGCGGTATCGCCTATCACCTGTCGCATCAATGGCCGAAAGCCGAGACCGATCTTCTGGCTGCGATGCAGCTGCGGCCCGACGATCCCGGCCTGCTCAACTATCTCGCCTTCTCCTGGGCCGATCAGGGCGTCAATCTCGATCGCGCCCGCACGATGCTCGAGCGCGCGATCCAACTCGTGCCCGACGATGGCGCCATCGTCGACAGCCTGGGCTGGTGCATGTACCGCTCCGGCGATTACAGCGAGGCGATCAAGCAGCTCGAGCACGCCGTCGCGCTCGACGGCAACGACGCGACCATCAACGACCATCTGGGCGATGCCTATTGGCGCGCCGGCCGCCAGATCGAGGCGCGCAGCCAGTGGGAAAAGGCGGAGCGCCTCTCCGACGACAAGACGCTGACCGAGCAGATCCGGACCAAGCTGAAGGACGGCCTCGACAACGTCGAAAACCCGCCGCGCCGCGCCTCCGTCAACTGATGACATTTCAGAGCATGAGCTTGGCCGCCCCGGCCAAGCTGAACCTGTATCTGCATGTGACGGGCAAGCGCGCCGACGGCTATCATCTGCTCGACAGCCTGGTCGCCTTCACCGACATCTACGACACGCTGACGCTCTCACCGGCTCCTGAGCTCAGCTTCGCCGCCGACGGGCCCTTCACCGCCGGTTTCGGCAATGAAGACCCGGCGACCAACCTTGTCGTCCGTGCCGCGCGCGGTCTGGGTGAGGCGCTGGGGCGGGATGTGCCGATCGCTTTCCACCTGACCAAGAACCTGCCGGTCGCCTCCGGTATCGGCGGCGGCTCGGCCGATGCCGCTGCCGCGCTGCGCGGTCTGGCGCGGCTGTGGGGGATCGATCCGCTGTCCCCGGCGGTCCTCGGCGTCGCCGCCGGATTGGGCGCGGATATACCGGCCTGCGTCGCCGGCCGCGCCTGCTATATGGGCGGCATCGGCACCGAGCTCGCCCCGGCGCCGGACCTGCCGCAGGCCGGCTTGCTGCTGGTCAATCCGGGCGTCGGTCTGTCGACCCCCTCGGTCTATAAGGCGCGCCAGGGCGCTTTCACCCCGGCCGCGCGGTTCGACGCGCCCCCGGCCGATGCCGATGCGCTGGTCGCGCTCCTGGATGAACGCCGCAACGATCTGACCGATCCGGCAGTGTCGTTGCTGCCTGTGATCGGCGATGTGCTGGAAGCGGTCGCCGGCCTGCCCGGCTGCAAGCTGGCCCGCATGTCGGGCAGCGGCGCGACCTGCTTCGGCGTGTTCGCGGACGTCGCAGCGGCCAAGCGGGCAGGGGAGGCGCTGAAGCAGGCCCATCCCGGCTCGTGGGTTGCGGCAGGGCGGCTGCTGGCCGACGCGAATATGCTGAATCCGTAGGGTGGCGCTGAGCGCAGCGAAGCCCACCGGCGCGTTGAACGGTGGGCTTCGCTGCGCTCAGC
>DATBAZ010000042.1:0-7101 GCA_036271255.1 Alphaproteobacteria bacterium
CGGGCGCGGCGAGGAGGCGATCAACCGCACCGCGCTCGACAAGGTCGACCTCGTCATCCTCGATCTCGGCCTGCCCGATATCGACGGCCAGACCGTGATCGCGCAGATCCGCGAATGGTCGACCGTACCGATCATCGTTCTGTCGGTCCGCGCCGGCGACACGGAGAAGGTCCGCGCGCTGGACGGCGGCGCCGAGGATTACCTGACCAAGCCCTTCTCGATCGCCGAGCTGATGGCCCGGGTCCGGGCCGCTTTGCGCAAGCGCGCCGCCGAAGGCGTTCCGAAGGACCCGGTTTTCAGCCACGGCCCGCTGACCGTCGACCTCGGCAAACGCCGGGTTACGGTCGACGGGGCCGACATCAAGCTGTCGCGCAAGGAATACGGCATCCTCCGCCTGCTGGCCGCCAATCCCGGCCGCGTGCTGACCCACCAGCAGCTGCTGCGCGAGGTGTGGGGGCCTGGGCATCTGGAGGATACGCATTATCTGCGTATCCATGTGGCCCATCTGCGCCAGAAGCTGGGCGATAACCCATCCCACCCGCGCTATATCCTGACCGAGCCGGGGATCGGGTACCGTTTGGCGGAGGAAGGTTGAGGGGAATTATCCTCCCCCTACCGTCATGGCCGGGCTTGACCCGGCCATCCACGCGGAACGCCCGGGCGCTAGACTACGATGGCCGGCACCAGCGGAGGGCCGTGGATGCCCGGGTCAAGCCCGGGCATGACGGTATTAGGGGGATCGCAGGACGGATCATCCGCAAACGCGGACGGTTCGTATCATGTGCGTTATACTAGAGTCGCATTGCTCGAGGATCGTTGATGCTGATCGAAGTCTTCGCCGACTTCTCATGCCCCTGGTGCTTCATCGGCCGCCGCCGTCTGGCGCGGGCGCTGGAGCTGCGCCCGCAGCTGTCGATGCGCACGGTGTGGCAGCCCTTCCAGCTGAATCCCGAAATCCCGCCCGAGGGCATCGGCCGGCGGCAATATTCACTGGGCAAGCTGGGCGATTTCGACCGGCTGGTGGCGATGGAGCAGATGCTGGCGGAATCCGGCGGCAAGGACGGCATCCGCTTCAGGTTCGACCAGATCCAGCGCATCCCCAACACCATGGCGGCGCACCGGCTGATGCGCCTTGCCGCCCGCACCCTGCACGACGACCTGCTGGCCGACGGACTGTTCTCCGCCTTCTTCGAGCAAGGCAAGGATATCGGCGACCCCGACGTGCTGGCCGACCTCGCCGCCGCCGTCGGCATGGACCGCGCCGCCGCGCTGACGTTCCTGGAAGGCCGCGACGAGGCCGATTCCGTCGCCTCGATCGATGCGCTGGGCCATCAGAGCGGCATCGCCGGCGTGCCCTATTTCATCTTCGACCGCCGCTACGCGCTGGCCGGCGCGCAGGAGCCGGTCTCCTTCCTGCCGCTGTTTGACGCGCTGATCGCCACCAGCGACGAAATGATGGCTTCCCCCGCCTGAACCGTGCCCCTTCCTCTACTGCCCAAGCGTTTCACATATGATTTTTAGTCAGTCATTCCCGCGAAAGCGGGAATCCATTCCAGGCCTCCGCGCGGGCGGCTCAATGGATTCCCGCCTTCGCGGGAATGACGATGGGTGGGGAGTCGGCAATGACCAACTCAGGAGCCAAGAGTGCCCGACCGCATGAAGCTGATCCTGCGCCCCTATTTCGGCATCATGCGGCTGTTCGGCGGGCTCTGGGTGATGGTGAGCACGCTCGCCGGCTGCGCCCCGGTCGACATACTGAACGCGACGATCCCGACGCGGGACATCACGATCACGCGCGACATCGCGTATGGCGATAAGCCAAAGCAGACGCTCGACATCTACGTGCCCAAGGCCGTCGCACCGAACGCGCCGGTGATCGTCTTCTTCTATGGCGGAGCCTGGCAGGAGGGCGACAAGGGCGACTTCCTGTTCGCCGCCCAGGCGCTGACCACCACCGGCGCGATCGTCGTCGTGCTTAACTACCGCGTCTATCCGGAAGTCACATTCCCGGGCTTCATCGAGGACAGCGCCGCGGCCGCCGCCTGGACGATCAGGAACATCGCGGCCTATGGCGGCGATCCGAAGACCGTCTACCTCGCCGGCCATTCGTCGGGCGCCTACAACGCGATCATGGTGGTGCTGGACCCGGAATACATGGCGAAGGCGGGCATCCCGGGCGCAAAATTCGCCGGCGGCATCGGCATCTCCGGCCCCTATGATTTCCTGCCGATCCACCGCGTGGACATCAAGCCGATCTTCGAGGTCGTGCCCGACATGGCCGTCACCCAGCCGATCCACTATGCCCGCGCCGACGCCCCGCCCCTGCTGCTGCTGCACGGCGAGACCGACACGACGGTCGGCCCCTACAACACCCACAACCTGGCCAACCGGATGCGGGAACTGGGCGGGCGGGTCGAAGACCGCTATTATCCTGGTGTCGACCATGTGGATGCGATCATCGCGCTGACCTCCATGTTCAAGGGGCGCGCGCCCGTCCTGGCCGACATCAAGGCCTTCATCGACAAGACGAGGGCCGAACCGAGATAGGGAATAGGCCCATGAAGCCGCGCAAGCCGGGACTGAAATTCGAAGACGCCCTGCCGCACTGGTGCCCGAATGCCGAGTTCGCACAGATCACCAATGCCGGCTCGCTGTCGCTCCCCTATGTCGAAACCTATCTCAACCGCGTCATGCTGCGCGCCAAGGACGTGCTGACCGGCCCAGAGCATGCCGGGCTGCGCGACGATATCGACCTGTTCGTGAAGCAGGAATCCAACCACTACCGCCAGCACCGCCTGTTCAACCAGCGGATCGACGATGCCGGCTATGACGCGGTCAAGCCGATCGGGGCGAAGCTGCAGGCCGATTACGACGCATTCCTCGCCACCAGATCGCTGCGCTTCAACACCGCCTATTGCGAAGGGTTCGAGAGCCTGGGCATCATCCAGGCCGAGTTTTTCTTCGCCCATGTCGACGACCTGCTGGCCGGCGCCGACGAGCGCGTCGTCAATCTGTGGAAATGGCATCTGGGCGAGGAATACGAGCACCGTTCGGTCTGCTTCGACGTGCACAAGGCCGTGTTCGGCGGGCCGCTGTCCTATTTCTCCAGGCTCGGCGGGTTTTTCCTGGCGGTGAAGCATCTCGGCAAGTTCGGACAGGATGTCAGCGACGCCCTGCTCGCCTTTGACCGGGCGCGGATGACGGACGCAGAGCGCGAGGCCTCCGTCCGGTCGGAAAAGATTTATCGCAAACGTTTCAACCGTTTCGCCTTGCCGCGTCTGGCGAAGGTCCTGTCGCCGTTCTACAATCCGGCGCGGCGCGCGGCCCCGCGCGGCGCCGAACAATTCCTCCTTCAATACGAATAGGCGTGAACGAGTATATCCCCCCGTTCCCGGCGCGCCCGGCCAAGGCCCTGCCGACCTTCGAGCTTCTGCGCCGCAGCAGCCGGAATTTCATCGCAATCTGGGAAGACAAGGCGTTCGAGTACCAGACGATGCAGACCCGCGTCCTGGCGCGGCAGGTCACCATCTGCAACAGCCCGGATACGGTGCGCCAGGCCTTCGTCACCGATAATGCCAGCTTCGAGCGCAAGAGCCCGCAGATGCGGCAGATATTGCGCCCGCTGGTCGGCGACGGGCTGTTCATCAGCGATGGCGAGGTCTGGAAGACCCGCCGCCGCATCGTCGCCCCCATAATCCACGGCCAGCATCTGCCCAATTTCGCCCCGATGATGGTCGAGGTCGCGGCCGAGACCCGCGAGCGCTGGCGCGGCCTGCCGCCGGGCAGCGAGATCGATGCGCTCAGCGAAATGGCGGAGATGACCGCCGGCGTGATCTGCCGCACCATCTTCGGCCGCGAACTGGGCCGCAGCAGCGCCCGCGCGATCATCGAGAGCTTCACCGAGTACCAGCGCCAGATCGACACGATCAGCCTGCTGTCCTTCGCCGGCATGCCCGACTTCCGGCCCGGCTTCCTGCAGCCCGCCAGTGTGCGCCGGTCGAAGAACCGGATCATCGAAGTGCTGGACGAGGTGATCGAAAGCGCCCGCAACCGGCGCGGCGGGCCTGAGGATTCCGTGGTCGGCATGCTGCTGGATGCCAAGGACGGCGACGGCGGGCCGCTGACCCATGAGGCGATCCGCAACGAGGCCTCGGTCATCTTCATGGCTGGGCATGAAACCACCGCCAATTGCCTGGCCTGGTGCTGGTTCCTGCTGTCCCAGGCCGGCTGGGCCGAGAACGCCTTCCATGCCGAACTGGAGACAGTGCTGGGCAACCGCCTGCCCAACCTCAAGGACGTGCCCGATCTCGTCTATACCCGCGCGGTGATCGACGAGACGATGCGGCTCTACCCGCCGATCCCGCTCTTAACCCGGCAGGCGACCAAGGCCGAGAAGATCCGCAGCCGCAAGGTCGAGAAAGGCGCGATCGTCGCCGTCATCCCCTGGCTGCTCCATCGCCACCGGCTCTATTGGGACAAGCCGGACCATTTCATGCCCGAGCGTTTCCTGCCCGGCGCGCCGGCGGTCGACAAATATCTCTACGTGCCGTTCAGCCTGGGCCCGCGCGTCTGCGCCGGGCTGCAATTCGGCATCACCGAAGCCGTGCTGTGCCTGGCCGCGCTGGGCCAATCCTTCCGGCTGAGGCTGGCGCCCGGCGCCAAGGTCGAGCCGGTGTCGCGCCTGTCGCTGCGCCCGGGCGAGCACCTGCCGATGATCCTGGAGCCCCGCGCGCTGCCGGCGCATGCGACGACGCTGAAGCGTGACGACAAGGCCGCCGCACCCCTGGGGGTCTGCCCGGTCCACCATGGCTGAGCCGGCGAGGCCGCCTCTCAGCATCGGCGAAATCCTTCAGGGCAATGGGCTGCTGTTCGTCAATTGGCTGCTCGGCCTGCTGCCGATCGATTGGTGCTCGGCGATCGGCTACCGGCTGGGCGTCACCGTGGGGCCGCGCAGCCGGGTGCGCGATGCCAGGCTGCGCCACAACCTGAAAGTGCTGCGCCCCGACCTGGCGGCGCCGGATGTCATCGAGGCCACGGTCCGCCGGTATTGGGGCAATTCCGGGCGGGCAATGACCGAATTCTCGGTGCTTCAGCGCCTGTGGAAGTCCGACCGCGCCACGGTCAGCGGCATGGAAAACCTGCTTGCCGCCCGCGCCACCGGCCGTCCGCGCATCGCGCTGTTCGTCCATCTGGGCAATTGGGAACTGGTCGGCCCGAAAATCCTCGATCTCGGCGAAAACTCATCACAGATCGTGCAGCGGCTCGCCAACCCCTATCGCGACCGGATCGCGATGCGGACCCGCAGCCCTTTCGAAGGCCGCCTGATCGAGGCCGGGCCGAGTGCCGGCCGGCAAATCCTCCGGGCCCTGGTCAAGAACGGCCTGATATCCATGGCGGGCGACGAATATCTGCACGGGACGCTGCTGGCGCCGTCCTTCGGCGGCCCGATCAGGCTGGACGGCAATCTCGGCCGCGCCGTCAGGCTCGCCAAGATGGCGAACGCCATCGTCTGCCCCTATTACTGCATCCGCACGGGGGGCGCCCATTTCGATATCCGCTTCACCCCGGCGATAGAACTGGACCTCGTCGCCGACGATTATCTTCAGCGCGGTGTCGAGACGTTGGATGCCGCCATCACGCCCATAATCGTGGCGCATCTCGACCAATGGCTGATGCTGGATAACTTCCGGGTGCCCGATGGGGCGGCTCTGAAGGTCAGCGGTAGCTTGCCGTCTCCCAACTCGGTGGCGCACAGGCGCGAGGAAAGTGCGCCTATTTAGAGACTGTGACCGCAAATCCTAAAGGAAACGCGCCAAGCGTTCGGGGAAGTTGGGTAGAGTATGCCCGGAAAACCAAAATCTGTTTCGATGACAGGGAATTCGATTAAGGGGAGGGTGAACGTGGCGCTGATCGAAGCCGACAATCAGGTGCCCGAAGAGGTGAACCTGCCCAACGACCTGGCGACGCGTGCGCGCCACGCCATACGGCATATTTTCGTGGAGTCGCACGATGATATGGAAGCGACGCTCAACACGCTGATCGACGAACCGGTTTACGAGCTTTACCCGATCGGCCTCAGGATGCGCGGCAAGCCCCTGGTTCGGCGGTATTATCGGCATTTCTTCGAAGAAGCGCGCCGGCATGTGACCGACTATGTCGTTCATGGCTATTGCTACGGCGAGACCTCGATGACGGTGGAGGTGACCGTCAGCTGGCGATACGACGACGGCCATGTCCGAGACTTCCGGAACCTGACTGTCCTGCCTTACGCCGAGGGCGGCATTACCGGCGAGCGCATGTACGCCGAGGACGAATTTTACCGGTGTTTGTTCGGGCCGGTCCTGGATGATCTGGAACCGATAGCGGGCTAAGCGCGATCGGCACCGGGCCGCGGCGCAGCGGGTTGGCGAATGGCTGCGCCCCCGCCTTCCCGGCAGCAGGGCGGATTAGCAAAGCGTAATCCGACCTACACTTGCTATCCGTCATTCCCGCGAAGGCGGGAATCCAGGAATGCATAAGCCGCAAGAATTTTACCGCGGAGGGCGCCGAGTTTCGCGGAAAGCGCAGAGAGAGCCTTCATATCCCTCAGCGTCCTCTGCGGAGCCTCGACGCCCTCTGCGTTAAGAATCTGGATTCCCGCCTTCGCGGGAATGACGAGGTGCTATCCGTCACCGCTGAGCCAGTCGAAGAATTCCTTATCGGCTTCCTCGCCGGTTGGCGGACTCGCAAGAACTCTATCTTGCAGCGCTTTTATTCGTTCGGCCAGCGGCACCTCAGCTTCGCCAAACGGCACGAGCTTACGGCCCTTAGCTCCTCGATCGATCTTCTCCATTTTCCGCTCTCTAATCCGACCTACATTTTGTCAAGATAAAGCAACCCGCCACCGTAAATGGGCAAGGCCGGAACGCAGTTTCGGACCGGTTTCACCATGGTTTCCCCTTGCGGGCAACCAACTTATAAAAAGTTGTTATTTCAGGTATTATAAGCGGATTGACAAAACTTCTTTCACGCCGCCAGCAGCGCCAACTCCCCCATCAGCCCACGCGCCCCTTTGAGGCGCTTGTCCGGCTGTTCCCAAGCCCTTGAATAGATCAGCTTCTG
>DATBAZ010000043.1:0-2373 GCA_036271255.1 Alphaproteobacteria bacterium
GAAATAGGGCGTTATCGCGCGTACAGCGTCAAGCAGCGAATCACAGAAACCGAATAATGATTCAGTCAGTTGCGAATGTGCATCACCGATGATTCTTGCGAGTGCGCTTGACCGCGTACATCGATTTGCCGGCGGACTCGATCGGCGTCTCGATCAGAATCGCGGGGTCGGCGCCGGCGAGCCCTTTACTTGCCGCTTCGAGCTCAGCCGGGCTTGCGGAATTTATAGATGAACTGATCCGTGTGCCCCTGGACCGACGGATCGAAGACCTTCTTGGTGTGATCGTCCGCCGGATTGACCAACAGCTTGCTCTCGCCGACGAACTGGAAGCCGGCCGCCATTACCTGGGACTTCACGGTCGCGGGATCGATGCGGTGGAGCGTATCAGTGTCGCGTAACCCACTGCCGGCCTGGGCGACATGGTCGACGATGAGATAGGTGCCGCCGGGCTTCAGCGCCGCGAACACCGCCTTGTTGAGCACAGCCGGGTCGGTCGGCCCCATGAACTTGTCGGGATAGTCGTGATAGTTCTGGGCGGTGAAGACGAAGTCCACCTTCTCAGGTGCGGTGAAGCCGGCGGCCGGCTGCTCGAGAATGCTGACATTGGCGTATTTCGCCGCGACCTCGCGATAGGGCTTCACCTCATCGCTATCCACCTTGACGTATTCCGCCGGCCAGACGGCATAGACATGGCCGCCCGAGCCGACCGAGGCCGAGAACAGGCCGGTCCAATAACCGCCGCCCGGAATGAGGTCCACCACCTTGGCGCCCGTCTGCACCCCGGCAAAGGCCAGTATCTCAGGCCCATGGCGCACCGCATCGACCTTGGCCTGCTCGGCGCGGGCCGGATCCTTCTCCGCAGCGGCGATATTGGCCGGCAGCGGATCGGCCAAGGCGACGAAAGCGCAAGAGGCGGCAAGCAGCGCGACGACAGCGAATCTTTGCGTGTTCATGTTCGGATGTCTCCCAGTTCGCAGGCATAGTTCTTGGCGCCGTGCATAGCCACGCGGCGCGGATGCAACTATGGGGTCAGGGTTTGGGAAACGAACGGGCCTTCGGCGAACACGCGGCCTCTATCGACGAACTGCGCTAAACGCCGTCCAGCGCGATGAACTCAGCCTCGCAGGCGCCATCCCGCAGCGCCTTGGCCGCCTGGTATTCGGGTGAGGCATAGAAGGTCTTGGCCAGTTCCAGGCTCGGGAACTCGACCAGCGCCAGGCGGCGGGTTTCCTCCGGCCCTTCCAGGGTCACGCTCTCCCCGCCGCGGGCGATGAAGCGGCCCTGGTACCTGGCAAGCGCGGCAGGGGTCAGTGCCATATATTCGCGGTAGCGATCCCAGTCGGTGACGGCGACGCGGATGAGCAGATAGGCGGTCATGTCGGCGCTACCGTAAACTAGGGCGCCTGCACCTGGACCGCAGGCTCCGACTCTGTAGCCGATACCGGCACGATGACCAAGTACCGCCGGCGTGCCTCAGCCGGGTCCTGGACGATCTGGCGAATTGGACCAACCGCGTTGACGATCGCTGCACCAGCCGGGTTGGTCGTGAAGTTCGCCAGAGGCTCGCGCGGCCCGCCACCGCTGGGCTGCTCCGACAGCGCCAGCACGTAAGCGTGCTTCGACTCGAGCCCGGTAACCGCGGCCTCCAGCACCTGGATCAGGCCCTGATCGAACAGGGTCACGCTGGTCGGGGGCTGGGTGCCAGCAGCCTGCTTTCCCGCCATCGTAAAATGCACGGTCTGCCCGGCCAGCCCAAGCGGCTGCAGCCCGTCCGTGCCCGCGCCCTCGGTGACGGCGTCCGGCACATAGGCGACGGCCTGCGGCGCCTGGCCGATCGGCACCGAGCCGACCACCATGTTGGTCATCGTGTCGATGGCGACCATCATGTCGTCATTCTCCAGACCGACATAGACCCGCGATCCGTCGCCCGACGGCCAGATGCCGTGCGGCAGCTTGCCGACTGGAATGGTGGCGACCTTAGCGAAAGTATCGGTGCGGAAGACCTGCACTTGGTTCAGCCCGCCGATCGTGACATAGGCGAACTGCCCGTGGGCATTGCGGACGATGTTCACATGATTGGTGATCGGCCCGGTATCGAGCGTCTTCAGCACCGCGAAGGGCGGTTTGGCGTCGAAGATCTCGGTCTTGCCCGAATCTTTCAGGGTGAACCAGACCTGCTTGCCGTCAGGCGTAGCTGCGATATCCGGGCAGAACGGGCTCGCCTGCGCGACAGTGCCGACGATCTTGTGATCGGCGACCGCGATCACGTCGACTTCCGGGTTGAAGGACGAGCAGACATAGCCGTAGGTCCCGTCTGGCGAGAATATCGTCATGCCGGGGCCGTTGGGCGTGACGATGCGAGTCTTTTCCGCA
>DATBAZ010000044.1:0-2666 GCA_036271255.1 Alphaproteobacteria bacterium
AATTTCAACAACGGGAATATCAACGGCGCCGTGATCGCCGCGAACTACACCGGCGGCGCCCAGGTCAATTATGTCGGCTTCACCCTTGCCCTGCCGACCTATCAGACCAGCGACTCGGGCTCCGGCGGCACTCAGGTCGCGACCCCCGAACCCGGGACGCTGGCACTGTTCGGCACCGGCATGGCGATGATAGGTCTAATCTTCCGGCGGCGCCGTTACAGAGCCGCCCCCGCCTGAGCCTATAGGTCATCCCGATGCGAAAGTTGGCGCTCGCTCTTATCCTCGTCGCGCCCGCGGCAATCGCCCAGACGAAACCGCCACCGCCCGCAGCGCCACCGCCGGCAAACCAGATCATCGGTTCCGCAAGGGCGCCACTGCCGCCGCGGGAAGCGGAGTATATCGGCATCGTCCAGGACGCCCGGCGGCAATATCTGTCCGCCCGGAGCATCGATGCCCGCCGGAACGCGCGGATGGCCATGCAGAGCGCGACTCACAATTTCATGGGGTTGTCCCACGTCGCCATGGATTGGGTCGGCGTCTTCAAGGACAGCAAGAAGAACCCGCTGGGCACACAATCGGTTGAGATCGAGATCTCACCGAACGTGACGATCGAGACCTGGGACAACCAGGCCTCCGATGCGACCTATTTCACGCTGTTCCAGCAGGCATCGCCGATGGGCAGGCTGGTGAGTTCGCTGGCGATCGGCGATGAGGTCGTATTCAGCGCCGACATGATCGGCGCCACGATCAGCACCGATGAGGAAATGGTGCTGCATCCCCGCATCATCGCCAAGTTCAACAAGCTCGAAAGGATCGTGCCGCCGCCGGCGAAATAGGGTCTGCCCTCGCCCCTATTGGCTCTGCGACTGCGCCTGGCCGGCGACCTCCCCATACAGGAAGAAATCGCGTGCGATATCGCCGCCGAGACGGCCGAGGATGGTCTGCAGCATATCCAGGAACTCATGCAGGCCGCCGATCAGGACGCTGTCGATCGAGCGGGTAAGCTCGGCCTGAAGCTCGTCGATCCGCTCCAGCACCGCCACGCCGCCGCGCAAGTGATAACGTGAGCGCAGCGCGGTCAGCACCCGCCCGATATCGTCGACGCAGAGCGCGACGGAGCGTGGGAAAGCACGGTTCTGCAGCAGGAATCCGGCCACCGTCGCCGGGCTGATCGCGCCGAAATGCGCCCGGCGATAGGCATAGTAGGCGGCGGCCGAGCGCAGCACCGAGTTCCACTGGCCGATATCGAAGCCCGAGCCGACAGCGGCGCCGAACGGCAGCAGCTGGTGATACTTGATGTCGAGCAGGCGGGTGGTCTGGTCGGCGCGCTCGATCGAGCGGCCGATCGAATAGAAATACCACGCCTCGTCGCGGAAGAACGTGCCCTCCGTAATGCCGGTATGGGCCTGGCAGCCGTCCTTGATTATCGCATAGGTGCGCGGCAGCCGCGCCTCGCTGAGATCGGCCGGCGTCAGCGCATGAATCCTGCGGTGGAAGACGTTGAGCTGGGTCCACATCTCGGTCGGGATGAGCGGCCTGAGCGCCCGGGCATTCTCCCGCGCCATATGGATGGCGGCGACGATCGAGCTCGGATTGTCCTGGTCCAGCACATAGAACTGGGTCACCGATTCGCGGTCCGCCTGGTCGTGCGTTTCCAGGAACCGTGTCTCGTCGGAATTCAGCAGCAGTATCGAGCGCCAGCTGCCCGGATCGCGCGTATCGGCGGCGAACACATTCTGCACGTCGAGCAGACGAGCGAGATTCTCGACGCGCTCGACATAGCGCGCCATCCAGAAGGCGGCTTCGGCGTGGCGGGAGAGCAGCATCAGCGGTCTCCCTCGGGGAACAGCACCCACGTATCCTTAGACCCGCCGCCCTGGCTGGAATTCACCACCAGCGAGTTCTTGCGCAGCGCAACGCGGGTAAGCCCGCCGGGAAGAACCCAGGTATCCTTGCCGGTCACGGCGAAGGGGCGCAGGTCGATATGGCGTGGCTCGATCCCGTCATCGCAGACGGTCGGGCAGACCGAGAGGCCGATCACCGGCTGGCTGATGAAGTTGCCGGGATCCTCGACGATCTTGGCCCGCGTCTCCTCGATCTCGGCCTTTGTCGAACGCGGTCCGATCATCACGCCGTAGCCGCCCGATGCCCCGACCGGCTTGACCACCAGCTTTTCCAGATTGGCCAGCGTGTAGGCGAGCCCCTCCGCCTCGTTGCAGAGGTGGGTCTCGACATTGGGGATGATCGGGTCTTCACCCAGATAATGGCGGATCAGCCGGGGCATATAGGCATAGACCGCCTTGTCGTCCGCGACCCCTGTGCCGACGCCGTTGGCGAGGTGCACATTGCCTTTCATATAGGCGTCCATGATGCCGGGCACGCCCAGCATGCTGTCCTCACGGAAGACCAGCGGGTCGAGGAAATCGTCGTCGATGCGCCGATAGATCGTGTCGACCCGCCGCAAGCCGGCGATGGTGCGCAGATAGACCCGGCTGTCGACCACCACCAGGTCCCGCCCCTCGGCCAGGGTGACGCCCATCTCGCGCGCCAGGAAGACATGCTCGAAATACGCCGAATTGTAGATGCCGGGCGAAAGCAGCACGACCTGCGGGTCGAGCACATTCTCCGGGGCGATGTCGCCCATCGCCTCGCGCAGGCGGCGGCCG
>DATBAZ010000045.1:0-4519 GCA_036271255.1 Alphaproteobacteria bacterium
GCTGCCGCAGCTGCTCCAGCTCCGGCAGGCCCATGATGCCGCGGAACTGCGGCTGACCTAACAGGAAGCTTTGCAGCGGCGGCGAATGGTTGACGGTGAAGTTCGACAGCATCCGCAGCTCCTCGATCGCCGGAACTGTCAGGTTCTGCGCTTCGTCGATCACCAGGAGGGAGCGGCGGCCATCGTTGAAATTGGCGACGAGCATGTCCTCGAACCGCCGCATCAGCTCGCCCTTGGTCAGGCCTTCTGCCTGCAGGCCGAAGCCGCTGGCGACCAGACGGAGCGTGTCTTCCGCCGAAATCTGGGTCGAGAGGATGCGGGCGATGACATATTGCTCGGGATCGAGGGTGGAGCAGAGATGCTCCACCAGCGTGGTCTTGCCGGCCCCGACATCGCCGGTGATGACGATAAACCCCTCGGCCTGATTGAGGCCGTAGGTCAAGTGCGCCATCGCCTTGGCGTGGACGCTGCTCTCGAAGAAAAAGCGCGAATCGGGCGTTAATTGGAAGGGCAGCCCGGTTAGATTGTAGTACTCGGCATACATCTCAGAAAGATTTCCTCAATCCGACCGTCAATTGCTGGGTCAGCGAGTTGTTCTGCGAATCATTGCTGATCGTGCGGAATAGATTCTCGACGACATTGATCGACGTAGTGTCACTGAGATTATAAAGCAACTGTCCAGAAATGCTTACGCTTCGGGCGCGATCGGAGGGCGACCCGAATGTTTTGGTTTCGCTCTGCGTATAGCCGAGACTTACATTGCCCTGAGCCAGGGGAGAGAACTGTCGCGAATAGTTGACCGACCCGCTCACGACCTTGGAATCTATCTGGATGCCGCTCAAGGAGTTTCGGACCTCGTACTGACCGGTCAGCGTCACGGCCGATCGCGTGAACTGGTGCGATATGGATACCAATGCGGGCTTATCACGAAACAGGATGTTCTGCGAAGCAAAACTCTGATTCACCGCGCTAAAAGGTAAACCCGTGCGGCTGTCGATCGGATTGCCGAACTGGTCGTAGACCAGATATTTGAAGTTGGCCAACGTCGAAGTCAGCTGATTCTGCACCGTTACAAGATAACTGGCGCTGATATTCGTGCGCGGCCCCAGCGCATAGCCGACCTGGATGCTGGGATTGTAAGAGCCCTGCTGCTTGCCATAGCCGAGCGATATGGTGCTGAGGTCGTTCGGGGTGATGGTGAGGCCGAGGGTCCAGGTGATGCCGCTGCTGCGATAACCGGGATTGTCGACGCCGTTATCCGGATAGTTGATCGACTGGTAGCCGATCGAGCCGCTGGCAGCGAAGTTTCGGTTGATGTGGTAGCTGAGCGTCACCGTATCCACGTCGCTGGTGGATTGGGTGTTCATGCCCGAGCCGCTGTTGGTGTTGTCTGCGAAGTCGGCTCTCAGGCTGAACCGGCCGAAGGATTCGGCCGATCCGATCGATATCAGCGCGTTGCGGCCCAGCGAGTTGGTGGAGTTGATCCCCAGCCCCGGCACCTTCGTTCCCTCGACACTGGTATTGGTCGAGTTCACGCTGTAGCTCGCCTCGATGGTCGCGATATCGTGGAAATTCGCCTGATAGCGGGGCGCGATATTGCCGATGTAATACAGAATACGGTTGTTGGTCGGCACCAGGATGCCTTGCTGGTTGCTGGCGTTGCCAGCGGCATCGGCGGTGTTGGCATAGCCTTGGAACTTGACCGTCAGCGTATCCTGGATCGGGTCGATCTCGCCGTCGGTATTGAGGTTCTGGTCGATCCGGTCCTTCGAGCCGCCGCTTTCGAAGTGATTGAAGGTCGGCTGATAGTTGAAGTCGATCTTGGTCCGCGCCGTTTCGCCGGTGACGCTGATGCCGGGCGTGATCTGGGTGACGAATTGGGGCTGGCTGGCGCCGGTTCCGACCTGATTCTCGCCATAGAGCTCGCTGACGCCGATCGACGGCGTGATGGTGATACCGGTGGGACCGCCGGCGTTCAGGGCTGCTGCATCGCCGGATTGGGATTGGGTGCTGCCCGATTGGGGCTGCGTCTGGGCGAATGCCAAGCCGCCGACGGAGAGGCTGGTCAGGCCAAGGATCAGCGCCGGTCTTAGGTCGCGCACCGTTCTTTTTAGTCCTTCGGGGCGCAGCATGTTTTCCCGCGCCCGGTAATGCAGAATCAATACGCCCCGTAACCGCCATAGGAGGTGGTGGCGAGCGGCTGCGCCTTGTTCAGCACCAGCGCGATGTCCGGGCAGGCGCTGATCAGGTTCAGCGCCGCCACGATCTCATGCTGCTGGGTCTGCTCGGCCTCGACCACGAACACCACCTGCCCGACATGCGCCGCCAAGGTCGCGGCATCGCTGCTGACAAGGCAGGGGGCGGTATCGAAGATGATGATGCGGTCGCGATAGCGCTGCGCCATGTCGTCGATCAGGTCGCGCATCCGGCTGGAGGCCAGCAGTTCGGGCGCGCGGTCGCTCATCATGCCGGCCGGCAGGATCGACAGCCGCGGGATATTGGTGCGCAGCAGGACGTCTGCCATGTCCAGCCCGGGGTTGAGCAGCAGGTCGACGAAGCCCTGATTGGCTTCCAGACCCAGATTCTGCCGTAGGGCTTGGCGGCGGACGTCGGCATCGACCAGCAGGACGTTGTAATCCTCCTCCAGCGAGATCGAGATCGCGATATTGGTGGAGCAGAAGGTCTTGCCCTCGCGCGGCTTGGCGCTGGTGATCATGACCAGGTGCGAGATCGAATCCGGCCCGTTCGCCTCGTTGAAGGCACGGCGCAGCAGGCGGCGCTTGATCAGCCTGAGCTCTTCCATCACCGGCGTGCGGTCCGCGGTCCAGTCGATCGTGCCCGCCAATGCCAGGCGAGCGGTGTCCAGAACGACGCTGCGGCTCGTCTTGACCGCCGGCGCCTTGACCTCTTGCGGCACGGGCGGCGCGACCGGCATCGGCGCGTCGTCGGGCGGTGTGGCCTGCGACTGACGCTTGAGCGGCATCTGTTGCAGATTATGGATCAGCTGCCGCGGCGGATTGGGCGGGGTTACGGCGGCCCCGGGCTGGTTGCCAGGCTGCGGCGGCCGGGACGAGCGGTCGATGGAGCTGTCGGGCTTCGGCGCGGCGAAAGGCTGCTGAGGCGCGGGGGATTGAGCGTCTTCCTGCGGCGCAGCCTGGGCCGGAGCCGGCGGCGCGGTCTGGTCGATCACCGGCTTCTGTGCCGGCGTGTCGCGGCGCAGCCGGGCGGCCGCGCGCTCGATCATGTCGAAACGGTTACCGGCCATCAGGCCCCCTTATGATGCAGGCCGATAAAGGCCAGCAGCAATCCGCCATAAATGACGACCAGCATGACGACTGCAGCGGCGAAGGCCTTGGCGCTGAGGAACCAGTGCTTGGGGCGGCGGTCGAAGGAATTGATCACCGAGATCGACCCCAGGATCGGCAGGCCCAGCGCCTGCAGCGCCGTGGTGGTGGAGTAGGAGCTGTCGATCTGGCTCAGCACGAAGGCGACGCCGACGCCCGCACCCAGGCCCGCGACCAGCACCATAGACAGGAACAGCGGCCGGTTCGGCGACGACGGCAGGGTCGGCACTTCGGGCGTGTCGATCGTCTTGATATCGATCTTGTCGCCCTTCTTGTCGGCATTCTCGGCGATCTGGGCCGATTCGCGGCGTGCCAGCAGTTCGGTATAGTTCTTCTTCACGACTTCGTAGTCGCGGTCGAGATTCAGGTATTCCGCGCCCACGCTGGGCGCCCGGCGGGCCTCGTCCTCGATCTTGTCGCGGTCTTCCTCGGAAGACACCAGGCGGCGGCGCAGCGACGCGATCTTGGTTTCCTTGTCGGACAGCTGCGACGCCAGCTGGATATAGACCGGGTTGGCGATGTTCTGCGAGGTCGGACCCTTCTTGTCCTTCGCCTCGGTTTGCGTCCGATTAACTTCCTGCTGCGCAGCGGCGATCTGATGCTTCAGCGCGATCACGACCGGGTGGGCGTCGGTCAGCGTCGACCGCGCGGTCTCGAGCTGGGTCTTGAGCTGGGCCAGCCGGGTCTGTGGCGACGTCGATAAATCTCCCGAGCCGAGCGCGGGCGTTTTGTCGGGCATGACCTCGGTGCTGTATTGCTGCTGCGCCTCGAGCTGCTTCTGCAGGCTGTCGCGCTCGGCGATCGAATCGTTCAGGTCTTCAGTGATCTTCTGCACGTCGGCGCGGGCCTGCTCCAGACGCGACATGCCGTTGTCGGCGCCGGGCAGCAGGTCGTAATAGCGGGCCTGGAATTCCGACTTCTTGCGCTCCGCCTCGCGCAACTGGGTTTCCAGCCGGTCGATTTCGGTCTGCAGAAAGCGCTGGGCGCTGTCGATGTCGGTTCGGCTGTCGCCCGCGCTCGATTCCATGAACAGCGACAGCACGTTCGACACCACGCTCTGCGCCAGCTGCGGGTCGGTGTCGGAATAGGTGACGGTGAACAGGTTGCGGGTCTGCAGCTTGATCACGATCGCCTTCTGCAGGCGCGCGACCATCCCCTCGCGGTCGGCATTGTCC
>DATBAZ010000046.1:0-16520 GCA_036271255.1 Alphaproteobacteria bacterium
CCTTGAAGATGGAAGCGTCGACAAAGATGTGTTCAGCTTAGCCAACGGTTATTCATGATGATTAGCCACAGATTACACAGATAAACACAGATCAAAGAACCAACCGTTTATATTCAAGCTTATCGGCGGCGAAATTCAGAAGCAGTGCTTTGCGAAGGCCCGAAGCCTTCAGGTAGTTGATCACCTGAGCGAATTCGACATTCGAAAGCCGAGGGAGCGTCTTTAGTTCAACGAGCAAGTTTCCAAAACAAATAAAATCAGCTCGGTAGAAAGCGTTTAACGGCTGACCCCGGTAGGTCAC
The DNA here is from genome assembly GCA_036271255.1 of Alphaproteobacteria bacterium. Lineage (GTDB taxonomy): Bacteria > Pseudomonadota > Alphaproteobacteria > BOG-932 > Roseiterribacteraceae > BOG-932. The sequence continues at coordinate 302 of DATBAZ010000046.1, forward strand.
CGGCAGTGCAAGCTCCCTCCTATAGGGGATTTGCCTATAGTCGAATTCTACTCCTAAAGCCTCCTGATAAACGGCCTCCAGAAACCCATGCCCTAATTCCCGATGCACCGCCATTCCGGCGCCGATAACGGCGAAAGTCTGCTCGTCACGGGATTCGTTTGGGTCTTCCATCTGTGTAATCTGTGAAAATCTGTGGCTAACTCCTCCTCAGTTCCTGAGCGGTTTGCCGGTGGTGAGCATGGTCTCGATCCTGTCGATCGTGCCATCCTGCTTGCACAGGCCGATGAAGGCCTTGCGTTCCAGCTTGCTGATATCGTCCTCGGTCAGCGTGTCGAGGAAGTCCGTGTCGCCGCCGGTAAGCACCTGGGCGACCGCGTCCGATACCACGACGTCGTAGGGCGTCGCCTTGCCGGCCGTGACGAAATCATGCACCGCCATCGAAAGGGCGGTACGGCCGGTTGCGCCGGGCAGGTGGTATTCGTGCGGTTTGGGCGGTGCGTAGCCCTCGACCAGCGACAAAGCCTTGGCCTTGGCGTCGGCCAGCAGACGGTCCCGGTTCATGGTGATGCCGTCGCTCTCGCGCAGATACAGCAGGTCCTTGGCCTGGGCCGCGGACTTCGACACCTGGGCAGTCGATATGGTCTGGAACGCCGACGCGACCGCCGGGATCGGGCCCTTGGGCAGGCGCGGGTTCTCCAGCTGACGGCCCAGCAATTCCTTGCAGCCGCCCCAGCCCGGCAGCACGCCCACGCCGACCTCGACGAGGCCCATATAGGTCTCGGCATGGGCCTGTACGGCAGAGCTGTGCATCGTGATCTCGCAGCCCCCGCCGAGCGCCCGGCCGGCCGGGGCCGAGACGACGGGGAAGGGGGCATATTTCAGCGCCTTGTAGATCTGCTGCCCCGTGCCGATCATCTCCTCGAGCTGGTCGTAGAGCCCGATATTGATCGCGAAGATGACGAGGCCCAGATTGGCGCCGACCGAGAAGTTGTCTGCGTCATTGGCGACGACCAGCGCCTTCCACTGGCCCTTGCCGTCGCCGATCAGCGCCAGCGCCTTGCCGATCATGCCCATGATGTCGGGATCCAGCGCGTTGGCCTTGGAGTGGAACTCCAGGCACACCACGCCGTCGCCGATATCCCACAGGCTGGCCGAGCCGTTCTTGGACAGCGGCTTGGACTTGCGCTTGATGTCGGCGAGCAGCAGCACGCCCTCGGCGCGCTTCACGTCGTGATACTCGCTGTCCAGGCCCAGGAACTGCAACTGGCCGTTCTCGACCCGGTAGAAGCTGCGGCCGGCGGCGATCTCCAGCAGCTTCGGCACCTTGCGGCCCTTGGCTTTGTACTGCTCGGCCAGCCAGCCGGTGCCGACCTGATCCATCAGCTCGAAAGGGCCGAACTTCCAGCCATAGCCGAGCTTCATGCCGTCATCGACCTCGACCAGGGTGTCGGCGATCTCGCCCACCAGGTCGGCCGAATAGGCGAAGGTCGGGGCCAGCATGCCCCAGGCGAAATTCGCGGCCTTGTCGTCGCCCGACAGCAGGGTCTTGAGCCCGGTCTTGCGGTCGGCCAGAGCGGCGTCGAGCCCGGGCAGCATCACCGGCTGCACCGCGTGATACTCGCCGGTCTTGAGGTCCACCGCTTCCTTCCGGCGCTCGGCGCCGTTCTTGATCATGCGGTAGAAACCGCCCTTGCCCTTGCGGCCGGTATAGCCGGTCTCGATCATCTTGGTGATCAGCGCGGAGACGCGCAGCTCCTGATGATAGGAATCGGTCGGCGGCAGGTTGCCGGCCATGCTGGACGAGACATGGGGCATCAGGTCGATGCCGACCAGGTCGAACAGGCCGAACAGGCCGGTGGAGGGGAAGCCCATCACCTTGCCGGCGACCTTGTCGGCCTCCTCGACCGTCAGGCCCGAATCCTCGGCGGAATTGAGGCCCGCCTGCATCCACATCATGCCGATGCGGTTGGCGATGAAGCCCGGTGTGTCGTGGCAGCGCACGACGCCCTTGCCCAGCCCCACATCGCAGAACTTGGCCAGCGTGTCGGTCACGTCCGGCGCGGTCTTGTCGCCCGACACCAGCTCCAGCAGCCGCATATAGCGCGGCGGGTTGAAGAAGTGGGTGATGGCGAAATCGCGCTGGAACGCCTCGGACCGGCCCTCGATCAGATTCTTGAGCGGGATGGTCGAGGTGTTGGAAGTGACGATCGAGCCTTCCTTCCGCACCGCTTCCAGCTTGGCATAGAGATCGTGCTTGATCTTCACGTTCTCGATGATCGCCTCGACGATCCAGTCGCAATCGGCGAGGAGGTTGAGGTCGTCCTCCAGGTTGCCGGGGGTGATCAGCTTGGCGTTGCGCGGGCTCATGAACGGGGCCGGCTCGGTCTTCAGCATCTTCGCGACCGCGCCGTTGGCGATGGCGCTGCGGTCGTTCGGATCCTTGGAGACGATGTCGAGCAGCACGACCGGTAGCCCGGCATTGGTTACGTGGGCAGCAATCGCTGCGCCCATGACGCCAGCGCCGATGACCGCGACCTTCCTGATTTCGCGCGCCATTTAGACGGCCTCGAGAACGGTCGCGATGCCCTGGCCGCCGCCGATGCACATGGTGGCCAGCGCGAACTGCTTGCCCTCACGCTTCAGCAGGCTGGCCGCCTTGCCGGTGATGCGGGCACCCGATGCGCCCAGCGGATGGCCCAACGCCAGCGCGCCGCCGTCGATATTCATCTTGGCGAGGTCGATGCCCAGGTCCTGGACCACCGAGAGCGACTGGGCTGAGAAGGCCTCGTTGAGCTCGATGATGCCGATATCGGAGAGCGACAGGCCGGCGCGCTTCAGCACCTTCTGCGTCGCCGGCACGGGGCCGATGCCCATGATCTCCGGCGCACAGCCGGCGACGGCCATCGCCTTGATCCGGGCCAGCGGCTTGAAGCCGTTCGCCTTGGCGTATTCCTCGGACATCACGATCACGCCGGAAGCGCCGTCGGTCAGCGGGGAGGAGGTGCCGGCGGTAACCGAGCCGGCAGTGTCGAAGGCCGGCTTCAGTCCCGCCAGGCCTTCCAGGCTGGTGTCGGGACGGATCGTCCCGTCGGTCGACACAACGCCGCCCTTGGTCTGGATCGGCACGATCTCTTCATCGAACTTGCCGGCCTTCGCGGCGGCGGCGGCGCGCTGGTGCGAGGTGACGGCCAGCTCTTCCTGCTTGGTGCGGCTGATCTGGTACTTCTTGGCCAGGTTCTCGGCAGTCTCGCCCATCGAGATATAGGCCTGCGGATATTCCTTATAGAGCGCGGGATTGGGCGAGGGGTTGAAGCCCGGGATCGGCACGCGGCTCATGGACTCGACGCCGGCGCAGATGAACACGTCGCCGGCTCCGGCGGAGATGGCGCCCACCGCCATATGGATCGCCGTCATCGACGAGCCGCAGAACCGGTTCACCGTCGTGCCCGCGACCGAGAGCGGCAGATGGGTCATGAAGCCCAGGATGCGGCCGAGATTCAGGCCCTGCTCGGCCTCGGGGAAGGTGCAGCCGAGGATCAGGTCCTCGATGTCCTCGGGCTTCACCCCGCTGTCGGCGACCAGCTTCGCGATCACCTGGGCGGCGATGTCGTCCGGCCGGGTCTTGGCGAGCGCACCCTTGGTGGCGAAGTGGAACGGCGAGCGGCGGAAGTGCGTGATGACGGCGTTTGTCATGAAATTATTGTCTCCGACTGTCTTAGTCGCATTTGGTTTTGGAACGATGCCACCGCGGTGCCCGGTGGGCTTCTGACCACGATATCGCGCTAAATAGTGCGCGGATTGTACGACGCAAGCGGCTTCGGGTGCAAAAAGCCTGCTCAGGCAGCGTTATTTTTCGCCTTGCCGGCCTCCTCGGCGATCAGGTCCTTGCGGGACAGCTTGCCGATCAGCGTCTTGGGCAGCGGCTTGTCGCGGAACTCGATCAGCTTGGGCAGCTCGATCGGCGACAGCTTGTCCTTCAGGAAAGCGGTCAGCGCCTCAGCCGTCAAGGTCTGCCCCTCATGCAGCTTGATCCAGACCTTCAGCGTTTCTCCGCGATATTTGTCGGGCACGCCGCCGGCGACGGCTTCCTCGACGGCGGGATGGCGATAAACCTCCTCCTCCACCTTGCGCGGATAGATCTTGTAGCCGGAAGCGATGACGATGTCCTTCAGCCGGTCGACGATGAAGGTGTAGCCTTCATCGTCCATCGTCGCGATGTCGCCGGTGTGGAAGCGGCCGCCGAACATTGCGGATTCGGTCTCCTCAGGCTTTTGCCAATAACCGGCCATAACCTGCGGTCCGCGAATGCAGACCTCTCCCGGCTCGCCCTGGGGCACCGGGGTTATCCGGTCCTCCATCGAAATGAGCTCGATGATCGTTTGCGGCGCCGGGATGCCGATCGAGCCCGATTTGCTGACGCCGCGCGGCGGGTTGCAGCTGACGGTGGGCGAGGTCTCCGACAGGCCGTAACCTTCCAGCAGCTGGCAGCCGGTCAGCCGCTCGAACGTCTCCTTCACGTCCAGCGGCAGCGGCGCGCCGCCCGAGATGCAGCACCGGATTGAGGAGACGTCGTATTTCTTGAGGTCGGGATGGTTGCTGATCGCCGTATAGATCGTGGGTACGGCGGGAAACAGCGTCGGCTTCGTCTTGTCGATCGTCTTCAACACCTGGAGAACGTCGAAGCGGGGCAGTGCGACGATCTCGATCCCGGCCAGGATCGGGTTGTTCATACACGTGGTCATGGCGAAGACATGGAAGAAGGGTATGACAGCCAGCATCCTGTCGACGCCCGGCACCAGCTCCATCTTGTAGCCTTCGATCTGCACCGCGTTGGCATAGAGGTTGGCATGGGTCAGCATCGCGCCCTTCGGCACGCCGGTCGTGCCGCCGGTATATTGCAGCACGGCGATATCGCGATGAGGATCGACCGGATGCGGCACGATATTGCCGTCATTCGCGACCAGCCGGCCGTAATGGACGAAACGCCGGTCGGACGGGACCTTGGCGATGTCTTTCCGCTTGGCCAGTCTGTAGAGCAGGCTGGTCGGGAAGGGCAGAATGTCTGCCATGGGACAAAACACGACAGTATTCAGCTTGCAGACATCGGTCAGCGCGATCAGCTTGTTGGCAATCGGGGTGACGTCGATCGTCACCATGACTTGCGCACCGCTGTCCAGGATCTGGTGCTGCAGTTCTTTCGCGGTATAGAGCGGGTTGCAGTTCACCACTGTGCCGCCGCATTTCAGGATGGCGAAATAGGCGACCGGGTAATAGATGCAGTTGGGCAACAGAAGCCCGACGCGATCACCTGGTTTTATCAGCTTTTTCAAGCCGCAAGCGAACCGGTCGACCATCTTGCCGAGTTCGGCATAGGTCGATTTCTTGCCCATGAAATTGAACGCCGGCTGGTGCGGATGCTTCGCCACCGTGTCGTCCAGCAGGGCATAAAGCGGCTTAACCTGAATATCGGCGTGCCAGTCCATCGCCTCGGGATAATGGGCCAGCCAGGGCCATGCAGTGTCTTCGGTCTTGGGAACCGCCGTCATGTTCAGAATCTTCCCCAACTCGGTAATCGAAACACGCGTAACGCCAACTGAGACTGCCGTCCTGTCGTTTACAATGCAAAAACTTTGAAAATCGGGCCTTGGACTTAAAAAAACCGTTTGGCGTCGCGCATTCCGGGAGATAGAGTTAATGACCAGTTCCTAATGGAGTTGGACTATCCTCTGGCGAAGGTTAGTTCATTGTCGCGGTTCGGTCACGAATTTGATAACGAAAATAGCGGCGGTCTAGCCGTCCGTACGCGCCTCAAATGGTTCAACGCAGCCAAAGGCTTTGGCTTCGTGTCGCCGACCGACGGCGCGCCTGACGCTTTCCTCCATGTCTCCGTCCTGCACCGCGCCGGCCTTCAGGAGCTGGGCGACCAGGCTGAGCTCGTCTGCGAAATCGGCCAGGGTCCCAAGGGGCCGCAGGTGATGCGCATCGTCGAAACGTTGAGCCTCGGCACCGCGCCGACGCATCAGCGCCCCGCGATGCCCGAGCCCGGACCAGAAGAGGAAATGGCAGGAACGGTCAAGTGGTTCAAGCCCGACAAGGGCTTCGGCTTCATCACCGCCGACGATTCCGCCAAGGACGTCTTCGTCCATAAAAGCGTTCTGCGGCGCTCCGGGCTCAACGTTCTCGAAGCCGGCCAGCGCGTGCAGATGCGCGTCCAGGATGTCGAGAAGGGCCGTGAAGCTACCTGGGTGATGCCGCTCTAGGCAATCGGGCCGTTCTCTCCGACACTTCTTAGATCGTCATGCCCGGACTTGATCCGGGCATCCACGCCGTGCCGATAATGCTTACGTCTGGCAATTGCACGGATGGAGACGCGTGGATGCCCGGGTCAAGCCCGGGCATGACGGTGGTGGGAATGATCAAAACGTAAAGTTTGCTCTCACCCCGCCGTCAGGCCGCCATCCAGCACCATCGCGTGGCCGACCATGAAGGACGATTGGCTGGAGCACATATAGAGGATGCCGTCGGCGATCTCTTCTGGGGCGGAGATGCGGCCGATCGGGTGGGCGTCGTTCATTTTGGCCAGGAAGCCCATGTCACCGCCATGGTTCTGCTCGGTGATCGGCGTGTCGACGCCGCCCGGGCACATGGCATTGATGCGGATATTCTTGCGGGCAAATTGCAGCGCAGCAGCCTTGGTCATGCCGATGACGCCGTGCTTGCTCGCCGTATAGGCCGGCTTGTTGTAGACGGCTGTGAGACCCGCGATCGAGGCGACGTTCACGATCACGCCGCCGCCCTGCTTTTCCATCTGGTGCAACTCGTGCTTCATGCACAAGAACACGCCCTTGAGGTTCACGGCCGTGATCTTGTCGAATACATGCTCGTCCCACTCCGCGTCCGGGGCGACCTCCGGATCGATGCCGGCATTGTTGACGGCATAGTCGACCCGGCCAAAGGCCGTGGCCGTGCGCGTCACCAGGGCGGCGACGGATTTCGTATGGCTGACATCGGTATGGATGAAGACCGCACTGCCGCCCTCGGCGACGATGCCCCGCGCGGCCTTTTCGCCCAGCGTGTCCTGGATATCAGCCAACGCGACGTTTGCTCCCGCCTTGGCAAAGGCCCTCGCCGTCGCCAGGCCGATGCCGCCGCCGGCGCCTGTCACGATGACTGCCTTCCCCGCAAATTCTGAGCTCACGACATCCTCCTCTTATATTCCGGTGCTCATTGTTCTTGGCTTCATATCGCTTTCTTACTGAACTGTAACCGGAATTCCGTGCGGCAACGCTTGGCCGCCGCGGAAGCGCCGGTCTATGATCGCGGCATGAGCACGATCCTCGTCACCGGCGCCGCCGGGTTCATCGGCAGCCATGCCATCCTCGCCCTTTCGGAAGCTGGCCATGCGGTGATCGCCGTCGACAATCTGTCGACCGGCCGGCGCTGGGCGGTGCCGCCGGAGATGACCTTCATCCAGGCCGATATCGGCGATGCGGCGGCGATGCACGCCGTATTCAATGCCTTTCCGATCGACGCCGTGATGCATTTCGCTGGCAGCATCGAGGTGGGGGAGTCGGTTACCCATCCGCTGGAATACTACCGCAACAATACAGTCGGCAGCCTGACCCTGATCGAGGCGGTGATCGCGGCCGGCATCCGCAAGATGGTCTTCTCCTCCACCGCCGCGGTCTATGGTGAGCCCGAGGCGCAGCCGATTCCGGAAGACGCGGTCACCAAGCCGATCAATCCCTACGGCTGGACCAAGCTGATGACCGAGCACATGCTGCGTGACGCCTCGGCCGCGCATGGCCTGAGTTACGTGGCGCTGCGCTATTTCAACGTCTCGGGCGCCGACCCCGAGGGCCGGGCGGGCGAGAGCATCAAGAAGCCCAGCCATCTGATCAAGCGCGCGGTCCAGGTCGCAGTCGGCATCCTGCCGGAGCTGGGCCTGTTCGGTGAGGACTACCCCACCCCTGACGGCACCTGTGTGCGCGATTATATCCATGTCAGCGACCTGGTGGACGCGCATCTGCTGGCGTTGAACCATCTGGCGGCCGGCGGTGAGAACCTGACGATGAATTGCGGCCACGGCAAAGGCATCTCGATCCGCGAGGTGATCCGCGCCGTCGAGCGTGCGACCGGCGAACCGCTCAACGTGAAAAGCGCGCCGCGCCGGCCGGGCGACCCGCCGCAGCTGATCGCCGCCGCCGACAGGATCAGGGAACGGTTCGGCTGGCAGCCCAAATACGATCTCGACGCCATGGTGGTCTCGGCTCTGAAATGGGAGCGTCTGCTGGCCGCTGCGCCCGATGGTGTCCATCCCTTGTCCGTGGCGCCCCAATCTTCCGCTACGTCGAAGAACTGAGTTGGCCGGCACCGAGATCGATAAGCTGATCCAGCTTCTGGCCAAGCTGCCGGGTCTGGGGCCGCGCTCGGCGCGCCGCGCTGCGCTGACCATGCTGAAGAAGCGCGACACCATCATGATGCCGTTGGCCGAGGCGATCGAGAGTGCGGCCAACGCAGTCACCAACTGCTCGACCTGCGGCAACCTCGACACCAAGGACCCGTGCAATATCTGCGCGGATCCGCACCGCGATCCGGAGATCATCTGCGTGGTCGAGGAGGTGGCCGATCTGTGGGCGCTGGAGCGCAGCGGCGCCTTCCGCGGCCGCTATCATGTGCTGGGCGGCACGCTGTCGCCGTTCCAGGGTGTCGGGCCCGACGACCTTTCGATCGACAAGCTGGTCGAGCGCGCCCGCGAGCCCCAAGTGCACGAGATCATCCTGGCGCTCAACGCCACGGTCGAGGGCCAGACGACCGGGCACTACATCGCGGAGCAGCTGATCGACGCCGAGGTCAAGGTCACGCACCTGGCGCACGGCGTGCCCATGGGCGGCGAGCTGGACTATCTCGACGACGGAACCTTGACGGCGGCGCTGAGAGCCCGGCGATGAGCTTTCCGGCTGTTTTCGATAAGGTCGAGACCTGGGTCTTCGACCTCGACAACACGCTCTACCCGGCGGCCTCGCACGTCTTCGACCAGATCAGCCGCCGCATGACCGCCTTTATCGCCGAGCATTTCGACATCGCCCCCGACGCGGCGCTGGAGCGCCAGAAGGATTATTTCCACCGCTATGGCACGACATTGCGCGGCCTGATGGTCGAGCATGCGCTGGAGCCGGGCCCGTTCCTCGATTACGTCCACGATATCGATGTCGCCTCGGTCGAGGCCAATCCGGGGCTGGTGCAGAAGCTGGGCCATTTGCCGGGCCGCAAGCTGATCTTCACCAACGCCTCGCGCATCCACGCCGAACGGGTGATGGAGCGGATCGGCATCACCGCGCATTTCGAGGACATCTTCGACATCGCCGCCGCCGACTACCTTCCCAAGCCCGACCGCACCTCCTACGCGATGATGCTGCGCCGCCATGGGGTCAAGCCCGACACCGCCTGCATGATCGAAGACATCGCCGCCAACCTGGAACCGGCCAAGGCGCTGGGCATGGCTACCGTTTGGCTGAAAGGCGAGGCGGCCTGGGCCAAGCCGCAGACCATGGGCATTCCGCGTTATATCGACTTTGTCGCCGACGATCTGATTTCCTGGCTGGACGGGGTGCTGGAACGGCGAGGGATCGAACTACCAAGTCCCTAACCGTCATACCCGGGCTAAACATTAAGTCCGGGCATGACGAGTACAAAGTATCTGGTTTAGTGGTGCCTCGACCCGTAAAACTCTCCCGATATTCCTGGGAGGTCCCTTTGCGGCTGTTTCCTGCAATTTTCTTCGCGCTTGTGGCTTCTGCCGCCCAGGCCGCCCCCGCCAACTACCCGAAACTCGAAACCCCAATGCCGGCGGCCAGCACCGGCGCTGTCCTATCCGCGGTCGATCTGTTCAAGCAGACCGCGCCATCGATCTATCTGATCGTCGCTGCGAAGGACGATGCGGCGTTCAAGGCGCGCAAGGGCGTCTATGAGGGATCGGCGGTCGCCATCACCCAGACTCAGGCGCTGACCAACTGCCATATCGTGAAGGGCCGCTCCAAGCTCATCCTGATCCAGAAGAAGCAGAAGGACACGGCGACAGTCATCGCGTCCGACCCGCGCACCGACCGCTGCATCATCCAGGCCGACCATATGCAGCTTCGCCCGATCGTCGGCGTCCGCCCCTATCGGGATCTGGCCGTGGGTGAGAAGGTCTATACGATCGGCAATCCCAGCGGGCTGACCTCGACCTTGAGCGAGGGGATCATCTCCGGCCTCCGGACCCAGCGTGGCGTGCGCTATGTCCAGACCTCGGCGCCGATCTCGCCCGGGTCGTCGGGCGGCGGACTGTTCGACGAGCGCGGCAATCTGCTCGGCATCACCAGCTTCAAGATCGAGGATGCCGAGAATTTGAATTTCGCGATTGCCGCCGAGGATTACTGGCGCAAGCCGGGCGGCAAGCAGCACGCTGCCCATCGCAAGGATGACGCGGGCGAATAGATCGCTTGCGTGCATCCGCGTTGACAGGCGCGGCTCATGCCTCGCATGGTCCGCCCAACCTGAAAACCACGCGCCAAGAGTGCCCATGTCCACGCCGGAATTCGCCAAGATCATCGAAGAGTCCTGGGAGCAGCGCGAGCATCTCTCATCCAAGAGCCAGGGACCGGCGCGCGTCGCCGTCGAAGCAGCCCTGGACGGGCTCGATCGCGGCGAATACCGCATCGCCGAGAAGGGCGCCGACGGCTGGACTGTCAATCAGTGGCTGAAGAAAGCCGTGCTGCTGTCCTTCCGCCTCAACGACTCTCACCCGATGGCCGGCGGCTATGACAAGGTGCCGCTGAAGTTCACCGGCTGGGGCGACAAGGAATTTGCCGAGGCCGGCTTCCGCGCGGTGCCGGGCGCTGTCGTCCGCCGCTCCGCCTATATCGCGCCGGGCGTCGTGCTGATGCCAAGCTTCGTCAATGTCGGCGCCCATGTCGCCAAGGGCACGATGATCGACACCTGGGCCACGGTCGGCTCCTGCGCCCAGATCGGCGCCAACTGCCACATCTCCGGCGGCGCCGGCATCGGCGGCGTGCTGGAACCGCTGCAGGCCGAGCCGGTGATTATCGAGGATGACTGCTTCATCGGCGCCCGCTCCGAAGTGGCCGAAGGCGTGATCGTCGAGCAGGGCTCGGTCCTGTCGATGGGCGTGTTCCTCGGCAAATCGACAAAGATCGTCGACCGCGCCACGGGCGAGGTCACCTATGGCCGCGTGCCGGCCTATTCGGTCGTGGTGCCGGGCGCACTGCCGGGCAAGCCGCTGGCCGACGGGACGATGGGCCCGTCGCTGGCCTGCGCGGTGATCGTGAAGCGGGTGGATGCGAAGACGCGGTCCTCGACGTCGATCAACGCGCTGCTCAGGGACTGATCGCGGCAACCATCATGGCCGTCGACCCCATTGCCCTTGCCCAAGACCTGATCCGCTGCCCCAGCGTCACACCGGCTGATGCAGGCGCCATCGGCGTACTGGCGGATGCTTTGGAAGGGCTGGGCTTCACTTGCCATCGCCTCAGCTCCGACGAGCGCGGCGGGCCGGCCATCGCCAATCTCTATGCGCGGCTGGGTGACGGCGCTCCCAACTTCGCCTTCGCCGGTCATACCGACGTCGTGCCGGTCGGCGATGCGGCGGCCTGGGGCGGCGATCCTTTTGCCGGCACCGTCGAAAATGGCCGGCTGCATGGGCGTGGCGCGGCCGATATGAAGGGCGCGCTGGCCGCGATGGTCGCGGCGGCTTCAACCTTCGTCGGAAACGGCAAGCCGGCCGGCTCGATCAGCTTCCTCGTCACCGGCGACGAGGAGGGCAGGGCGCTGAACGGCACCCGCTCGCTGCTCGACTGGATGAACGCGCGGGGCGAGACCGTCGACGCCTGCCTATTGGGCGAGCCGACCAATCCCGATACGCTCGGTACCACGATCAAGGTCGGGCGGCGCGGCAGCATGACCGGGCGACTGACGGTCCACGGCACCCAGGGCCATGTCGCCTATCCTCATCTGGCCGACAACCCGCTGCCCCGTCTTGTCCGCCTCCTGCAGGCGCTGACCGATCTCAAGCTCGACCCGGGCACCGCGCATTTCGACCCCTCGAACCTGGAGGTGGTCTCGATCGATGTCGGCAACACCGCGTCGAACGTGATCCCAGCCAAGGGCGGGGCGGTGTTCAATATCCGCTTCAACGACAGCTACGGCAGCGCGTCCCTCGAGGCGCTGATCCGCAAGGCCCTGGACGATGCCGGGGGCGGCTATGAGCTGGAATTCGAGATCACCGGGGAAAGCTTCCTGACCCCACCGGGCGAGTTGGCTGCGATCGTTCGAGACGCAGTGCAGGCCGCCACCGGCCTCATTCCGGACTATTCGACCACCGGCGGTACGTCCGACGCGCGCTTCATCCACCACCATTGCCCGGTGGTCGAATTCGGCCTCGTCGGCCAGACGATGCACAAGGTGGACGAGAACGTCGCTGTCGCTGATGTGCTGGCGCTGACCGCGATCTATCAGGGCGTGCTGGAGCGGTACTTCAGTCGCCCGCTTCCATAACCAGGAACTGCTCCAGCTTCCCGTCTGGATATCCCCGCTCGACAACCTGAAGCCGTTTCTCGCCGCAGAGAATCCTCCAGCGCCTTGTCACCATCCCGCCCCGCCTGGATTCCTTGTCGAGGTCGATCAGCCAGACAGGGCCGAGTGAGCCAAGGCTCGCCTTGAGATCGGCCAGCACCTGCGGCGTCAGGTAGAAATTGCCGCCGTCGGTGAACAGGTTGCGGTCCACCATGCCGTTCTGGAAGCCGGCGAAGATCGCTCTGGCGCGCGCTTCCTCCGGCTTGGGCGGCAGAACCAGGTAGGCGATGCGGTCGCCCAGGTCGCCGGGGCTGGCCCAGTCATTGTTGGTCAGGACGACGATGGCGGTCTTGTCGTCGGGCCAGATACGGTTTTCGGCGAGGAAGCCCGATCCGCCGCCGCTATGGCCGATCCTGAGGCGGCCATGGGCGGTCTCGATATCCAGGCCCAGCCCGTAATGCTTGTCGGTTCCGTCGGCGAGGTGAACGGACCCGAACTCCGTCTTGTAGGAGTCGGGCGCCAGCAGCGACCGGTCGAGCAGGCTGATGTCCCACAAAGCGAGGTCCTTCGGCTGCATCGCCAGGTCTGTTGCGGCGAACAGCCAGCCGGCCCCTTCCTTCGGCGCTGGGCGCACCGGCCCCAGCCCATGGCGTGTATAGGCGCCGGCATCGGACGCCGGCAAAGGCCCGGTGTCGTCCTCGGTGACGTGATTCATCTTCAGGGGCGCGAAGATATGCCTGCGCAGGAACGGCAGCAGTTTCTCGCCCGACACCTTCTCGACGATCGCGCCGGCAACGACGAAGCCGGTATTGGAATATTGCCAGTCGGTTCCCGGCGGGAAATCGAGTGGCCGCCTTGCCCAGGCCTGGATGAGCGCGTCGGTGCTCGTAGGCCGCGCCATGTCCGGCGGCACGAAGTCCTGGGGCCAGTAATCGCGCAGGCCCGACGTGTGGGTCAGCAATTGCCGCAGCGTTACGGACGCGGCAGGGCCGAGATCGGGCAGGTACTTCCCGGCTGGATCGTCGAGCTTCAGCTTGCCCTGCTGCGCCATGATCAGCACCGCGGCGGCGGTGAATTCCTTCGACACCGAATCGATCGCATAGCGCATCTCGGTCGTTGCGGGCTGGTGTGGGTCGAGGCGGGCAAAGCCGTAGGCCTTCACATAGGCGATCTTGCCGTCCTTCACGACAGCGATCGACGCGGAGGGCGCGCCGGTCTTGGCAAGCCAGTCCGCCGCCGCCGCGTCGATGGCCGTTTCTGTGTCCGGATCGAGCGTCGCCGCCTGCACCGGTACGCCGAGGCCGAGAAGGAGGGCGAGAATGACGACAGCACGGATCATTGCGACCTCACGATTCTTATAAGGCCGTTATCCGTGGCTTTTCAGCCAAATACCAGGGCTTAGGAGGTTGCGCCGATCGCCGTCAGATAGTCCGTACCGGCAAACGCGATGCCGTCCAGCAGGGCGTGGGCGACTACGGCGGTCCACAGATTGCGGGTCTTGAGATAGATCAAGGTCAGCCACAGGCCGCTCGCCCCCGCGACGACCGCATGGCCGATGCCCCAGAACGGCGCATGCACCGCGCCGAAGACGAAGACCGGGATCAGCGCACCCAGCCAGCGACTGCCGGTCAGCTCGGTCACCCGCTCGATGGCATAGCCCCGGAACAGCGTCTCCTCGGTGAAGCCGGCGGAGAGCGCGACGAACAATTGCAGCCAGATCGGCATGGCGACGATCATGCCGCGCTGGTCCCCGCCCTGCGTCGGCAGGTCGGAAAGCTGGACCAGCCGCGCCGTCAGGCCGGCCAGGAAGACCAGCAGCACGCTGAACAGGATGCCGGATCGGATCGCCGGCCATTTGAGCGGGCCAAGCCCGATCGACGACGGCGGTCTCCTCTCCCAGAAGGTGACGATGGCGAGGACGGCAAGCGTCAGCCCCCACATGATCGCTTCGTTCAGAAGAATCGAGCGGGTTACGTCCGCGTCCTGGGGAAGTTCGCCGGGGCTGCCGGCCGAAAGCGCGGCCGGAACGATGAGCGCGAAGAGCAGCCCGACGGCGGAAGCGATCCGCCGTCGTGGCGGTCGCTCCGCCGAAGGAATGTCAGTCACGACTTGTCCATCATCTCCACGAAACGGGTAAACAGATGATGGGCGTCTTTGGGTCCGGGCGAGGCCTCGGGATGGTACTGCACCGCGAAGACCGGTCTGTCGGTCATGCGGAACCCTTCGTTGCTGCCGTCGAACAGCGACACGTGGGTGGCCTCGCAATTGGCCGGCAGGCTTTCGGGCACGACGACGAAACCATGATTCTGGCTGGTGATCTCGACCTTGCCGGTCGCCAGCTCCTTCACCGGATGGTTCGCGCCGCGATGGCCGTGATGCATCTTCTCGGTCCGCCCGCCGACAGCCAGAGAGAGGAGCTGGTGGCCCAGGCAGATGCCGAAGATCGGCTTGCCGGTGTCGATCAGCTGACGGATCACCGGCACGGCATAGACGCCGGTCGCTGCCGGGTCGCCCGGGCCGTTCGACAGGAAAATGCCGTCGGGTTCATGGCGCAGCACGTCCTCGGCGCTCGCATCTGCCGGCACGACGGTGACCTTGCAGCCGGCGGTGGCGAGCTCGCGGAGGATATTGTGCTTGGCGCCGTAGTCGATGGCGACGACATGGTGGCGCGGCGCGTCCTGGACCCCATGGCCGCCTTCCAGGGTCCAGCTGGTTTCGTTCCAGGTGCGGGTCTGCCGGCCGGTGACCTGGATCGCCAGGTCCATCCCGTCCAGCCCCGGCCAGGCGGCGGCTTCGGCGGTCAGCGCCGCGATGTCCAGCTTGCCGTCCGGCGCATGGACGATGGCGGCGTTGGCCGCGCCCAGGTCGCGCAGGCGCCTGGTCAGCGCCCGCGTATCGACGCCGCAGATGCCCGACAGGTTGTTGGAAACCAGCCAGTCGTTGAACCCGTTGGCCGCGCGCCAGTTCTGCGGCTCGGTGATGTCGGTCGCCAGCACCAGACCGCGCGCCACCGGGGTGATCGTCTCGATATCCTCGGCATTGGCGCCGACATTGCCGATATGCGGGAAGGTGAAGGTGATGATCTGCCCGGCATAGGACGGGTCGGTCAGGATTTCCTGATAGCCGGTCATCGACGTGTTGAAGCAGACCTCGCCCACGGCCTTGCCCGGGGCACCCACGCCTTTGCCCCAGAAAACGGTGCCGTCGGCAAGAACCAGGGCGGCAGTCGTACCCGGCGGCGGGTTAGGCGCGTCGTTCATCGCGAGTCTCTATAACGGGGCAGGTGGCTAGAAATAGGGAACCATCGTGCTTGCCGTCAAGAAGGGGCGGGCGCTATTGTGACCGACACCCTAGCAGCAATGAGTCAGACGAATGCTTCGCGAGCAGATCACCGAAGCCATGAAGGACGCAATGCGCGCGCGCGACGCCGAGACCGTGTCGACCGTGCGCATGATCCTGGCCGGTATCAAGGATAAGGATATCGCCGCCCGCCCCGGCGGCAACGCCAGCGGAATCGGCGAGCCGGAGATCTTGTCGCTGCTCCAGTCGATGGTGAAGCAGCGCCGGGAATCTGTCGTCCTCTATACCCAGGGGAATCGCGCCGACCTGGTCGCGAAAGAAGAGGGTGAGATCACCGTCATTGAGC
>DATBAZ010000047.1:0-7393 GCA_036271255.1 Alphaproteobacteria bacterium
TGACGTCGAAGGCCGAAGGGTTCGCGCCGGGCGATCTGGTGCTTCACAGCTGGGGCTGGCGCGACGAGGCGGTTGGGCCGGCCGCTGCAATTTCGAAACTGCCCGCCATCGGCGTGCCGGAGCAGCGCTTCCTCGGCCATCTCGGCATGCCGGGCATGACGGCCTATTTCGGGCTGCTGGATGTGGCAAAAATCCAGGCCGGCGACACGCTGTTCGTCTCGGCCGCCGCGGGCGCGGTCGGCTCGGCGGTGGTGCAGATCGCGAAGCTGAAGGGGCTCAGGGTCATCGGCTCGGTGGGGGGCGCCGGCAAATGCGCGCTAGTCCGCGAACTCGGGGCCGATGCGGTGATCGACTATAAGGGCCCGGGCACGTTGGCCGACAAGCTTGCGGCGGCCGCACCGGACGGGATCGACGTCTATTTCGACAATGTCGGCGGCGACCATCTGGACGCCGCGCTGGGCGCCGCGAAGGACAATGCCCGCTTCGCCATGTGCGGCATGATCGACACCTACAACGAGACCTCTGCCGAGGGCCTGCGCAACATGATGCGGATCGTACGCGCCCGCATCCGCATGCAGGGCTTCATCATCTTCGACTACAACCACCGCATCGGCGAATTCCACGCCGGGATGGGCCAATGGATGAAAGACGGCCTGATCCGCAGCGACGAGACGATCTATGAGGGTTTGGCCGAAACGCCCCGCGCCTTCCTGGACCTGTTCTCGGGCGGGAATTCCGGGAAGATGCTGATCCGGCTCTAAGCCCCCGC
Organism: Alphaproteobacteria bacterium; assembly: GCA_036271255.1. Classification (GTDB taxonomy): domain Bacteria; phylum Pseudomonadota; class Alphaproteobacteria; order BOG-932; family Roseiterribacteraceae; genus BOG-932. The sequence goes on from DATBAZ010000047.1 coordinate 770, forward strand.
CAGCGGCAGAAATCCTGTTGTCAAACGCTTGAGTTTTATGACAATTTTCACGATAACGTGCTGGAGGACTCCCTCGCGGATCCTTGGCGCCGATACGATCCGACCGGCTTCGCAGGGAAGTCCAACGATGCAAGACGGAAAGGCGTGGCAAAGGCCGGCAGCGTGATCGGGACGGCGTCGGCGGCCGGAGGGGCCAGGTTCTCGTTCCTCGGCATGCCCATCGCCGTGGGTTGCCTCGCCGCCGCCGCGGCGGCGGTGCTGCATTACCCCATCGTTCCCTGGCTCTTCGCCCTTGTGCTGGCATTCTACGCCGTCGCGCTTTGGCGGTTTCCCTGGCTCTGGCTCATCGTCGTCCCGGTCACATTGGCGGGCTTGGATCTGACACCCTGGACGGGCTGGTCCTATGTCACCGAGTCAGACCTCTTTATCCTCGTCACGGTGGGTGTGCTGGCGGTCTTCGCGCCGGTGAAGCCCACCGAGTGGCTTCCGCACGGGCCGGCGCGCGCGCTGATCGCCGTGGCCGTGGCCAGCTATGCGATCTCCACCGCGATCGCCTTTCGCGCCCATATCGGGCCGAGCCATTCCGATCTCGTCTATATGCAGCCGGCCAATGCACTGCGCATCTCGAAGGGTTTCGCCGCCGCCCTCGTGCTGTTGCCGTTCCTGCGCGCGCGGCAGCGGGAGCATGAGGATGCCTGGACCTATCTGGCCGCAGGCATGGTCGGGGCGTTGGCCCTCGTCGCCCTCGAAACCTTCGTCGAGCGCGCGGTCTTCCCCGGCATTCTCGACATCGTGTCGGCCTATCCCGCCGCCGGACCGTTTTCGAGCATGCATATCGGTGGCGGCCATCTGGGCGTGTTCGTCGCCTTGGCGATGCCGTTCGCCTTCCTGCGCCGCGACCAGCGCCATAAGATCGAGCGGAATGTGTTGGCGGCGCTGACCGTTGCCGCGACCTATGCCGTGTTCATTACCTTTTCCCCGATCATTTACGGCGCCACGGCCATCTCGGCCGCGCTGACCTTCTCGGGCCGCACCCTGCCCAAGGGCGAGGCCGGCGGACGCAGGCGGCAGGGCGACCGCACGATAAGGCTGGACCGCAACACGCTGCGGCCGATCATCCGCGCCATCTATGTCGGCATCATGGTGATCGCCGTGATGTTCGGCCTGATGGGCACCAGCCTGGTGATGAGCAGCATCCATCGTGTCGGCGCAACGGTCTATCACCGCCTGCAGAGCCTCGACCGCCGGCTGGCGCTGCGCGACAATACCGTGAAGGCCGACCTGTTCGGCATGGGGATGGGCAGCTTCCCGCGCACCGTCTTTTCGCGCGCGCCGGATGGGCAGAGCAATTTCGGCGTCTATCACGACGGCGGCGACGCCTATCTTTCGCTGGAGAGCGGGCCGCAATTCTTCTTCGGGCAGAAAGTGCCGGTACGGCCGGGGCTCACCTACACCGTGAACCTCGTGGCCCGCGCGGAACGGCTTCCCACCGGCGTCAAAGTCATGCTGTGCGAGAAATACCTGCTGGCGTCGCAGCATTGCGCGATTCAAGTCTTCCAACTCGCGAGGACCGACGACTGGGAAAGCCTTTCGGCTGAGCTCAACACCGACACGATGACCCGCAACGCCGTGTTCGGCCCCTACCATCGGCCGGTCGACCTGGCCCTCGTTTCGACCGAAAAGAACACGCCCGTCGAGATCAGCGCCGTGCGGCTCGTCGCGCCGGATGGCACGCAACTACTCATCAACGGGAATTTCGATCGCGGGACGGAGCGCTGGTACTTCACCGACGAAATCCACGATTACTGGCAGATCATGAACCAGTATGTGATGACCTTTTTCGAGCGCGGCATATTCGGCGAGTTCAGCTTCATCGCGATGATGGGGGGCGCCGTCGTCGGCGCTTGGCGGGCCATGCGCCAGGGCGACCGCATGGGGACGGCGGTGATGGCATCGCTCGCGACATTCGTGCTGCTCTGCCTGTCCGAATCCCTCCTGCACGCGCCGCGCCTGACGACGATCTTCTATCTCGTCTGCTTCGTCGGGCTGCTGATGCTGGAGCATGGGACCAACCGGGAATATCTCGAGCTGATGCGCCAATCGCGGATCGCGCGCGGCCTGCCGCCGCCACCGGCAGAGAAGCGCCGCCGGAAGCCGAGATCGGCCGAAGACCGCTTTCGCTCAGGTTCCTGAGCCCGCCGCCTTCTTCCGCTTGTATTCGATATAGCCCATCCGCTGCTTCACCGCCTCGGTCGCGGCCGGGCCGGCGGCGAAGGCGAAGCGCGGGTCGATCACCGGCAGCATGGTCTTGCTGTCGACAACGATGGGATCGGCGAACTGACCGGTTTCGGTGTCGACCAGCGTGCTCTGCACGCCCTCGGTGGCGAAGTGGCGATTGCCCCAGGCCATCATGGCAATCAGGACAGGACGGAAATCCTGGGCCTTTTCGGTCAGCACATACTCATGGCGCGGCGGCCGCTCGCTATAGAGCCGGCGTTCGAGCAGTCCGGATTCGACAAGACCGTTCAGCCGCTTCGTCAACATATTGGGGGCGATCGGCAGGCTGCGCTGGAACTGGTCGAAACGCGTGAGGCCATGGAAGGCGTCTCGTAGGATCAGGATGTTCCACCATTCACCAACCCGCCCCCAGGCGCGAGCGATCGGACAGTCCATTTCGGAAAAATCGATGTGCTGCATTGAAAAGATATAGGGCCGTCACTATCATCATGCAAGTCACTATCGAGTGACGCCCTACAATGGAGATTCCCATGAGCAATTCGCACAGGCTTGGCACCGCTCTGGTCACCGGCGCCTCCTCCGGCATCGGCAAGGTCTATGCCGACCGTCTGGCCCATCGCGGCTATGATCTGATCCTGGTGGCCCGCGACAAGGACCGGCTGACCGCGCTGGCGGCCAAGCTCTCCGCCGAAGCCGGCGTGAAGGCCGAGGTCTTGGCTGCCGACCTGACCGACAAGGCCGATCTCAAGAAGGTCGAGCAGCGGCTCGCCGACGACGCCGCGATCACCCTTCTGCTCAACAATGCCGGCATCGGCGGCAACGGCCCGCTGGCGCTGGCCGACACGGACGGCGTCGAGAAGATCGTCCAGCTGAACGTGCTGGCGGTGGCCCGCCTCGCCTCCGTGGCGGCGAGGACCTTCGGCGCCCGCAAGGCCGGCACCATCATCAATGTCGGCTCGGTGCTGGGGTTGGCTCCGGAGATATTCCCCGGCGTGTATCCGGCGACCAAGTCCTTCGTCCAGACGCTGAGCCAGAGCCTGCACAACGAGCTCGGCAATAGTGGCGTCCGTATCCAGGCCGTCCTGCCCGGCGCCACCCGCACCGAGATCTGGGAACGTACCGGCAAGGATGTCGAAGACCTGCCGTCCGACTGGGTGATGGAGGTCGACGAAATGGTCGACGCGGCGCTGGTCGGGTTCGACCAGGGCGAGGTGATCACCATACCGCCCCTGCCCGACATCGCCGACTTCCAGGCGCTGGAAGCGGCGCGGCTGAAGCTGGCCCCGAACCTCAGCCGTAGCCACGCTGCCGCCCGCTATAAGGTGGCCCCCGCCGTGGCGGCCTGAGGGTGGAAAAGCTCTATCTGGAAGACCTGTCGGTCGGTCAGCGTTTCGTCGGCACGACGACGCTGACCGTCACCGAGGCGGAGATCAAGGAGTTCGCGGGCCGCTACGACCCGCAGCCCTTCCATCTCGACGATGCCGCCGCCCGCCGGACCCTGTTCGGCGGGCTGGCCGCCAGCGGCTGGCATACCGCCGCGCTGACCATGAAGCTGCTGGTCGGAAGCGGCCCCACACTCGGCTGGGGCATCGTCGGCGGCGGCGGCGAGATCGCCTGGCCCCGCCCCACCCGGCCCGGCGACGTGCTGCATATCGAGTGCGCGGTGGTCGAGATCATCCCATCCAAGTCCAAGCCGGATCGCGGCATGGTGCTGATGCGCACCGAGACGAAGAACCAGGATGGCGAACTGGCTCAGGTCACAACCATGAAGCTGGTGGTGCCGCGGCGCCCCTAAGGCGCGTCCGCGATCGGCCGGAACGGCTGTGGCAGCTTTCCGGCGGCGAGCAGGTTGGCGAAGATCGCCAAGCCCGCCGGCTCGTTGCCGTTGGGATGCACCAAGATGACATCCCCCGGCTTGGCCGAGAGCGACTTCGCCAGCCATGCCCCGGCGCCGAGAACGATCAGGTGGTGGTCGGCCGCCATCTTCATCAGTGCCGGGTTCGAGATCAGGCCGGGGAAGCGGAAGAACACCGAGGGCGTCTCGCCGTTCTCGATCAGCAGCCGTTCGGTGTTGAGGATTTCCCCCCGCATATCGACGCCGGCCATCAGCAGGAAATTGTCCGAGAGGCGGCGGCCCGGAACGTAAGGATGGGTATAGGAATGGTCGACCCAGGTGATCCGAAGCGCCCCGGCATGCTCCTGGTCGCGCAACCACCGGAAATCTGCCTGATGTTTGGTCAGCCAGCCGCCCGACATCGATAAAGCAAGCGGCACCGGCGTTCCCGGCGTCTCCAGCTTTTCAAGGAAATGCCTGGCAAGCGGCTTATGGCTCGGGCACAGATCGCCCGTCACGAAGGACCCGTCCGGCGACCCGTGAGTCAGCCCGCCATTGGCGATGAAGGATGGGCGCTTAACCACCCCCTCGCTCTGTGGCGCACAGGCCGACCGGATGGCGCGGAGATAGCGCGTGTCCTTCTGCCGCTCGTCGTCGGTGTCGGCGCAGGACCAGCCGCCGTCCCGCTCCAGCCAGGTTTCCAGCGTGACCGGATCGACGGTCAGGATCGTACCTTCGCCGTCGACCTTCATGCGCCGGATGGCGAGCCGCGGCGCAGCGCCGTCCCGGCTGCATTGCTCGAAGACCGGGCGATAGTCGCTGACCTGCGCCGGCCTGGCATGGGCGCCTAAGGCCGCGATTGCGCACGGCAGGGCCATCAACCATGATCTGACGATAAAAGGCGCGATATTCCGAATCATGACCAAAGCGTTCGACGGGCAAGACGGGCTGAGCATCTCGATCCTCAGCGACACGGATAATAGCGGGGCCGCTTATGTCGCGTCATCCCTTGCCGGCGATGTCTTGGCCGATTTCGGCCCGCGCGGCGAGACACCGCTATCGATCGTCGCCCGCGACGGCAACATGATCGTCGGCGGCCTCAACGGCTCCAGCCACTGGGGCTGGTGCTATATCCGCCATCTGTGGGTCGATGCCGATTGGCGGCGGCACGGGTTGGGCCGGCGCCTGCTGGCCGAGGCCGAAGCGCAGGCAAAGATGCGGGGATGCGCCGGCCTCTATGTCGACACGTTCAACGAGGCCGCCGTGGTATTCTATGAACGGGCGGGGTTCGAACGGTTCGGCCGCATCGAAGGCTTCCCACCCGGTCATGCGCGGACGTTTTTGGTGAAGAGACTTAACTCTTAGTCCGTCATTCCCGCGAAGGCGGGAATCCAGAGTTTTACCGCGGAGGACGCGGAGATTTCGCGGAGAGCGCAGAGATAAAATGTCATTGCTCCGCGGCCTCTGCGAGACCTCTGCGCCTCCGCGGTAAATCCTCTGCTCGCCGACACTCCTGGATTCCCGCCTTCGCGGGAATGACGGCGGAGAGGTGGGTGCGGTAGCCCATCCGTCACAGTTTCGATCATTCTAGACAAAGCCGTCCCCGCTACCTCTGCTAAACCGCAGACACGAAAAGCAGGGGAGAGATCGCCATGACCGAAGTCTGGTTTGCCGCCGGGGTGCGCACGCCGTTCGCAAAAGTGGATGGGGCGCTGGCCGCGCATGACGCCATCGCACTGTCGGTGCCGGTGGTCCGGCATATGATCGATATCGCGACGCCGGATTTCGCCGCCTGGGGCGCGGTGGTGCCGAATCTGACTTGGAGCAACATCGCCCGCGAGGTGCTGATGGAGACCGGGGCGCCGGCGACCATCCCGGCCTTCTCCACCATCATGGCCTGCTCGACCAGCATGATCGGCGCGATCGAGGCGGCCGGGATGATCGACGGCAAGGCGCGCAACCTGGCGCTGGTCGGCGGGGTGGAGAGCATGAGCCGCATCCAGCTCGGCCTCGGCCAGCCGCTGTCGGATTGGGTGCGGCATTTCCAAACCGCGCGTTCGCTGGGCCAGAAGATCGCCCATCTGGGCGAGCTGCACGTCAAGGATATCCAGATCTACATCCCGACTGTGACCAACCGCACCACCGGCCTGTCGATGGGCGAGCATACCGAGATCACCGCCAAGGACTGGAAGATCGGCCGGCAGGAACAGGACGAGCTGGCACTGCAGGGCCACCAGCGCGCCGTCGCGGCGTGGGACCGCGGCTTCTTCGACGACCTGGTGATCCCCGTCGGCGACGCGACGCGCGACACCATCCCGCGCAAGGACACGTCGCTGGAGCGCCTGGGCAAGCTGCCGCCCGCCTTCGACCGGGTCAGCGGCCAGGGCACGCTCACCGCCGGCAATTCCTCACCGCTGACCGACGGCGCCTCCAGCGTCTGGGTCGCCTCGGAGGCCGGCCTGAAGAAACTGCCCGCCGGCACACCAAGGGCGCGGCTGATCGATTGGGAAATCGCCGCCGTCGACCACCGCGTCGAGGGCCTGCTGATGGCG
>DATBAZ010000048.1:0-3776 GCA_036271255.1 Alphaproteobacteria bacterium
ACAATAAATCGCCGAACGCACCGATCGCCCTGGTGCTTCATCCCCATCCCCAGCATGGCGGCACGATGAACAATCGGGTCGTCTATACGCTGTTCCAGTCGTTCGTCGCCGCCGGCTTCTCGACGCTCCGCATCAATTTCCGCGGCGTCGGGCGCAGCCAGGGCAAGTACGACCGCGGCGAGGGCGAGATGAACGACGCGGCGTCGGCGGTCGATTGGCTGCAGACCTACAACCCGCAAGCCAGCGCCATCTGGATCGCCGGCTTCTCGTTCGGCGCCTGGATCGGCATGCAACTGCTGATGCGGCGGCCCGAGTTCGACGGTTTCGTCGTGGTGTCGCCGCCGGCCAATCTCTACGATTTCACCTTCCTGGCGCCGTGCCCGTCATCGGGCCTCATCATCCAGGGCGACAAGGACGACCTGGTCAGCGAGCCGGCAGTGGCCAAACTGGCCGAGAAGATCTCGAAACAGCGGGGGCTTGCGATCGACTATCGCGTCGTGCCCGGCGCCAATCACTTTTTTGCCGATCAGCAGGACATCATCGCCGAGCACATCACCGGCTACCTGAAGAAGTCCCTGGCCGGCAAGGCGGCGCAGCCGGCGGGCTAGGGCAGGCCCTATGCAAACGCCCGCTGCCGCTTGTCGGCATAGCGGGCCAGCAGGAAGACCAGGAAGCCGGCGCCGGACAGCAGCGCACCGATCGGCCCGGTCGAGGTCCAGCCGAAGCCGGCGGCGATCGACACGCCGCCCAACCAGGCGCCCAGCGCATTGGCGGTGTTGAAGGCGCTGTGGTTCAGCGCCGCCGCCAGCGCCTGCGCGTCCTCGGCCACGTCCATCAGCCGGGTCTGCAGCGCTGGGCCGATCCCCAGCCCGGCAAAACCCATCATAAACAGATTGACCGTGACCGCCGGCAGCGAATGGGCGGTCAGCGCCAGCAGCCCCAGCACGATCATGTTCAGGATCAGCAGCCGGCCGACGGCGCGCATCACGCCCTGATCGGCCAGCCATCCGCCGAACAGGCTGCCGGCGATCATCCCCGTGCCGATGACGGCAAGGATGATCGGAACCGCTGCCTCGGTCGTCCCCGTCACATTAGTCAGCATCGGCGTGATGTAGCTATAGACGGCGAACAGCCCGCCGAAGCCGATTGCGGCGATGCCGAGCGTCAGCCAGACCTGGGGCCGGCGCAGCGCGCCGAGCTCGGTCAGCGGGCTCGCATTCTCCGGCGCGGGCATGGGCCGCAGCGACAGACGGCAAAGCAGCACGGTCACGAGGCCCAGCGCCGCGACCACGCCGAAGGCCGCCCGCCAGCCGGCAACCTGCCCGATCCAGGTCGCGAAGGGCACGCCCAAGACATTGGCCGTGCTCAGCCCCAGCATCATCCGCGCCACCGCCTGCGCCCGCTTGTTCGGCGGCACCAGCGATGCCGCGACCAGCGAGGCGATGCCGAAATAGGCGCCGTGCGGCAGGCCTGCAAGAAAGCGGGCGGCGACGATCGAGCCGTAGTCAAAGGCCGCGGCGCTTGCCAGATTGCCCAGCGCGAAGACAAGCATCAGGCCCATCAGCATGGCGCGGCGCGAGACCCGCGCGAAAATCGCGGCAATGACCGGCGCCCCGATCACCACGCCCAGCGCATAGGCGCTGATCATGTGGCCGGCGACCGGGATCGAGATATCGATGTCGCGGGCGACGTTGGGCAGAAGCCCCATGGAGGCGAATTCGCCGGTGCCGAGCGCGAACCCGCCGACCGCAAGCGACAGCTCCGCTGCCGCGGCGCCATACGGCAGGGGCTCGGAGGAATTCGGTTGGGGCATGCATGCACCTCGTAGCGGCCAGGACACACGGAACGGCCTGCGATCCCGCGGCCGCACCGTACTTCCCGACGTGTCTGTTGATTGGTGAATCGGGGCGGCATTTGCCGGCTCCGATCTCAATATTGGCGTGCCCGGCCGAACTTCGCAGACGCGAAATGCCGCAGCCTACTCGCCGACCACCACATGTTCTCCGGACATCGGCATCCGGGGGACGCGCAGGAACAGCACGACCGGCAGGATCAGCAGGCACAGCGCCGCCAGGATCATGAAGACGTTGATGTAGGCGACCATCGTCGCCTGAAGCGTCAGGTTGGCGTTGAGCGCCGCCAGCGCGGCCGCGCCCGTGAGGCCCGGCATCGTCGGCATGTTGTGGCTGAACGGCGTCATATATTCGGTCAGATAGCCGTGATTGACCTGCGCCGAGCGCACCAATATCGCCGACGTGATCGAGATGCCGGCCGCGCTGCCGAGATTGCGCATCAGGTTATAGAAGCCGCTGGCCTCGGTCCTGAGGTCCTCATCCAAGGTGGTGAAGGCGTTGGTGGTCAGCGGCACGTTGATGAAGCCGATGGAAGACCCCTGCAGCAGTCCCAGGAGAACGATGTCGCGCTCGCTGACATCGAGCGACCAGCCCGACATCAGGTAGAGCGATAGGGCGGAGAGCACGAGGCCCAGCCCGATCAGCAGTTTGGGGCCGGTTATGTGCGTCACCCGCCCGACCAGCAGGATGGCGGCAATGGTGCCGAGGCCGCGCGGGGCCATGACGAGGCCCGCGGTCAGCACCGGGTAATTGAGCTCGCCCTGCAGCATCTGCGGGGTCAGCGCCATCGACCCGTAATAGACCAGCATGATCAGGGTCATGATCGCGTTGGACAGCAGGAAGGTGCGGTCCTTGAACAGGCGCACATCGAAGAACGGCCGCCGCGTCGTCGCGCTGTGGGCGACGAACATATAAAGGCCGAACAGCATCAGCGCCGCTTCGATCATGATCTCGGGCGACTGCAGCCAGCCCTTCTGCTCACCGCGGTCGAGCGCGAGCTGGAAGGAGGCGACGGCAAGGCTGAGGAAGGCGAACCCCATCCAGTCCAGCTTGCGGCCGACGGTCCTGCTGGTCTCCGGCAGGAAGGCGAGCGCGCCCAGGATCGTCACGATGCCCAGGGGCACGTTGATGTAGAAGCACCAGCGCCAGGTCAGCTGGTCGGTCAGATAGCCGCCGACGATCGGGCCCAGGATCGGACCGACCATCACACCCATGCTGAACATGCCCATGGCCCGTCCGACCTCGTAGCGCGGATAGGTGTCGAGCAGTGTGGCCTGCGACAGGGGCACCAGCGCCGCGCCGAAGATACCTTGCAGCAGCCGGAAAATGACCATTTCCGGCAGGGTGGTGGCGATGCCGCACAGCATCGATGCGATGGTGAAGCCGGATAGCGCGATGGTAAACAGCCGCGTCCGGCCGAGCTGCGACGCCAGCCAGCCGGTGATCGGCGTCGAGATCGCGGCGGCGACGAGGTACGAGGTCAGTACCCAGGCGATCTGGTCCTGGGTGGCGCCCAGGCTGCCCTGCATATGGGGCAGGGCGACGTTGGCGATGGTCGTATCCAGCACCTGCATGACGGTAGCCGTCATCACGACGATGGAAATCATCGCCCTGTTCGGCTGACCTGACGCCGTGCGCGCTCGTATTGCAGGAGGCATGGAATGCTGCCGTTCTGGTAGGAAACAGATGCAACGGGCACCGGCCCGCCGTTGTTTCCTATCAGATGGATAGCTAGCTGATGATTAGCAAGCTATCGGGATATTGCAGTGCACAATATTTCCGCAAGGCAGGTATGCGGCCGAGGCGGTTGTGCGAGGTTTATCCTTCCAGCGCCTTCGACAACCGATGTTTCAGTTTTGCGCCGACTTCCCGGCAGTCATCCGCATGCAGCGTTCCGAGTCTTTCAGCGTCCGCCGCGTCGAT
>DATBAZ010000049.1:0-5762 GCA_036271255.1 Alphaproteobacteria bacterium
CATCTTCCGCCAGGAAGCGTCGATCCCCGATCCGGACAATGCGGGCCAGCGCAAGCTGGACCCCTATTCGAAGGCGTCCCGCCTCAGCTTCTTCCTGTGGGACACGACGCCTGACCTCGATCTGCTGGATGCGGCCGACAAGGGCGAGCTGGACACCGATGCCGGCATCGCCAAACAGGTCGACCGGATGGTGAAGTCTCCGCGCCTTGCGGGCGGCGTCCGCGCCTTCTTCACCGACATGCTGGGCTTCGACGGTTTCGGCGCCCTGCAGAAGGACCCGCAGATCTATCCGAAATACGGTTCGGCCGTGGGCACCGATGCCCAGGAGCAGACCCTGCGGACGATCGCCGACGTGCTGGTTACGCAGAACGGCGACTACCGGGACATCTTCACCACCCGCAGGACGTATCTCACGCGCCTGCTCGGCTCGGTCTATGCCGTGCCGGTGTCGGTTCCGACCGGCTGGGAAGCGCATGACTATCCCGATGGCGATCCGCGCACCGGCATCCTGACCGAGGTCAGCTTCGTCGCGCTGCATTCCCATCCGGGCCGCAGCTCGCCGACGATCCGCGGCAAGGCGCTGCGCGAGATCTTCCTGTGCCAGAAGGTGCCCGATCCGCCAGGCAACGTGAATTTCGCCCTGGTCCAGGACACCAAGAATCCGGCCTTCCACACCGCGCGTGCGCGTCTGGGCGCCCATATCAACCAGCCGACCTGCGCCGGCTGCCACAAGATCATGGACCCGGTCGGGCTGGCGATGGAGAACTTCGACTCCGCCGGCGGCTTCCGCTCGGCAGAGAACGACTCCCCGATCGACACCAAGGGTGAGATCGACGGCATGAAGTTCGACGACGTGAACGGTTTCAAGAAGGCGGTTCACGATCACCCGGCGGTGCCGAGCTGCCTGGTCAACCGGATCTATTCGTTCGGCACCGGCCGTCCGGCAACCAAGGACGAGGCCGATTGGTTGAACTATCAGGTCAAGGCGTTCACCGCATCGGGCTACAAGGTGCCCGAACTGATGCGCCGGATTGCCGACAGCAAAGCTTTCTATCGGGTTTCTACCCCAGGAACCGAAGCGAATAATGCTACTTTGTCCATGGCGGGGACGAGCTCTCAGAAGGAGACAGTGAAATGAGTGGAATGAGTGCGAGCCGCAGGAATGTTCTGCGCGGCATGATGGGCGGTGCGGCGGTCAGCGTCGGCCTGCCTTTCCTGGATTGCTTCCTGAACACCAGCGGTACGGCGCTGGCCAGCGGCGCGCCGCTGCCGACGGCCTTCGGCACCTTCTTCTGGGGCTGCGGCCTGAACCCGGGCCGTTGGGAACCGGCGAAGACCGGCGCCGGCTATGACATGAACATCGAGACCGCGCCGCTGGCGCCGTTCAAGGACCGCATCAACACCATCAGCGGCATGAAGGTGTTCCTCGACGGCAAGGGCGCCCGGCCGCACTTTACCGGCGAGATGGCGATCCTGACCGGCGACGTGCCGCGCGAGCAGCCGAATTATGCCAGCCTGGACTCGATCGTGGCCGACACGATCGGTACCCGGACCCGCTTCCGCTCGCTGGAAGTGACCGGTACCGGCAAGGCGACGGACAGCTTGAGCCGCCGCAGCGCCAGCGTGACCAACCCGGCGGAAATCTCCCCGGCCGCGCTCTATAACCGCGTCTTCGGACCGGATTTCCGCGACCCCAATTCCGCGGACTTCAAGCCCGATACGCGCGTCATGGTCCGCCGCTCGGTCCTGTCGGGCGTGACCGACCAGCGCGAGGCCCTGCTGAAGCAGGTCGGCGCCGCTGACCGTCAGCGCCTGGACGAGTATTTCACGGCGGTGCGCCAGCTCGAGCAGCAGCTCGACATCCAGCTGCAGAAGCCGGCGCCGCTCGCGGCCTGCACCAGCCCGGCTCAGGCGACCGATGCCGAGATCGGCACCGAGATCGACAATGTCGTCGCCAACCACAAGCTGTTCGCGCAGATCCTGGCCCATGCCGTGGCCTGCGACCAGACGCACGTGACCAACATCGTCTTCGGTGAGGCGACCTCGCCGCTGCGCAAGCCGGGCACGGCGATGACCCATCACATCTATACCCATGAAGAGCCGATGGACCCGAAGCTCGGCTACCAGCCGAACGCGACCTACTTCATGGGCCGGATCGTCGAAACGCTGGCGATGTATCTCGCCACGATGGACAGCATCAAGGAAGGCGACCACACGCTGCTCGACCGCACCATGCTGCTGGCCCATTCGGAGACCGGCTTTGCCAAGATCCATGCGCTGGAGAACATTCCGATGTTCATCTGCGGTGGCACGAACGGCAAGATGAAGACCGGTCAGCATCTGAAGCTCGAGGGCGAGCCGGTGACCCGCGTCGGCCTGACGATCCAGCAGTCGCTGGGCGTTCCGGTCGAGAGCTGGGGCACCATGTCGCTCAACACGTCGAAGCCGCTCAGCGAGCTGATGGTCTGAGCCGGCTGATTGTCTGATCCCAAAGGGCGGGGCCGTTCGCGGTCCCGCCCGTTTGGGTTTTTATCGGGTTGGATGCGCGTGGGCGCAGGTTTTAGGGAGGGCGATAAGATGCGGCTCGTAACGTTGGGCATAGGCGTCGTTGCTATTGCGGCGGTTGGGTTTCTGGCCAGCCAGGCGATGATGCATCCGGTGGGCAAGACGACGGCCGGCGCGGCGCCGGTGGCCTCGGTGATGCCCGAGGGCATTACCTTCCAGATCGTCGGAGCGCAGACCGCGATGAGCGCGATGGGCGCCTTCCGCGGCTATCCCGTCATCACCAACGAGAAGCATCACACGATCTACACGTCCGATGCGGATGGGCCGAACAAGTCCAACTGCGCCGGCGACTGCGTCAAGGACTGGCAGCCTCTGGCCGCCCCCGCCGATGCCAAGCCGTCGGGTTTCTGGGGCGTGATCACCCGCGATGACGGCTCCAAGCAGTGGACCCGCCACGAGAAGCCGCTCTACACCTACGCCAACGACAAGAATGTCGGTGACAGCAAGGGCACCCAGGTCGAAGGCTGGCACTTCGTGCTGAACAACGCCATGGCCGGCATCGCCTTGCCCGAGGGCATCGTGACCGAGGAAATGGTCGCCGCCGGCGGCCAGGCCTTCGTCGATCCCAAGCAGCGGACGATCTACGCCTTCTCGGGCGACATCAAGGACGACAAGATCAAGTGCGCGCAGGGCGCGACCTGCCAGTACCACTTCCTGCCGCTGCTGGCGCCGCAGCTGGCGACCACGCTCGGCGACTTCACGTCGATGGCGCGCCCGGACGGGACCCGCCAGTGGGCCTATCAGGGCGAGCCGCTCTACACCTATGACGGCGATGCCGAGCACGGCGAGTCCAAGGGCCGCGTGGTCGACCCGCGCTTCCATGTCGCCCTGGCCGAGAAATACTTCCAGCCGGCCAACATCAAGTTCGGCCTCAACCATCGCGACCGTGACTATCTGACCGACGCCAGCGGCATGACCGTCTATGCCCGCGACCGGTTCCATTTCCAGGTCGGCGGCTTCAGCCTGAAGGGCGGCCAGGCGGGCGTGCCCCAGCTCGGCGAATTCCTTCTCAGCACCAACAGCTGCAAGGACGACTGCCTGAAGACCTATACGCCGGTCTGGGCGCCGGACGGCGCCAAGCCGTCAGGGTATTGGGGTATCATGAAGCGCAAGGAAGGCGGCGCCCAGTGGGCCTTCATGGGCTATGCCCTCTACACCTATAAGGGCGACCAGAAGCCGGGCGACGAGACGTCTCAGGACGATTTCGACATCTCGCTGGGCAAGACCCTGCCGGCGATCCCGCAGAACCCGATCGACGCCGTGTCGGCTCTGTATTGGCGCGAGGTTCAGCCGTAAGCCCGGCTTCAGCGCTTTTTTAACCGAAGCGCCGTCCCCCGACCGGGGGGCGGCGTTTTCGTTTGTGTCATTCGTCGGCCGAACCGGCTGTCTCGCAGATGTCGCGCAGGCTTTTCCAATCCTCGTCCGACATCGCGGGCGTGGTCTTGCGCTCGCTCTTGCCGGCCCCGTCGATCGCCGTCAGCCTCTCGTCGTTGCCGGGGTGCGTAGCCATGAAGCCGCCGAGGCGATCGATCAGCGCATCGCCGCGATTCTTCTTGGCGGATGTCTTCTTTGCGTTCATGCGCTTGAAGAAATCGGCCAGCCCCTTGGGCGATATTCCTGCGCCGTCCAGCAGCGTCAGCGCGCCCGCATCCGCCGCGCGCTCGGCATCGCGTGAGCCGCTGAGAAGAACGGCTTCATTCATCAGCGCCCCTGTCTGCCCGCCGATCGCCTGCACGAGTGTCGACACGCCGATCGCGCGTATCAGCGCCTTGGTCGGGTGGTGAAGCTGAACATGGGTGATTTCATGGGCCAGAATGCCTGCGACCTCATCCGGGCTTTCCGCCTGGTCGATCAGCCCGTGCAGGATGACGACCCGGCCGCCGGGAACGGCGAAGGCGTTGATCGTGGCGGTATCGGCGACGCTGACATGGATGGGCTCGGCGAAGCCCCCCGGCGGCGTGAGGCGGGTCAGCAGGCGGCCGAGCGCGGCTTCCCCGGCCTGGGTGTCGCATTTCCTGTCGCTGCCCATCGCCTTGACCACGGATTCACCCAGCCGTTCCAACGGCCGGTGCGGCAGCAGCGGAACGACAAGGTCGAGGACGCGGTCGCCGCCGAGCCACAGGCCCAGCGCCCCCGCCACCAGCGCCGCCGACACGCCGGAATAGAGCGCGATCGTTGTCCGGCGGAACCGTCCGAGCGGATGCAGTCCGGCCAGCGCGGCTGTGAGCTCCGGCTCGGTGACCACCAACCGCCAATCCGGCTGGTCCTCACGATGAACGGTGAGCCGCTCGGGCGTTCTGGCGCCCCGCGTCAGCCGTTCCATGCCGACGCGGTCGGTCGCGCCGTCATCGAACGACAGGATCAGGATGCGGTCTTCGATCGCAACGGCGGCGGGACGCCCCCGCGCGGACCGTCCGTCATAGACCAGTCCCCGCACGGGCGCCGGCTAGAACGGCAGCAGGGTGAAGCCGAGCGCGTCGGCGATGCCTTCGCCCTGGCTCGGCGCCGCCAGTTCCGTCTGCAGCAGCGCATCGGCGTCTAACGTGCCGGCGACCCGCAGATGGCGGGTATAGAACGACCATGCCCGCCAGGGCATGATCGTCAGGCCCAGCCCAAGCGTCAGCGCGACGATCAGGACATTGCCCACGTAATAGCTCAGCCAGTTCATGGCCGTGGCATCGAACGCCAATTCCAGCGTGCCGATCCGCGTGGTGCCCCAGATCTCCCGATAATAGGCGGCATGGTAGAAGAGGCTGACCAGTCCGATCAGCAGCCCGGCGACGATGAGGGCGGCGTAAATCCGGATCAGGACCGGCAGCATGGTATGCATATCCGGCGGGCCCTTCGTCGGGTGGGTGAACATCTCGATATTTATGGCCGAAGCCGCCAGGACTGAGATCACGATGGCGTAGATCACAACCGAGGCGGCCAGCGTGGCGACGAAGCGCCAGAACAGCGCCTGCCACGTCGCCGCAGCCTCGACCCGCAGCGAGCCGAACATGGCATCGTTCATCCGTGCGTTCCACAGGCGCGTGGCGACATAAGGCGATGCGAGGCCCAGCGTGATCACGCGCAGCAGTTGCAGCCGGAAGAACAGCCAGCCATAGCTCCAGCCGCCGCGGGTCATGCCCCCGCGACTGCCGCGCCAGGAGGTTCGGCTCAGCACATAGCGCTCGGCGCGGTACATCCCCACACCG
>DATBAZ010000050.1:0-10153 GCA_036271255.1 Alphaproteobacteria bacterium
GTCGGTCGGTGAGGGAACGGTGATGATCTCCGCGCATCCCGATGCGCCGGCCGCCGACCGCGTGACCTTGAACAAGGGGCAGACCGTCACCTATACGGCCGACCGGATATTGAGCGCGCCCCGCACCATCGCCGCGCAGCAGGTCGGCACTTGGCGGGTCGGGATATTGAGCTATGACCAGATGCCGCTGGAATGGCTGGTGGCCGACCTCAACCGCCAGTTCGACGACAGCATCGCCGTGCCCGACCCTGGGCTCGCTGCCATGCCGGTGACGCTGACCTTGAAGCTGCACGATCGCGACACGACGGTCGGCACGCTCGAGAAGTTGCTGCCCGTCCACGCCGAGACCGGTGCCGGCGGCGCGGTCGTGCTGGTGCGGGCCAATCCCTGACCGACAATCCCTGACCCAGCGCGAAATCCGCTTGCCCGACCTTTGCCGATCTGTCTAGGTTGGGTCGGGCTCAACAGACAATCGAGATCGTCCCAATAAACGCGATCCGGCCGTAACCCCTTGCCGAGCCTGGAGGATTGGGATGACCATCGCGACCGAACTGCCGCCGGAGGCAGTCGAGCCGGAAATTGTGATCGCCGACGCGGCGCGGCCCAGCCTGCTCTATTCCTGGCTCGTCGTCGGCTTCCTGATGGTGCTCTACACCTCCAGCTTCATCGACCGGCAGATATTGGCGCTGCTGGTCAAGCCGATCCGCTCCGACCTCAAGATCGACGATTTCCAGTACGGGCTGCTGACCGGGCTGGCGTTCGTCGGCATCTATTCGCTCGCCGGCCTGCCCATCGGTGTCCTCGTCGACCGCTGGAGCCGCAAGGGCGTGGTCCTGGTCGGGGTGACGGCCTGGTCGCTGATG
Organism: Alphaproteobacteria bacterium; assembly: GCA_036271255.1. Lineage (GTDB taxonomy): Bacteria > Pseudomonadota > Alphaproteobacteria > BOG-932 > Roseiterribacteraceae > BOG-932. The sequence goes on from DATBAZ010000050.1 coordinate 864, forward strand.
ACCGCGGCATGCGGCCTCACCAATTCCTTCGCCTCGCTGTTCGCAACCCGCGTCGGCGTCGGCATAGGCGAGGCGACCCTGTCCCCCGCCTCCTACTCGCTGATCAGCGACCTGTTCCCCAAGGATAAGCTCGGCCGGGCGCTGTCGCTCTACGGGCTGGGCATTCCGATAGGATCGGGGCTGGCGCTGGTGATCGGCGGCCAGGTCGTGGGCGCGATCGAGCAGATCGGGTCGATCGACCTTCCGGTGGTCGGCATTACCCGGCCCTGGCAGGCGGTATTCATGGCGATCGGCCTGCCCGGCCTGGTGCTGGCGCTGCTGGCGATCTTCGTCGTCAAGGAACCGAGACGGCATAAGTCCCAGGCCGAGATCGACGACCGGCCGTCCATCGCGGACGCGCTCGGCTTCTTCTTCCGCAATATCGGCGGCTATGCCGGACTGTTCATGGGCATGGGGCTGCTGGCGATGTACGGCTATGGCTGCGCCGCTTGGTATCCGACCTTGCTGGAGCGGGTCTACGGCTTCTCCATCGCCAAGGCCGGCCTGTTCCTCGGCATTTCCACCCTCGCCTTCGGCTCGTTCGGCGGATTGTTCGGCGGCTGGCTGGCCGACCGGCTGGTCGCGCGCGGCGACCCTTACGGTCATTACAAGGTCTCGGTCGCCTACTGCCTCGCCTTTGCGGTCACCGGCGCGGTCGGCTCGGCGTCGCCCTCGCCCTATATCTGCTTCCCGCTGATCGCGATCAGCCTCTCCTTCTCCAACACGATCATCGGCGTGGTCGCCGCGGCGCTGCAGATACTGACGCCACCCCGGATGCGCGGCCTCATCTCCTCACTGTTCCTGGCGATGGCGGCCTTCATCGGCTTCGCCTTCGGGCCCAGCGCCATCGGCTTCATCACCACCCATATCTTCCATGACGACCAGAAGGTCGGCTATTCGCTGGCCATCGTGGCGGCGATCTTCCCGACCTTGGGCGCGGTCGCCTTCTGGCTGGGACGCAGGCCGCTGCTGAAGGCGGAGTACTGACCACGATGATCCTGTCGCGGCGAAGGGTATTGGCCCTGGCCGGCGTCGCGGCGCTGCCGGTTCCAGCCCTGGCCGCCGACAAGGGGTCGAGCTTCGCGGCGCTGAGCAGGCGCTGGCTCGCCGGCATGCTGGCGCTGGGGCCGGTCAACGCCACGGCACTGGGCGATCATCATCATGACGGCGAGCTCGACGATTTGAGCCCGGCGGGCCGCACCGCCGCGTCGACCTTCTCCAACAAGATCCTGACCGAACTCGGCCGCATCGACCTCACCGGCCTGCCTCGGGCCGAGCAGGTCGACGCCAAGATGCTGCAGAACGCGCTCCGCTTCGACCTGTGGAGCCGGGAGGTGCTGAAGGACTGGTCGTGGGACCCGCTGATCTACACCAACCTCGCCGGCCAGGCGCTGTATGGCCTGATGGCGCGGGACTTCGCGCCGCTGCCAAAGCGGCTCGCCGCCGCCGTCGGGCGGATCGAGAAGCTGCCCGGCCTGTGGGCGCAGATGCGCGCCAATCTCGACCCGGCGCGGGTGCCGGCGGTCCATGCCGAGACCGCTGCCAAGCAGCATTCCGGCACGTTGAGCCTTGCCGAGGACCTCATCGTCGCCCAGGCCGGGAACCTGCCGCCGGCCGGCCGGTCCCGGCTGGACACGGCGATGGCCCGGCTCAAGACCGAATCGGCGGCCCAGCAGGATTGGCTCGACAAGACATTGGTCCCCGCCGCCAAGGGGGATTTCCGCCTCGGCGCCGAGCATTACGACCAGAAGCTGGGCTTCCTGCTCGCCTCGCCGCTGACCCGGATGGAGATCCGCAAGCGCGCCGAGGCGGCGATGGCGAAGACGCGGGAGGAGATGTACGCCCAGGCGCGCAGGATCCTGGCCGCCCGTCCCGGCGCCCCGCCGGCGCCCGACAAACCGGGCCCGGCCGAGCAGCAGGCCGCGATCAAGGCGGCGCTGGACCTCGCCGCCGCCGAGCGGCCCGCGCGCAACAAGCTCGTGGAGACCGCCGAAAAGACGCTCGCCACCGCGACGGACTTCGTGCGCAAAAAGGATTTCATCACCCTGCCCGACGCGCCGGTGCAGGTGATCCTGATGCCCAAGTTCCAGCAGGGCGTCGCGGTCGCCTATTGCGACTGGCCGGGGCCGCTCGACAAGGGCCTGCCGACTTTCTACGCCGTCTCGCCGATCCCCGACGACTGGACGGCGGAGAAAGCGGACTCGTTCCTGCGCGAATATAACGACCGCGGCATCCAGGAGATCGCGGTCCATGAGGCGATGCCCGGCCATTACGTCCAGGGCGCCCATGCCAACGCCTATCCCTCGGTGCTGCGCGCCGCCCTGGCTTCAGGGTCATTCGTCGAGGGCTGGGCGATGTATGCCGAGGACCTGATGGCCGATACCGGCTTCCTGGACGGTGACCCGCTTTATGTCATCACCCACCTCAAGGTCAGGCTCAGGGCGATCAGCAACGCCATCCTGGACCAGGCGATCCATGTCGACGGCATGGATCATGACGCGGCGATGAAGCTGATGGTCGAGGGCGCGTTCCAGGAGCAGGGCGAGGCGGACGGCAAATGGGTCCGCGCCCGGGTAAGTTCAGGGCAGCTGTCGACCTATTTCGTCGGCTATGAGGAGCATTGGAACCTGCGCCACGACGCCGAGCACCGCTGGGGCCCGGATTTCGCCCTGAAGCGCTATCACGACACCGCGCTGTCCTTCGGCTCGCCGCCGGTCCGTTTCATCGGCCAGCTGATGTTCGACCAGCCGATCATCTGATGGCCGTCAGCTAGTACCCCCGGCCGACCATGCATTGCTCATAGAGGTCGCCGGCGACCTCGGCCTGCTGGGCGACGCCGGTGGCGATCTTGGCGTTCAGCTTCGCCTGGTCCTTGCACTGGCCGGCCCCTTTCTGCAGCGGGACGCCTTCAGTGTCGGCATCCTTCCAGGCCCGGCCGGACTGGGACGGGAAGACGCCCGTGGTGTCGCAGGCCGCGAGCAGCAGCGGCACGGATATTATCGGCATGATCAGGGCCAATATGCGCAATCGAATCATTCGTATTTCCCCTCACGACAAATCATAATGCAGATCCTGCCCCGTCGCACTGTTACACCATAACATTGTTGCCGGTTTTTGGAGCCCCGAAATGATCGATCTTTACGCCTGGCCGACGCCGAATGCCTACAAGGTTTCGATCATGCTTGAGGAAACCGGCCTGCCTTATACGGTCATACCCGTGAATATCATGGCCGGGGAGCAGTTCGAGCCCCCATTTCTCAAGATCAGCCCCAACAACCGGATGCCGGCGATCGTCGATCACGATGTGGTCGGCGGGCCGCTGTCGGTGTTCGAGTCGGGTGCGATCCTGATGTACCTGGCGGAGAAGACCGGCCAGTTCTGGCCGCTGGAGCCGCATCAGCGCTATCGCGTCGCCGAATGGGTGATGTGGCAGATGGCCGGGCTGGGGCCGATGCTGGGCCAGGCCGGCCATTTCAAGATGGCCGCGCCGGAGAAGATCCCCTACGCCGTGGAACGCTACACCAACGAGGGCAAGCGCCTGTTCCGCGTCCTCGACAAGCAGCTGGAGGACAAGGAATTCATCGCCGGGCAGTATTCCATCGCCGACATGATGTCCTATCCGTGGTCGCTGAGCGCGGAGCGTCTGGAAATCCCGCTGGACGAGGTGCCGAACCTCGTGCGCTGGCAGGCGACGATGGCGGAGCGGCCGGCGGTCAAGCGCGGGATGGAGCTGCTGGCCGACAAGCGCCAGGCCCGGCCGGCGCAGATGGACGAGAAGACGCGCGAAATCCTCTACGGCAAGGCACAGTTCGAGAAACGGTGAGCACCAAATGAAGCTGCTGCGATACGGATCCCCCGGCTATGAGCGGCCCGGCCTCTTGGACCACGACGGCGTGATCCGCGACCTCAGTTCGATCGTCGAGGACATCACCCCGGCGGCGCTGACCGAGGAGGTGCTGGGCAGAATCGCCGCGGCCGACCGCGATGCGCTGCCCAGCGTCACCGGCAAGCCGCGCCTCGGTCCCCCGATCGCCCGGCCCGGCGCGTTCCTGGCCATCGGCCTCAATTATTCCGACCATGCCGCGGAAATGGGGGCCGCGCCGCCCGCAGAGCCGATCCTGTTCATGAAGGGCACGCATTGCATCGTCGGCCCCAACGACGACATCCGCATCCCGCGGGGGTCGCAGAAGACCGACTGGGAGGTCGAGCTCGGAGTCGTCATCGGCAAGCCGGCGAAATATGTGAGCGAGGCCGATGCGCTGTCCCACGTTGCCGGCTATTGCACGATCAACGACGTGTCCGAGCGCGCCTTCCAGTCCGAGGGCACCGGGCAATGGGTGAAGGGCAAGGCCTGCGACACGTTCGGCCCCATCGGCCCATGGCTCGTGACGGCGGACGAGGTTCCCGACCCGCAGAATCTGAACCTGTGGCTGGATGTCGACGGTGCGCGCCAGCAGACCGGGAATACCGGCAGGATGATCTTCGGCGTCGCCTTCCTGATCAGCTATCTGAGCCGGATGTTCACGCTGCACACCGGCGACATCATCGCGACCGGCACGCCGCCGGGCGTCGGCAACGGCCAGAAGCCGCCGAAATTCCTGCGCGCCGGCAACGTGGTGACACTGGGGATCGAGGGGCTGGGCGAGCAGGAGGCCCATGTGACCGCCGACTGACGAGGGTCAGAAATCCCCGTCCATGTCGGTCAGCTCATACAACCAGACCCGCTCCAGATCGGAGTTGTAGACAAGGACATAGCCGTCCTCGTGCTCGTACTGCTCGTCTTCTTCCTCGGGATCGGGAATATCGTCATCCTCGATCTCGTCGAGTTTGCCGTCGACGATCTGGTCGATGACGGAAGATTCGTCCTCTTCGTCCAGCAGATCGAGATATTCGGTGGCATCGTCGCCTTCGGCGAAGAAAATCAGCTTCCAGTTCTCGGCTACCGTGCTCATGTCCCGACACGTTTCCTTTGGTCCCTGCGAGCGATTCCATCTCATGGCCGGCGCGCTTGCGTCAACCTTCCGCAGCAGCGGTTTCGGCGCAAATTTGTTCCGTTGACGATTGCGCTGGAATCGCCGGCTTTTCCGCCGCAATCTGGATAAGACCGACGATGCCCAAACACACACATCATAAGGACGGCGACTCGCCACCGCCTATTCCTGAGATCAGCCGCCGCGACTATGAGAAGGCGCTGTTGGGCCTGCAGATCGAGCTGGTCAAGCTTCAGCGCGACATCATCGCCGCCAATCGCAGGATCCTGATCATCCTGGAAGGCCGCGACGCCGGCGGCAAGGACGGCGCCATCAAGCGGATCACCGAACATCTGAGCCCGCGCGAAACCCGTGTGGTCGCGCTGTCCAAACCGTCGGACCGCGAGGCCGGCCAGTGGTATTTCGAGCGCTATGCCGCCCATCTGCCCGGGGCGCAGGAAATGGTCCTGTTCAACCGCAGCTGGTATAACCGCGCCGGGGTCGAGCGGGTCATGGGCTTCTGCACCGACGCCGAGTACGAGGATTTCATGACCGCCGTCGTCGACCTCGAGGCGCTGCTGATCCGCTCGGGCATCACGATCGTCAAATATTATCTCGACATCGGCCGGGACGAGCAGAAGAAGCGCCTGAAGGACCGCAAAACGGACCCGCTGAAGCAATGGAAGATAAGCCCGATCGACGAGCAGGCGAGCAGGAAGTGGGCGGCTTACAGCCGTGCCCGCAATGCCATGTTTGCGCGGACCCACACGGTGATATCACCCTGGATCGTGGTTCGCGCCAACGACAAGCGCCAGGCCCGCCTCAACCTGATCCGTGACCTTCTCGCGCGGTTGCGCTATCCCCACGCCGATGAGACAATTTTGACGCCGAATCCGAATATCGTCTTCGCCTATGATGAGGCATATCTGCATAATGGGATGATCGCACCCTAAGCGGGATTCTTGAGGAACTGCGCCATGGACCTTGGAAAAATTCGCACACCGTCACTTGCGCTGGGCCTGATGCTTGCCCTGGCGGCAGCCGGGCCGGCTCACGCTCAGAAGCGGGGCCCGCAGGAGCATCGCTCACCGATGCTGTTCATCTTCGCGCCCGACCAGGACAACAAGCAGCTGATCGAGCAGTACGATCAGAACCAGCGGGCCCAGGACGCGTTCGACGGGGCGGACATCGACGTCATCTATGTCATTGGCGACCATATGGTGAAGCTGCCGCCGCCGGACATGAAGACGGTTTCCGGCGGCGATCTGCGCAAGCTCTATCATGTCGACGCCACCGGTTTCCGGGTCGTGCTGGTCGGCGACGACGGCTGGGAAAAGAAGCGCTGGGCCGAGCCTACGCCACCGCGGACGATCGTGAGCCGCGCGCCGGATATGCCGAAGCCGAAATCGGCGTTGGACGAAAAGAAATAAGAAAACGGCGCCCCGGGGGGCGCCGTTCCTCATCCGGCTGCAAGGTCCGGTTAGCGAACCGGGACCGTCACCGTCACACCGCCGTAAGGATAGTATGCGGGCGGGTAATAGTAGGCCGGCGGATAATAAACCCGCGGACGCGGATAGGCGTACGGGTAACCGTAGCCGAAGGTCACGCGCGGCCCGTACCAGCCGTGCCAGCCATAGCCGCCATGCCAGTGATGCCACTGATCGGCCTTGGCCGGAGCCGACACCGATGCCGCGCCGGCGAGACCCAGGCCCAGCGCGACCGCGCCGAGCGTGGCACGTAACCCAAATCCTTTACCGTTCATCGAGATCATCAATGTCTCCTGTCTGACTCTGTGCGGAAAACACCCGCTAAGCTTGAAGATGGAGACCGATTTTGGTGAAAAAGGGGCGATTCAAAGGTATGTTAAGGGCACGGTTCGGCACCGTTATCATGTGGAACGTCCAAGATTGTCCGTATCATAAGGCCATGAAGCCATAAGGATTTTTAACCTCGCCGAAAGCGCGCAGGTCTTGCGTTACAGTACGGCCCGGGCCATAAGCAAAATATGGCTAAAAGCGGAAATATGATGACTCAGGCGGAGTGGGAAGGCGCGGAGGCGGCCACCCAGGGCCGTGGCCGCAGCACCAACCCTTTTCCGCAGTCCGATCTCCAGTCCCGGAACGAATGGTTCCAGGGCTATGACCGCAGGATCGAGCAGAGGTCGCGCGAGGACAAGAAGCCGCGCTTCCGCGACTTCTAATCCGTCTCGGGCGGCGTTCAGGCCGCCGTGCCGCCCACCGTGATCCCGTCCATCCTCAGCGTCGGCTGGCCGACCCCGACCGGCACGCCCTGCCCGTCCTTGCCGCAGGTGCCGATGCCGTCATCCAGCTTCAGATCGTTGCCGATCATGCTGATCTTCTTCAGATCCTCCGGCCCGTTGCCGATCAGGGTCGCGCCCTTTACCGCCCGACCGATCTTGCCGTTCTCGATCAGATAGGCCTCGGTCATGCTGAACACATACTTGCCCGAGGTGATATCGACCTGGCCGCCGCCGAAATTGACGGCGTAGAGCCCGTTCTTGACCGAGGCGAGTATCTCCGCCGGGTCATCCTTGCCGCCCAGCATGTAAGTGTTGGTCATGCGCGGCATCGGCGCGTGGGCATAGGACTGCCGCCGGCCGTTGCCGGTCGGCCGCATGTTCATCAGCCGGGCATTCAGCCTGTCCTGCATATAGCCGACCAGCTTGCCGTCCTCGATCAGCGTGGTGCAGTTGCTGGGCGTGCCCTCGTCGTCGATGGTGAGCGAGCCGCGGCGATTCTCGATCGTGCCGTCATCGACGACGGTAACGCCCTTGGCCGCCACCTGCTCGCCCATCAGCCCGGCGAAGGCGGATGTCTTCTTGCGGTTGAAGTCGCCCTCCAGCCCGTGGCCGATCGCCTCATGCAGCATGACGCCGGGCCAGCCCGGCCCGAGCACCACCGTCATCTCCCCCGCAGGAGCCGGCACCGAGTCGAGATTGACCAGCGCCTCGCGCAGCGCGTTGTCGACGGCGCGGCGCCACGTGCCTTCCTCGAAGAACTCGCCATAGGTGCGCCGCCCGCCGGTTCCATAGCTGCCGGTCTCCTGACGGTCCCCCTCGCCCACCATGACGGTGACGTTGAGCCGTACCATGGGCCGGATATCGGCCATGCGGTGCCCGTCGGGCCTGAGGATCTGCACCGCCTGCCACGAACCGGCGACCGAGGCCATCACCTGCCGCACGCGCGGATCCTTGGCGCGGGCATAGGCATCGATCGCGGCCAGCAGCTTGACCTTCTCTTCGAAGGGTTCGACCGCCAGCGGATTCTCGTCGATATAGAGCTGGCGGTTGGTGCCGGGCGGGCTCGCCGACACGGTGCCGCCATAGCCGGCCTGGACCGCCTTCACGGTCTCGGCGGCGCGCTTCAGCGCCGGTTCGGACAGGTCGGCGGCATGAGCATAGCCCTGCATCTCGCCCACGACGGCGCGCAGGCCGAAGCCCTGGCTGGTGTCGAAGCTGGCGCTCTTGAGGCGCCCGTCATCCCACGACAGCGCCTCCGACTGGCTGTATTCGAGGAACAACTCGCCATCGTCTGAATGCGCCAGCGCGTCGGCGGCGATCCCCTGGATTCGCGGGAGATCCAGCCCGGCTTTCTCAAAGAAGATGGTATCGGTACGGTCGAGAGCGGTCATAAGACTTCCTGATCGGCTTGAGTCTGCGCTATAGGGACTTCAGATGGGGTGGTTGCGACGATTTTGCAGCGCCATCCCCAGGGTTGCGCGGTTGTAACGATCCGCCGCCGCCCTGTAGAGTGCCGCCGGCTCACGGTACAGGGCCTTTTGCATTCGGCCAAGCATGGCCAGCCTAGCTATGGATGGGAAAAAAATGGGTCCGCTTGGCCTATTGAAAAAATTGAACCTCAGGAAATTGTCAGTCGCGGCGACTCTGCTTGCTGCGTTCTTCGCCACGCCGCTGTCCCGGGCGCTCGCCTGGGAAAGCAACGGCGCCCCGGCGCCGGGTCAGATCGACCTGCCCCCGGGCGTGACCGTGGTCGCGCGGCAGCTCTACGGCTTCCACCAGGAGCTGCTCTACATCATCACCGCCATCACGCTCCTGGTCTTCATCCTGTTGGCGTATGTCGTGATCCGTTTCCGCAAGGCCGCCAATCCGGTCCCGTCGCGCACCACGCACAATTTCGTGATCGAGGTGATCTGGACGGTGGTCCCGGTCCTGATCCTGGCCTTCATCGCCTTCCCGTCCTTCAAGCTGCTCTATTTCATGGACCGGGCCGAGAAGCCGGAGATGACGCTGAAGGTCACCGG
>DATBAZ010000051.1:0-6944 GCA_036271255.1 Alphaproteobacteria bacterium
CCCGTCGCGCAGGCGCTTCACCGCATCGTATTCATAGAGGCCGTGCTGCGCCTTGGTGGTGGACTTGATGTGCCACTGGATCAGCGGCGCGCCCAGCGCCTTGGCGATCTCATGCGCCAGCACGGTCTTGCCGGTGCCGGGCTCGCCCTTGACCAGCAGCGGCCGCTCCAGCGCGATGGCCGCGTTGACGGCGACGTTCAGGTCCGCGGTGGCGACGTAATTCTCTGTCCCCTGGAAGCGGGGGCCCGCCTTGGTGTCAGACACTCTGTTCGATCGCCTTTCTGATTGCCGCCAGCGCCTCGCCGGCCTTGGCGCCATCCGGGCCGCCGGCCTGGGCCATGTCGGGCCGGCCGCCGCCGCCCTTGCCGCCGGCCGCTTCGGAGCCGATCCGCACGAGGTCGACCGCGTTGAACTTGCCGGTCAGGTCCGCCGTCACGCCGACGACGATGCCGAGCTTGCCTTCGGCTGAGGCCGAGGCCACCGCGGCAATGCCGGAGCCCAGTTTCTTCTTCTGCTCGTCGACCAACGACTTGAGATCGCCCGGCGCCATGCCCGGCGCCTCGACGCCCAGGAACTGGACATCGCCGAGCTTCACCGCCTCTGGCCCCGATCCCGCGCCGCCGCCTGAAGCCAGCTTCTTGCGCAGGTCCGCGACCTCGCGCTCCAGCTTCTTCCGTTCTTCCATGAGCGAATGGACGCGCGCCGGCACGTCGGCCTGGGGCACGCGCAGCTCGGCCGCCGCGGCATCCAGCCAGTCCTCGCGCTGGCGCATATAGTCGATGGCGGCCTGGCCGGTCAGCGCCTCGATACGGCGCACGCCGGCGGAGACCGCGCCCTGATCGACGATCTTCAGCACGCCGATATCGCCGGTATTGGCGACATGGGTGCCGCCGCAGAGCTCGACCGAATAGGGGAAGGGCTCGCCGGGCAAGGTGCCGCCCATCGACAGCACCCGCACCTCGTCGCCGTATTTCTCGCCGAACATGGCGATGGCGCCGCTGGCGACCGCGTCTTCCTGGCTCATCAGCTTGGTCTGGACCGGCGCATTGGCGCGGATGCGGTCATTGACCGCCGCCTCGACCGCGACCAGATCGGCATCGGGGATCGGCACGGGCTGGCTGATATCGAAGCGCAGCCGCTCCGGCGACACCAGCGAGCCCTTCTGGGCGATATGGGTGCCCAGCCGGCGGCGCAGCGCATTGTGCAGCAGATGGGTCGCCGAATGGTTGGCGCGGATCGCCGAGCGCCGCGCATGGTCGACATCGAGCCGCACTGCGTCGCCGACCGCGATCTCGCCCTCGTCCAGCGTCGCTTCATGGACGAACAGCGCGCCGAGCTTCTTCTGCGTGTCGGTGACGGTGGCCTTGCCCTTCTGTCCGGTGACGATACCGGTATCGCCGACCTGGCCGCCGGACTCGCCGTAGAACGGGGTCTGGTTGGTGAGGATCAGCGCCTTCTGGCCGACCGAGGCTGATTTGACCTCCTGGCCATCGACGATGATCGCCACCACCTGGCCCTCGGCCGTTTCGGTGTCGTAGCCGAGGAATTCGGTGGCGCCCAGCCGGTCGCGGAGTTCGAACCACAGCTGCTCGGTCGCCGCCTCGCCCGAGCCGGTCCAGGCGCGGCGGGCATCTGCCCGCTGCTTCGCCATCGCCAGCTCGAACCCGGCATTGTCCACCGTCTTGCCCTGGCCGCGCAGCACGTCGGCAGTGAGGTCGAGCGGGAAGCCGTACGTATCATAGAGCTTGAAGGCGACATCGCCGGGCAGCGTGCCGCCATCGCTTAGGCGTCCGGTCTCGTCCTCCAGCAGCTTCAGGCCGCGATCGAGGGTCGCCTGGAACCGGCGCTCCTCCAGCCTGAGCGTCTCGGTGATCAGCGCCTCGCCGCGAATCAGCTCGGGATAGGCCTGGCCCATCTCCTTGACCAGGGCCGGCACCAGCCGGGCCAGCAGCGGATCGCGCGCGCCCAGTATGTGGGCATGGCGCATGGCGCGGCGCATGATCCGGCGCAGCACGTAACCGCGGCCCTCGTTCGACGGCATGACGCCGTCGGCAAGCAGGAAGGAGGTCGAGCGCAGATGGTCGGCGATCACCCGGTGCGAGACCATGTGCGGCCCGTCCGGGTCGGTGCCGGTGGCGTCGGCCGAGGCGACGATCAGCGCCCGCATCAGGTCGATGTCGTAATTGTCGTGCTTGCCCTGCAGCACCGCCGCCAGGCGCTCGAGCCCCATGCCGGTGTCGATCGAGGGGCGCGGCAGGTCGACCCGGTGGTCCGGCGTCACCTGCTCATACTGCATGAAGACCAGGTTCCAGATCTCGATGAACCGGTCGCCGTCCTGGTCGGCCGAGCCGGGCGGGCCACCGGGGATCTTGTCGCCATGGTCGAAGAAGATTTCGGTGCAGGGGCCGCACGGGCCGGTATCGCCCATGCGCCAGAAATTGTCGGCGGTCGGGATGCGGATGATCCTGCTGTCCGGCAGGCCGGCGATCTTGCGCCACAGAGCGTGGGCATCGTCGTCTTCCGCATAGACAGTAACCGTAAGCCGGTCTGGCGACAGACCGAAATCCTTGGTGATCAGGTTCCAGGCGAACTCGATCGCGTCCGGCTTGAAATAATCGCCGAAGGAGAAGTTGCCCAGCATCTCGAAAAAGGTGTGGTGCCGGGCGGTGTAGCCGACATTCTCCAGGTCGTTGTGCTTGCCGCCGGCGCGCACGCATTTCTGCGCCGTGGTGGCGCGGCTGTAGGGCCGGGTCTCGGCGCCGGTGAACACGTTCTTGAACTGCACCATGCCCGAGTTGGCGAACATGAGCGTGGGATCGTTGCGCGGCACGAGCGAGCTCGACGGCACGGCGGCGTGGCCGTTGCGCACGAAGAAATCGAGAAAGGTACGGCGGATGTCGGCGGCGGTGATCATGGAATTCTAGATGTACCCGTAAGGGTTGCCCGGCAAGCCTTCGGTTCTAAAGGAAACCGCCGGGACGTGTCCACCTGAGGGGGCGCGGCAGTTCATAACGTCGCCCCTCTGGGGACAGGTCGCCTGCGCAGCCGCCGGGTGAGGGGCCTCTGGACGCAGACGTGACATCCTCGATAGAGCGAGCCGGCGGACGCAGCCCCTCTTCACCTAGATCGCAAGTGCGATCCAACCTCTCCCCCGAGGGGCGAGGTCAATAACGAATTCAACCGGCAAGTCGCAAACCTGCGAAGGTTCTTGACGGCGCCTTAAGGCGATAATAAGAAGAATTTAAATAGAACATATAGCGCTCATCTTACAGCCCGCCCAAGCTCGGGATGCAACCGCCATGACCTACAGCGTGGATCTTTTCTTCAAGCCCGGCATCGGGTTGGAGCGTATCGCCCGGTATTTTGCAGCGCGAGGGCGCTTCAGCGTCTCAGGCCGCGAGGCTGCGTATAGGAACGAGGATACGCAGGTCGGTTTTTTCTTCAAATTTCGGCATGGCAGGAGCCTGCTGCTGCGCCGGACGGTCGCCTCCGCGGAATTCGAGGTCAATTACAATCGGCCGTCATGGTTCGGCGACGAGGCGGAGATCGAACTGTCAGCCTTCGTGGCGGCATTTCGCCCCCGCATCGACCCACAGATGCGGGGCATGAACCGAGGCCCATATTCAGGAGCCGGCTTTCTGCGCGGCTGGGATTTCGGAAACACATTTTCCATTCGCACAATGCTCTTCGAAAGGCCCGATTTTCGGATGGCGACCCTGCCGCGGGAAAGGCTGCGATCGATCTGGGCCTGGAACTATGCGCGCGCAGCGGAACATGCCGCTACGGGGGACCGACGGTTCACGCCGCTGATCCAATTTTTCTCCATCGACGGCCGAGTTTGTACGGTCGCCGTGTGGTCGCAGGGGATGCCGGTCCTGCTGCCCAAGGTCGATTATGTCCTCGTTGGACGCCTTGCCGGCAACGACAGGAGGTTCGGGCTCGAGCCATGGTCCGAGGTGCTGGATGTCGTTGCGCAGAATCCGCGTTTCGATCTCGGCAACGATCCGCTTGCTCTCGAATATTTCCAGACGCCGCCGGCGATTGCGAAATGGGTCAACAGCGTTAAAGCGGTCGATCTTCAAACGCTGGAGAGACTGTCGCCACTGCAAGTCTACGATGCAGAGCTTGCAGCCGCGGCCCGTAAGTCGATCGCGATCGGCGAAATCAACGGCGCGATCACGCTCGAGCCGCCGCCGCGCTAGGCTGTGGCGCCCCGCCATAGACTTATTATGACTTGGCGCAGCTCTTGCGCCGGGCGGATGAGATCAAGGTGGAGCGGGTTGCGCGGGCTGCTTAGCGAACGGATGTGTGACCGGAATTAGTAAACTGTCACCGTAATTGAACGATCCGCCGCTGACAGCTTAAGCCTGCCTTCCCGATTTCATGAGCAAGACAAGCTGCGTAGGGGCCCTCGAGCAATCCAGGGCCGAGTGCCCGTTGGACCTTGATCGCGCAACCGAGCCTATTTGATGACGTAGATTTCGACGATCCGGCCGTCGCGCTGGGCGATCCGGAAGACCAGGCCCTGCTCATCCTTCTGCATGACCTCCCAGGCGCCCTTGTTCAGCGTCGCCTTCATCATGGATTGCCACGCCGCCTCGTTGCCGGTTGTCGAATCCGTATCCGGGTTCATCGAGAGCCAGACCGCATGCGCGATCGTGATCGCCGCGCGCGCATCCTGCACGACGCCCTTCGCCGGTGGATGCCATGGCTCCGGAGGCATTTCGTCGGCCACCGCGACGGCCGCGGACAGCAGGAAGGCGATCGCGACAGCGATCGGGGCGGCTTTCGGCATTGGCTTTGTCTCCCTCAGTGCCCCGAACGGGCGTTCCGAAAATGGATCAAGAAAAGATCAAATCCAAGGCAAAACGGCGTCTTCTCGCGGGCGGGGCAGCGCGCAAAACAAGCATCGCCGACCTCCCCTTACCAGGGAAGGCGGCGACAGCGTCAGATTTACCGAAAGAAGCTACGCGGAACCCCTCAGACCGGCATCCCCGGCGGATCGAGGCCGTAATTTTCCAGCTCGGGGTCGTCCCAGAAGATGCGGATACGCTTTCCGTCGGGCCGGGTCTTGAAGGTGTAGGGCCGGTCGCCGTTCTGGGGCGCGATCCAGTGATGGCCGGCGGGCAGGACCATGTCGGACGGCGCCGGCGGACTTGCCGGTTCGTCCCAGATCGACAGGTCGGCGGTGACGCCGAGCGTTCCGCAGATCTCGGCGACGAAGTCGCGCAGGCGGCCTTCCTCGAACCGGGTAATATTGTAATCGCGGAACAGGTCGCCCAGCAGGTTCTCGCGTTTCCGGGGTTCCATCTCGGGCTTGGAGACGGTCAACGCCTGCTCAACCGACTGGCGCACGGCCTCCCGCCGCTCCCCCAGCCAGCGGCCGCGCACGAACTTGAACCGCTTGTCTCGGATGCCGCTGACATATTCCTCCAGCGCCATCAGCTTGCGGATCGCATCGGTCAGCTTGGCGAAGCCCTGCATCTTGGCCTGGGCCGACGCCTTCATGTCTTCCTGCTGCGACCACGGGTCCAGCCTCTCGGCCATCCTGCAGCCGATCTCGGTCAGCCGGGCAAGCTGCTTCAACTGCTTGTCCAGAACCGAAAGCTGATCGTCCGCCAGCGGCGAATCCAGCCCGCGCGCCTGCCCGATGGTAAACGGGGCGTCGTCTGCCGAGAATATGGAGTGCGGCGTGGTCACGCGCGGAATGGAACATAGAGCGAACAAAATGTCAAGTGCGTTCTTTTGTGGAGCGCGTTTCCTTGTTATCGTAGAAGGTCAGTGGCGGATTTGCTTCATCTGGACCGAGGAGGGTCCTGCCGATGTCGAAATCGTCGACTACCATACGGCCGTGCCCACGCCCAACCGCGTGACCACCCATCCGGGCGAGATGCTGAGCGAGGAATTCCTGAAGCCGCTCGGCATGTCGGTGCATGCCCTCGCCATGGCGCTGCGAGTCCCGGCCACCCGTATCGGCGCTATCGTGAAGGGCGAGCGTTCGGTAACGGCGGACACGGCGCTACGGCTGGCGCGCTTTTTCGGCACCAGCCCGGAATTCTGGATCAACCTGCAGGCGATGCACGACCTGACCAAGGCACGGCTGGAAAGCGGGAGACGATCGAGCGGGATGTTCGGCCGCGGGCGGGGTGAGGCGCGATGGACGTTTTCGGCTACTTTCCTGCTGGTGATGGCGGCAGTTGGGTTGACGGAGATTGCGCTGCAGGACCTTTAGCTGGAGACCCTTTAGCGCTTACGACCCGAGACTTCGGGTACCCAAGGGCGGCTCTTACCTCCGCGGTGAAACTCCAAGATTCGCCGTCCTCGGATAGTCTCTCAGCGATGTACGGCGCGGCTTTGTCGATGAGATCGCGCTGTTCCGGAGGATGACCATCATTGCTACGCCGCCAATCAGCGATATACCCATCAATTAGGTGCCGTCGTCGTTGTATTTCAGCGTTGTCGGAACCTCCTGCGTTTGCACCAGCACCTATGGCGACTGACCCTGGCCCCGCATGGGCGTCACGGCCAATAGCCATAGGTGTGTTGAGCATCACGTTCCCATTGGCGTCAGTTGCTCCAACTATCGTGTTGCCGCTCCCCATGCTGCGCATCGGGTCAACTCGACCAACTAGAGTATTGTCATTTCCAATGGTTGGCCGCGCCGGCTCGGATTGTGATGGAGGGTTTGCAGAGGTTTCCGACCCCAATCCATTTATGATTTCCACCGCAGTTCCTGTAGTCGCGGCGGGGAGTACGATCCCAGGTGGAGTGGGGGGGAAATTATGTTCTAAACGGTTGAATTCATTCCAATGAATCACTCTATAAGCGCTTCCCCTGAATATTACGTTATATCCCTTTTCACTAAAGGACCCTTCAATCTCTGCCGCTTCTTTGTTTTCTAGGTCGTTTTCCAGATAGATATAAACTTGACCTGAAAATCTCAT
>DATBAZ010000052.1:0-13336 GCA_036271255.1 Alphaproteobacteria bacterium
TCGCGGATCGCCGCGATGCTGGCGTCGATCGCGCCCTGGTCGAAGGTCAGGCCCAGATAATTGTTGGTGCCGAACAGAAGGATCGGGCGGCCATCGAGGACGGCCTCGGTGGGCGACAGGATCTCGTCGAAGCGGATGCCGAACGGGTTCCGGCCGGCGTCGGTCAGCGCGTTGAACGCACCTCTGACGTCATCGAATTTCGCGAAGATCGACATCAACCCTTATCTTTCAGCAGCGCTTCGACGGCGCGTGTTAGGTCCTCGACCGTCTCGACCTCGGCGATCCGATCGAGCGGAATCGAGATGTCGAAATGGTCCTCTATGTCCATGACAAAGTCCATCACGGCTACCGAATCGAGCCCCAGGTCTCGCGCGATCTTCGCCTTTGGCGTTATTTGCGCGCCCGGGGGGACGCGCTCCGCGAGAACGGCGACGATTTCTGCCTCGATCTTGTCATTTTGATTTGCCAAAATGAATCCGCCCAAGCTGGTCCAGGTCTTGCGTAATCGCCTTCATTGCCGCCGTTACCGCAAAAAAGCAAATCTTGCGGGCGCGTCGGAGCGGGCTTCCACGCTTTTCAGCACGAATGGATAACGCCCGCGCTGTTGCTACAATGGGTATTCCTGCTTCGGCAGCCAACCCCGGTCGCGATACCATGTCACAGTGTCGCGGAACCCTTGGCTCAGCTCGATACGGGGCTGCCACAGGCCGGGCGGCGGCTGCCGGTCGGGCGCCGACCCCCAGTCGGCATGGAGAATCTCCCGCGCCTTTCCCGGCGTCAGCATCGGCACGCCGCCGATCAGCCGTGCCGCGAGCGCGTTCGCCGCTGCGGTAGCGCGCACCGCCAAGGCAGGCAGGGGCAGCTTCCGCACGCGTTTCCCGACGGACTGCTCGGCCGCGCCGGCGATCTCGCTCCAGCCGTAACCGTCGACTCGAAGGTCGGTGAGCTCGAAGACCTCACCCGACCCGACATGGCCGCACAGGCCGGCAACCGCCCGGGCGGCATCGGATGCGTGGATGAGCGCCACGCGGCCCCCGCCTCCGCCGGCCATCGGGAAAATCCCGCGCGACGCGCTTTGGAAGATCGTCAGCGTTTCCCGGTCCCAGGGGCCGTAGACCGCGCAGGGGCGGACGACCGTCCAGTCTCGATGACGGAGAGCCGCCAGCGCCGCCTCGCTCTCGCGCTTGGTTCGGGCATAGTGCGAAAGACCGGGTTCGCGCGCCACCATCGATGACACGAGGATCAGCCGCTTGGGGGAGGGGCAGGCATTGAGAGCGGCGACCAGGTTTGCCGTGCCGCCGGCATTGACCGCGCGGAACGTGGCCTCGTCGCGCGCCTTGATCAGCCCGGCGGCGTGAACGACCGCGTCCGCGCCGTCGATCAGCCGGTCGAGGGCGCCCTGGTCGGCGAGATCGCCGAGCACGGTTTCGACGTCGAGGCCGGCCAGCTGCGGATGATCCCCGATGCGGCGGACCATGATGCGCACCCGCCATCCGGCGGCGATCAGTCCGGCGACGATGTAGCCGCCCAGAAACCCCGTGGCGCCGGTAACGGCGGCGAGACGGGCCACAGGCTCTATAATGCGGCCTCGAGCCGCGGCGCTGCCCGATCGTTGCTGGGCTCGGCCTGCGCCAGGTCGAGATACATCTGCCGCGCCCGGGCCCGGCTGAGCTTGCCGGAGGAGGTCTGCGGCAGGGAGTTGTGTGGGACCAGCACGACCGAACAATTGACACCGGCGGCGGCCCGAACCGTGTCGGCGACCGTTTGGCTGAGGCTCGCCCGCGCGGTCTGGTCGGTGACGCGGCACTGCACCAGCAGGACGATATTCTCGGCCTCGTCGCCGTCGACCGAGAAGGCCGCGACGTCTCCGTTGCGCACACCCTCGACTTCGTGCTCGACCAGCCACTCGAGGTCCTGCGGCCAGATATTACGGCCGTTGGCCAGGATCAGGTCCTTGCTGCGGCCGGTCACCACCAGCGCGTCGTTCAGCAGAAAGCCCAGATCGCCGGTGTCCAGCCAGCCGTCGCCGGCCATCACCCGCTGGGTCTCTTCGCGGCTGTTGAAATATTCTCGCATCAGGCTGGGGCCGCGGAACATGATGCGGCCGACCTCGCGGTCCGGCAGCTTGTTTCCGTCCGATCCCCGCACTTCGAGTTCGTGGCCGGGCAGAACCGGGCCGCACAAGACGAAGTCCCTGGTCCGGGCGTGCCCGTTTCCGTTCGCCCCGGCACCGTCGGCAACCGGCACGGCGCGCGCCTCCTGCTCCAGCAGGTCGAGATCGATCGTGTCGGTCTCGATGCCATGGTCCAGCGGCGCGAAGGTGATGCCCAGGGTCGCCTCGGCCATGCCGTAGCTGGCGACGAAGGCCTCCTTACGGAAGCCTGCGGACTTGAACGCCTCGGCGAAGCGGGCAAGCACGTGGGGGCGGACCATGTCGCCGCCGATGCCTGCGACCCGCCATTTGGACAGGTCGAGCCCGGCCGCCGCGGCCCCGTCCTTCATGCGCCGTGCGCACAGGTCATAGCCGAAGGACGGGCTGTAGGAGAGGGTGCCGCCGTTGCGGGAGATGATCGTCGGCCAGATCAGCGGCCGGCGGGCGAATTCGCGGGTTGCGATCAGGTCGAGCGGCACTTGCGTCGCGACCGGGGCCAGCAGGAATCCGACCAGCCCCATGTCATGATAGAAAGGCAGCCAGGAACAGCAGCGGTCGCCCGCGCGGATTTGCAGCCCGTGCTGGGCAATGCCGCGCAGATTGGCCATCAGCGCACGCTGAGTGACCGCGATGCCGGCGGGGGAACGCGTGCTGCCGGAAGAGAACTGAAGGTAGGACAGGTTGTCCTGCCCGATCTCGGGCAGGGTCACGCCGTCCTGCGGGAAGCCGTCGAACAGGTCGAACGTGCCGATCATCTTGAGATCGAAGGGCTCGGCGCTCTCCTGGACCATGTCCAGGAACGGCGCGGGGGACAGCAGGGCGGATGCCTTGGCCACGCCGAGCATGGCGCGGATATGCTCGACATAGCCCGCCCGCCCGCCGAACACGACCGGCAGCGGCATCGGCACGGCGACCAGCCCGGCATATTGGCAGGCGAAGAAGGCGCGCAGGAAATTGGCGTCGGTCTCGGCGATCAGCGCGACGCGGTCACCCTCGGCCAGCCCAGCGCTGAGCATGCGGCGGCCCAGCGACCGCGCCTGCTCGCTCAGGTCCAGATAGGTGACCGCTTCCAGCAGGTCGCCGCGCGCCGAATAGAACTGCGCGCCCGCGGGGCCAGCCGCCGCGTAATCGAGCGCTTCGGGTAACGTCAGGAAATCCGCTGCCCTGAACTTTCGTTCTCCGGCCTGCACCGGAGCATTGTCTCGCGCCATACCCTCAACAACCTCGTAACGACGTCCTGTGCCCGTGCCGCCGCCAATCCTGACCGACGCGGGCGAAGTTCTCGGATTCAGGCCTCGCACGGGCCAAATCCCTGCAACATTCCCCTTAGTCTTATCTTTTCACCGGCATCCGTGTCGATTCCCGTTCCGAGAATCAAGCCGATCACGCCAAAGTCACGGCCCTGCCGCACCGGAATCTTGTGACTGCGGATAGGCTATAACGCATCGGGCTGATGGAGTTTTCTTGTTCTTTCCGGCTACATGCTGCCCCGCACAGTTCCAGCGAATCAGAGGATGTTTTGGAGACGAGCGAACCGGTCCGCCGGGCATCGGAGATCGAGGAGATCACCAATCTCTACGTCATCCACCCGGTTTCCAACTTCCTGACCCCCCGATTCGCCAGGCTGGGCATCACGCCCAACGCAGTGTCGGTGGCCGGCATGGGGTTCGGGATCCTGGCGGCGTTCGCCTATTACCATTATCGCGATCTCAAACTGGCGATCGCCGGTTTTTTCCTGATGATCGCCTGGCATGTGATGGACGGGGCCGACGGCCAATTGGCGCGGCTGACCAACCGGCAGTCGGAACTGGGCAAGGTCCTGGACGGGGTTTGCGACTATGTGACCTTCATCGCCGTCTATACCGCGCTGGCGGCGTCGCTTGCCCGGGACATCGGTGCGAGGGCCTGGTTGCTGGCGGCGGTGGCGGGCCTCTTTCACGCGTTCCAGGCCGCGGCTTACGAGGCGCAGCGCCAGGAATACAGCTTCTGGGGTCTGGGTAAGACATCGGCCAAACTGGCGATGCCGCCTTCCGCCGGCGGTGCGCCGGGCCCCATGGCAAGTCTCCATCGGCTCTATGTCGGCGCCCAGCTCCTGGTTTCGGGGCAGACCGTCGCCTTTCGCGGCCGGCTGGCCCAGGCCTTCGAAAAAGCCGGCCCAGGCGGCGCCAATGCCATCCGCGAACGCTACCGCGAGATATTCGCCCCGGCTGTCCGGCGCTGGTCGATCCTGTCGGCCAATTACCGGACCATCGGCCTCTTCCTCGGCGCCGCGATCGGGCGGCCGGATTATTATTTCCTGTTCGAGATTTTCGGCTTCAGCGCGATCCTGGCGCTGCTGCTGGCCTATCAGCGGTCACGCTACCGTTTGTTCTTCGGCGGCTAAGCCGCCGCCCGCTGCGTGTAGTACTGCGTCGCCCCGATCAGCAGCAGCGACGGCGCGATGGCCGCCAGCAGGGGGCTGAAATCGAGCAGCAGCCCGACCAGGCTGGTGATCTGCTGGGTCAGGGAGAAGACGATCCCGATCGCTACGCCGATCGCCAGCCTCTGGCCGCCGCTGCGGGCGCGAGGCGGGCCGAAGACGAAGGGTGTCGCCACCAGCACCATCGCCGCCATCGACAGCGGGATGCCGACCTTGGTCCAGAACGCCTGCTCCAGCCGCGCCGTCTGCTGGTTGTCGGCCTTCAACGCGTGGATGTAACGGAACAGCTCGACCGGCGGCATGCTGTCCGGCGGCAGGATCAGGAGCCGCACCTGCTTGGAGCTGAGGAAGCTGGGCCAGGGGAGTTCAGCCATGCGCTCGGTATGCGCCTCCCCGTCTACCAGCTGGGTGCGGGTGACATCGCGCAGCTGCCACGCATGGCTCGACGCCACCTTCGCCTTGTCGGCATGGATGAAGCTCTTGAGCTCGCCCTCGTCGTTGAAGGCATAGATATCGATGTCGCGCGGCTCATCCTTCATATCCACCCAGCGGACATTCAGGTACTGGCCGTTGCCCTGGGCCCAGAAGCCGTTGCCGTTCTCGATCGTCGCCCCGACCGACATCCGGGACATGCGCTGCGCGTCGGCCACCCGCTGGCCGGCCGGCACGACGAACTCGGCCATCAGGAACAGCACCAGCACGAACGGCACGCCGATCTTGAGCACCGAGCCTGCGATCTGGCGGCGCGACAGGCCGACCGACTGCATCGCGATCAGCTCGCTGTCACTCGCCAGGTTGCCCAGCGCGAACAAGGTGCCCAGTAGCATCGCCACCGGGACGATATGCAGCAGGCGCAGCGGCGCGGTCAGAGCCACGAAGATCAGGGCGTCGAGAACGCGATAGTTGCCCTGGCCGACATCATGGAGCTGATCGACGAACTCCAGCAGGCTGAACAGGGTGGTCAGGCCGAGCGCGACGAGGATGATGCTTCTGAGCGCCGCCAGCCCGATATAGCGGTCAAGCAGATTCATACTTATCGGCATACCGCCTGGGCAGCAGGTCCGGCAAGCCGACCTGCACCGGCTTTCTCAGCCTGCGCAGGGCTTTCCCGATCTCATCGAAATAGGCGGCGAAGGCCACCACAGCAGCGAGCGACGCCGGCACCCACCAGATTCCCGGGAAGGCGCCGATCGTGCCGTGCTGGACCCAGGTCCGGGCCGATGTGCAGATCAGATAATAGAAGGAATAGAGCAGGATCGCCGTGCCGATCTTGGCATAGCGGCTCTGCCGCGGCTTCGACCGGCTGAGCGGCACGCCGAGCAGCCCCAGCAGCAGGGTCGAGACCGGCGTCGACAGGCGCCATTGCAGCTCTGCGATATCGTCGGGCCGGCTGGAGCGGGCCAGCGCGAGCGAGCCGGCCGAGGTGGAGGCATATTCCGGGGCCTTCACGCTGCGATTGCCGGTCGGGACGGAGACCTCCTCGACGGTCGTCGCAGTGTCGTCGGGTTGGCCGGATGGCAGGAAATCGTAAACATGGGCGTCTTTCAGCAGCACGTCGGCGGTATCCTGGCCGGGCTCCAGCGCCTTCGAATCGGCTTTCTGTGCGTAAATGACGCGCGGATGACCCTCGTGCATGGTCTGCACGAAGATATTCTTGGCCGGCGTCTTCGGGCCGGCGCGATGCTCGACGAAGATCACCCGGTTGCCCTTGTCGCCGAGATAGAAGGTGCCGGCCTCCATATAGTCGGTGCTCAGCATCGTCTCGGCCCGCTTGGTCAGCTCATGGCTCAGCTGATAGGCCCAGGGCCGTACCGCCAGCGACAGGATCGCGACGATCAGCGCGAGCAGCCCGGCCATGGTCGCCACGATCCGTATGACCCGCGTCGGCGTCAGGCCCAGCGCGAACATCGCGGTGAATTCCGAATCGCTGTAGAGCCGGCCGAAGGCCAGCACGACGGAGACATAGAGCGAGACCGGAATCAGCACCTCGAGAGAGATCAGCGCTTTCAGGCCCACCAGCGCGGCGATCGTATCGGCCGGCATCAGCCCGTTGACGGCGTCGTTCAACAGGTTGCCGGCGCTGTAGCTGGCGAACAAGGTCACCAGCACGGCCAGCATGACGGCCATCGTCCTGCCGATCTCGCGGATCAGGTAGCTTTGGAAGATCACCGGCAGTCACCGCCGGCGCGCGGCCACAGGGGCAGCGCAAAACTGTCGTGGTCGCTCATCCCGTACGGAGTCAGCCTCAGGTCCTGCAGGCACGCGGGGACGCGCACCCTGGTATCGCTCGTGCCTGATATATTGTGTCCTGTCCAGCGCTGCGTCGAGCCCCCCGGGGCAAATCGGGGCATGAACGTGCAATTCTGGAGTCCCCAGCGTGGCTCCAAAGAACTTGCATCCACCCTTTCCAATGTCGTCATGGCCGGGCTTGACCCGGCCATCCACGCGGCTCCGCCTGCGCTGAAACCCGGCATTGGCACTTCCGGTACTCCGTGGATGCCCGGATCAAGTCCGGGCATGACGAGTTGGGGGGGGGGGGCGGCAAGAGTCCGACCATACGCGCCGCCGTATCGTCTCAATAGTACTTCACCCGCACGTCCAGGCTATTGTCGCCCGGATGCAGCGGAAACCGGACCTTTTCGAGGCTCGGCGGGCCGAAATAGAGGGTCGGATTATTGGAAAAGCCGGCCCCCTCGGTCGGGATGCCCAGCGTGTTGGTATTGAGGTGCCCGTCGTCGTTCTCGTCATGGAACAGGGCGACCGCATAGGCGCCGGGGGCGGGCAGGGCGAAGCACGCCGTGGTCACCGGCAGGGTCACCGGCACCTTCTGGCGCGCGAGCTTGAACTTGCCGTCCAGGAAATGGGCGGCATCGTCGGGATAGATCGTGATCGTGACATTGCCGTTGCCCGAGCGCATGCCGCTGACCTTGACGTGCAGCGTGGCCTGGCCTGGGGCAATCGTGTCGCAGGTCGCCTGGATATCGTCGGCCAGCGCTCGGCCCTGCATGCACAGCGCCGCGATCAGGCCGGCGACGGCGGCCGCGTATGTGCTCGGTTTCAAATCTCGTCCCTCTGGTCCCGGCGGGCGATATAGCTTGTTTTCGCCCGGCAAGGGAGATAGGCCGGTCGCCTGAGGACCAGGAGGACAGATGCCCGGCGGGCAGGCGCGAGAGGTTGCGGTGTTCCGCCATAACCTGTTCAGGATATCGGAAACCTTCATCACCCAGCAGGCGGGGCAGCTCAGCCGCTACCGCCCGCTCTATGTCGGCCGGCTGCGCCAGGGCGCGGCGCCGGCGGGCGCGGAGTTCCGCGTGCTGGGCGATCTCGGCGGCGTCTGGAAATGGCCGCGCATCGGCTGGCAGATGCTGAGCCGCGGTCCGGGCCCCTATGTCCGGCTGCTCGCGGATCGCCGTCCGGCGCTGATCCATGCGCATTTCGGGGTTGAAGGTGTCTATGCCCTGCCGGTAGCCCAGCGGCTCGGCATCCCTTTGATCACCACTTTTCACGGTTTCGACGCCACGCTTTCGACCGCTGCGCTGCTGTCCTCGCCCGCTTGGGCCAACTATCCGCTGTTTCGCAGACAACTGGCGCGCCGGGGCGACCTGTTCCTCTGCGCCTCGTCCTTTATCCGTGACCGTGTGCTGGCGATGGGTTTCCCCGAGGCGCGGACGCGGGTCCACTATATCGGCGTCGATTGCGCGGCGATCCGGCCTCGCGATCCGGTGGAGGAGACTCGCACAGTCCTCCACGTCGCCCGTCTGGTCGAGGTGAAGGGAACGCGGCATCTGATCGGCGCCTTTGCCAGGCTGGCCGGACGGTTTGCCGATGTTGAGCTAGCGATCGTCGGCGATGGCCCACTCAAAGCCTCGCTGCAAGCGCTGGCTGGATCGCTCGGCATCGGTGGCCGCGTGCATTTCCTCGGGCCGCGCCCTTATTCGGAGGTTCTGGGCCTAATGCGCAAGGCGGCGGTGCTGGTGCTGCCCAGCGTCCGCGCCGGCGACGGCAGGGTCGAGGGGCTGGGCATGGTGGTGCTCGAGGCAGCGGCGACGGGCGTACCTACAATCGGCTCACGCGTCGGCGGCATCCCGGAAGGCGTCGTCGACGGCGAGACCGGTTTCCTGGCGCCGGAACGCGACGAAGATGCCTTGGCGGAGCGCATGGCGACGCTTCTGGATAACCACGACCTGCGCCTTGCGATGGGTGGCAAGGCGCGCGCGATGGTGGAGGACCGGTTCGATCTCCGGCGGCAGACCGCGCTGCTGGAGGACCATTACGATTCGGTGCTGCGCGGATGACCGGCAAGACCGCCGTGGTGGTCGCCCACCCGGATGACGAGGCGCTGTGGCTGAGTTCGGTGCTCGGCGCGGCGGATCGGGTCGTGCTGTGCTTCGGCGACCTGTTCGAGCGCCCCAAGATGTCCGCGGCGCGCCGCAGTGCCGTCGCCGCCTTGCCGCTGCCGGGGCTGATCGATCTCAAATTGCCGGAAAGCGGCGGCGGCCTCGCGGTCGATTGGCAGCAGCCGCGCCTGACCGAGGCCGGCATAAAGCTCGCCGATCCCGCAGCCGAGGAACGGTATGCCGCGAATTTCGTGGCGTTGACCAAGGCCCTTCGCACTGCCTTGGCCGGTTGCACGGAGGTCTACACGCACAATCCCTGGGGTGAGTATGGTCATGCCGATCATATCCAGGTCCACCGCGCGGTCGCCGCTTTGCAGGCTGAGCTCGGTTACACGATCTGGTTCTCAAACTATGTCGGCGCGGCGAGCTGGCCGCTGGCCCAGGAGATTGCCCGCCGGCCGTGCTGGGCGCAACGCCGCTCGGTGGCGCCGGATGCGGCGCTGGCGCGCACGCTCAGGGATGTTTATCGCCGCGCCGGCGCCTGGACCTGGACCCGCTGGCACCGCTGGCCGGATGAGGAAATTCTCTATGGAGTGCCGCCCGATGGCACGCGTCAAAACCTGGTGGCCGAGACGCTTCTGGACGTCGCCGGCCTGCGCTGGTGGCCGCCGCCCTGGGGGCCGTCGCGCCGCGTGCCGGGGCCTTGAGCTTTCTTCCCATCGTCACGAATGTTAGAGGTACGCCCAAGAATGACAGTCATCGGACCTCTATGACCGACTCTCCCCCTGCGTCCCGGTTCAAGGATCTCGGCAGCGGCCTGCGCTTCGTCGGCCGCGCCCTCGGGTCGCGCTACAACCCGCTGCTGGCGCAGGTCGTTGTCACGCGCCGCTGCAACCTCGCCTGCGGCTATTGCAACGAATATGACGATTTCTCGCCGCCGGTGCCGACCAAGGACCTGCTGGCGCGGATCGATCATCTGGCGAAACTCAAGACCGCCTCGATCACCTTCACCGGCGGCGAGCCGCTGCTGCATCCGGAACTCGACCGGCTGATCGCCGCGGCGCGCGGCCACGGGATGATCTGCACGATCATCACCAACGGCTTCAAGCTGACCCGCGCCTGGATCGACCGGTTCAACAAGGCCGGCCTCCAGGGCATGCAGATCTCGATCGACAATCTTGAGCCCGACGACGTGTCGATGAAGAGCCTGCATTCGGTGAAGAACAAGCTGGCCCTGCTGGCCGAGCACGCGAAGTTCAAGGTCAACGTCAATTCCGTGCTGGGCATCAGCGACGAGCGCACCAAGGACGTGATCGAGGTCGCCGAGACGGCGGCCAAGCACGGCTTCCAGCATTCGGTCGGCGTACTGCACGACCATACCGGCATGCTGAAGCCGCTAAGCCCCAAGCAGATGGAGGCTTACCATCGGGTGACGCAGATCTCGCCCTCGATGGTCCACGGCCTCAATTACCGGCTGTTCCAGAGCAACCTGATGCACGGCAAGCCGAACGACTGGAAGTGCAGGGCAGGGGCCCGCTACCTCTATGTGACCGAGGACGGCAAGGTCCATTGGTGCTCGCAGCAGCGCGGTTATCCCGGCATTGCGCTGCTCGACTATACGCGCGACGACATCGTCCGCGAGTTCCACACCGAAAAGAGCTGCGCGCCGACCTGCACTCTCTCTTGCGTCCACCAGATGAGTATGTTCGACCGCTATCGCGGCCGGCAGACCAAGGCCGACCCGACCCAGGTGGCCGCCGCCGCGGAGTAGCCTCGGCTGTCAGTCCCGCGAAGGCGGGAATCCAGGAATTGAACCGCCAAGACGCAAAGGCGCCAAGGAAGACGCCAAGATAAAACCGAATTTCTTCTTGGCGCCCTTGGCGTTGAATTCATGGAGTATGGCTTCGCGGGAATGACGGTTCAGGAAACCGTGTGCGGCTGTTCTGATGATCCGCGGGACCTCACGAACAGGCCTGCATAGGCCAAAGCCGTCGCCGCAATCGCAATCCCCAAACCGACAGCCGGCGGTACATCGCCGATCAAGCGGTTGAGCAAGGTTACGCCTGCCACCATCGCGACCACGGCGCCCAGCGGTGCGACCAGGCCCGGCGCCAGTTCCCAGGGCGAGATGCCCCATTTGCGCTTGAGATAGAAGCCGCCCCAGACCAGCAGCAGTGGATAGACGCCGAGCCAAACGGCGGAAACGGCGACGATTCCGGTCGTCGGCCCGACGGTCACGCCGACCGCGGCGATCCCCGCCGTCACCAGCACCAGGGCGGTCGCCGACAGGCCCGCCGCCGTTCCAGGCCGGCCCGAGGCCATCATCAGCGGGGTCAGCAGCTGCAGGGTCACGCGCAGGAAGGCGGCAATGGCCAGGATCTTCAGCGGCAGTCCGGCACCGGCATAGCTGTTGCCCTGCTCGTCATGCAGCAGGGCCATCAGCGGCCCGGCGGCGAGAAACAGACCGGCGGCCAGTGGCGCCACCAGCGCGGTCAGCCGCCCTGCCGACCAGGCCAGGGACTGTGCGATCTGATCCTTGAAGGCTGCGACCCGGGCGAACACCGGCAGCGCCGTGCGGTTGACGAGCGTGCCGACGGCAATGGCCGGCTCCATCGCGACGTCGGAGGCGACGCGGTAATTGGCGAGCGGGGCCGCGCCGTAGAACCAGCCGATCAGCAGGAAGGCGCTGTTCTTGAAAGTCTGCTCGAAGATATTGGCGGCGGCGGCGCGCAGTCCGAAGCGGACCAGCGGCATGATCTCCGCCATCCGGAAGCGAAAGGCCGGCCAGAACGGGCGGGCGATGGCGGTGCCGATCAGCGTGTAGAGGCCGCTGGCGGCGAAGCCGATCACCAATGCCCAGGTCCCGGCGCCAGAAACCGCCAGCACGATGCGGGTCAGCGCCGCGGCCAGGGTGGCGGCGACATTGACCATGGCGATCCGCTCATATTGCAGGTCGCGATTCATGATCGCGAGCGGGATCAACGCCGCCCCGACCAGCGGCTGCTTGACCGCCGCGGCGATGAAATAGGCGGCCATGCCGGGCTGGCCATAGAGCGCGGCGATCCAGGGTGCGGCGATCAGGGTCAGCACGCCCACCACGGCGGCCGCGCCGGTGACGAACCAGAACAGCGTGTCGAGCTGAAGCCGCGAGACCGAAGGGGCCTGGATCAACGCCTCGGCGGTGCCCAACCCGTCGAACGCCTCAACCACCATGGCGATGGAGATGACGATCGCCGCCGTGCCGACCTCAGCCTTGGTCAGGAACAGCAGCACGATCAGGATGGTCGAGAAATCGATCACCTTGGCCGCGATCGTCGCCCCGCCCAGCCAGTTGAAGCCGCGCCTCAGATGCTCGCGGTGGGTATCGTCTGTCACTTGGGCGGAGCCAGTCCGGCCGGCGGCAGGATGAACGACTTTTCCTGCACCAGATGCACGAACCAGCGCCGCGACTGCTCCCGCCAGGTCTTCGCCTGCGCCGGGCTCCACACGCCGCGCTCGGTGACTGAGGAAGCGAGGCGGCTGGCGATCAGATCATGGATTTTCCGGACCCGGCCGCTCCAGGTCAGTTCGCGGCTGTCTTCGAGGGCCTTTGCGGCAATGCGGGCGGACAGCGCTTCATCGCCGAACACCGTGCGGATGCCGTCGACCAGGGCTGGGACATCGTCCGGCTTGCACAGGATGGCGTTGTCGCGATGGCGCAGCACCTCCATCACGTCCGGGGTCTCTCCCGCGAGGATCGGGCGGCCGGCGGCGAGGTAGAAGAACAGCTTCAGCGGCAGCACGGTCGAGCCGTATTTGGCCAGTGGCGCCCAGGATGGTGGGATCAGCAGCAGGTCGGCGGCGAAGATATAGTCGGACAGCTTATCGGCAGGCTGGAACGGCACGATGGTGACGTTGGGCACATCCTTGGCCAGCGCCTCGATCGGCCCCTCGCCATAGGAGCCGACCAGCACGAACTGCACCTCCGGCAGGTGCCGCGCCGCCTGGATGACAAGGTCCAGCCCTTTTTTGTGGTTGACCCGCCCGGTATAGACGGCGGTCTTGCGGCCAGGATCGAGGCCGAGCTTGCGCTTCGCCGCCTCGGCCGACAGCTGCTCTTCAAGCCTCTGCGGCTCATAGCCGTTATGGATGCAGACCAGTCTGTCCGCCGGCACGCCGATATTGAGGTATTTGCTGCGCGTATATTCCGAGTGGCAGATATTGACCAGCAGCCGCCGGTGGCAGAACAGCCGGTGCAGCCAGCGCTGCAGCGGCGGGATCTGGTCCGGCCAGGGCCGGTAATGGTCGAACACGACCCTTTGCCCGAACAGCAGCGACGTCCAGGCCATCCACAGATTGCGGGTATAGACGAGGTCGGCCTGCCTGAATTCCCTGCGGAAGGGCAGGCTCAGCCCGCAGATGAAATGCCGCAGGATCGCCGGCCCGATC
>DATBAZ010000053.1:0-6177 GCA_036271255.1 Alphaproteobacteria bacterium
TGAAGGCCTTGGACGAGCTGAAGTCGAGATGGGCAGCCAACTCGTCGATGCTGAGCGTCGAGCGGTCGAGATATTGCAGCGCCAGCTCCATCCGCGCCTGCTCCTTGATGCCTCGGATCGAGCTTCTCTCGTCGTCCAGCCGCCGGCGCAAGGTGGCGCTCGAGATGCCGAGCGCGCCGGCCAGCGCCGCCGTGGTGGGCAGCGCCTGGCCGCGATAGAGCATCGTCTTGTAATGCGCCCTGACGGTATCTGCCCAGGATTGCTTTTCTTCCCGGGGCAGGGAGCAGTCGAACGGAAAGAACTTCAGGAACTCGGCCAGGTCCAGATGGTTGCGCACGATCGGGCGCGTCAGCTGGTCGGCCGAAAAGCGCATCTCATGGCGGGCGCAGCCGAACTTGAGCTCGCTGTAGGGCGACAGCAGCCTTGCCTGGGACCGGCATGAGGGATCGAATTCGGTATAGAATTCGACGTCCCGCAAATCCTCGCCGATCAGCCAGCCTAACAGGCGGTGGAAGACGGCGAAGGCGTTCAGCTGGAAGATCAGCTCCCAGTCCGGCTCGGCCGGGAACATGGTGAAAGCGACGATCGCGGTGCCGCCCTCGCGATAAAGCTCAAGGCAGCCCTGGCTGTCGTTCAGCAGATGCAGGAAGTCCGCCGTCCGGGCGATCGCCTCCTCCAATGTGCCGCATTGCAGGCAGCCATAGCACATCAGGTCGAAATCGAGCCGGCCCATGATCTGGCGGTTGTCGCGGCTGAAGGCGTCGGTGGCGGCCAGGATGCACGCGCGCACGATCGTGGAGAAATGCGGCCGGTTCAGCGACAGGATCTTGCCGGATTCCATATCGCTCAGCGTGAAGGACAGGTTGCATTTGCGCAGGATCGCGTTCGGATCGACGCCCAGCTTCGATGTCTTCGTCAGCAATGCATGGATGTGCCCGATCGGTGAGTACTCGATCGTTGTGTCGTCGTTCATCATCTTCCCCATGATGTCCTCCACCACATTGTTTTTATTATCTTTGACATTTCGCCGACGGACTTGCCACCCGGTTCGCGCGCGGAAATCTCTATTCCCGTCCTCGCCGGCCGCTGAGCAGTTTTAGGTTCGGTTTGCTCAGTTTCGTGGTCCCATCCCTTGATGCCCCGGCAATAAGATACCCAAACCGGAAACCGTCAAAGGAAAACATGCTGACGCGTGTCCGGACGAGAACCAAGAGGCGGCGCCCGGAGCGGATAAATCCACGGGCCGGCGCTGTCGAAATAAGATCGACGGGGAGGAATAGCGTGCTTCATCGCGGCGTCATCACAGGGCTTCTGTTCGCAGGCACGTCCTTGCTCTTCATGAATGGTGCCCAGGCGCAAAACGCGCCGACCGCGCCACCCGCTGCCGGCCAGGCATCCGGCCAGCTCGAAGAGATCACGGTCACGGCCCGGCGGCGCGAGGAAAAGCTCCAGAACGTGCCGACCTCGATCATCGCGCTGTCGCCCAAGGAGCTGGCCGACCGGCAAATCTACCAGGTCGAAGACATCGCGACGACCATTCCCAGCGTCCACATCGTGCCGCAGAACGGCACGCCCGGCATCGCGCAGGTCGAAATCCGCGGCGTGACCGGCAACAATATCGATCCTGAGGTCGACAGTCCGATCGCGATCTATATCGACGGCGTCTATATCGCCCGTTCGACCGGCGTGGCTTTCGACCTGGCCGATCTGGAACGGGTGGAGGTGGAACGCGGACCGCAGGGCACGTTGTTCGGCCGTAACGCCGAGGCCGGCGCCATCAGTTTCATAACGAAAGGCCCGACCGGCGAATATGACGGACGCCTGGAAACCTCATTCGGCGATTATAACCTGAAGCGCGTCAAGGGGGTGCTGGACTTGCCGATCACCGACAATCTGGCGATACGGTTCTCCGTGCTGCACACGGAACGCGACGGCTATATCCGCAACACCACACCGGGCATCGTGGTGGATCTGCCGCAGCCGTTTGGGCCGCAGACTTCGACCGCGACATTGGGCGGCGACAACGAGTCCGGCGCGATGCTGGCGGCGCGCTGGACCGGCGATAATCTCACCATCGACTACAAGTTCGACTACACCTCGCAATACATCGAGGCCGAGGCACAGCATATTGTCGGCTTTGATAAAGGCTCGGGTGATTTCGGCAAGTCCATCGTCGAAGCGCAGAACCCACCGGGTTCGTATGGCTTCGGCTATCGCAGTTCGCTGGCGGCGCTGACCAGCGACGATCACTATACGATCTATGGTCACAACCTGACCGCCAGCTACTCGATCAACGACAACCTCCAGGTCAAGAACATCCTCGCCTATCGCTTCCAGCAGCAGGATGGCGGCTTCAACACCAACGAGGGCGACGAGCTGATCGCTCCATTTCCTCCTGGCGTCTCAATACCCGGGACTGAACTCGTAGGCGGTGAGATCAGCTGCCTGCTCTGCTCGATCGCCAAGCGGTCGCAGCATCAATGGTCAGAGGAACTGCAGGTCATCGGTACCGAGGAGAAGTTCGACTATATCGGCGGCCTCTATTTCTTCGATGAAGGCGCCTTCCAGAACGATGTCGCCTATATTCTGAAGTCCTTCAAACAGACCGGACCCAAGACGCTGAACCCCGGTCCTCTGACGCCGGCGGACTATGCCTCGGGCACGCTTTCCCGCGTCTGGAATCGGTCCTATGCCGCCTATCTGCATGGCACCTATCACGTGACCGACGATTTCGATTTCGCGGCCGGTTATCGCTATACCGTGGACCATCGCTATGCCGGATATTGGGCGACCGTGGTCAACGCGATCCCTGGCGAGGAGGCCCTCCCGCCCAATCCCGGCGGCACCTTTGCCAACAATTTCTATCACGGCGACTTCGAGCTGACCGGTACCTATAAACTGACCCCGGACGCCAATATCTATGGTCGCATCGCCTCGGGCTATGTCTCGGGCGGCGTGCTGCACGGCGTCGATTATGCGCCGCAGACCAACCTCACCTATGAGGTCGGTCTCAAGTCCGAATGGCTCGACAGGAAGCTCCGCTTCAACATGTCCGTGTTCGAGCAGGAGCAGGCCAACCTCCAGGTGCTGCAGTTCAACCCGGGTATCGGTGAGTTCTTCATCAACAGCGGCAACAACTATACCCACGGCATTGAGCTCGAGGCGCAATATGTGCCGATCACCGGCCTGACGCTTAGTGTCGATTACGGCTACGACCATTTCGGCACGTCGAACGGCCTGCGCATCACCCAACCGGCGCATACCCTGTATCTCTCGGCGGAATACCAGACCCAGCCGTTCTCGAACGGCATGTCGGCATCCTTCCGGATCGATACCAATTTCCAGTCGCGCTACACGCAATACGCGGCGCCCGCCGTGGACAAGGCGTTGGATGCAGCGCTCTTCACGCCGGATTACTGGCTGCTGAACCTGCGGGCTTCGCTATTGGACATTCCGCTCAGCAACGGGCTGACCGGCAAGGTGTCGATGTGGGGCAAGAACCTGACCGACGAGCACCAGCTCAACTATGTCGCGCCGTTCGGCCTCTACATACCCGGCCAGTACATCCCCCCGCTGACCTTCGGCGCGGACATCTCGGTGCAGTTCTAAGACAAGGCAAGAAGGGCGAAGCTGGCGAGCCAATGCTCGCCGGCATAGTCCCCGGCGACCTGCGGCAGGCTGACCTCCAGGTGACGCTCGGCCGCGGCCAGCGCCACCGATTTTTCCGGCTCGTCAAGGGCCGTCGCGATACCGCGCCAGCACCAGGCGCGACTGAGGTTCAGCCCGTCCAGATGGGCGATCTTGCCGTCGGTGCGGTCGCTGACATGGGCCGGCGCGAACAGGGTCGCGGGCTTCTCAAGGCCGACATCCGGCAGGAAGCGGGCGAACCAGACAGTGAATTCCGGCGGCGCCAGGATGCGCCGCATGCAGTCCGCCTCGATCAGCGCCGGCGACAGGAAGGCGTCGCCGTCCGGCTCCCAGGCCTGGCAGTTCGTATCCTGTCCGTACCAGCGATAGGCGCGTTCCGATATCGCCTCGGCCAGCGGCCAGTCGTCGGCGACGGTCGCATAGTCCCAGGCCAAGGCTAGGGCGAAGGCGGTGTTGGCATGGGTCCCGGCACGGATCGGGTATGAGGCGAGCGGCAGGAACTCCACGAAGCGTTCGGCAAAGGCCTCGGCCAGCGGCTTCAGCGCCGCCGACCAGACCCGGCCCTCGTCCGACGTGTGCCGCGTCAGCTCCGCCGCCAGCATCAGGAGCCAAGCCCAGCCATAGGGCCGCTCGAACCCTTTGCTTTCCGGCCGCATGAGATAGGCGAGCTCGCCCGCGACTTTCCCGGGCATGAACTGGCTGTCCAGCAGGTCGCGGATGCCCTCCGCCTCGAGATGCGGAAACCGGCGATAGAGGTTCGTCAGCAGCCAGTGGCCGTGGACGCAGGAATGCCAGTCGAAGCTGCCGAAGAAGATCGGATGCAGCGCGCTTGGCGGGCGAACATCGGCCGGACCGCCCAGCACATGGTCCAGCTTGTTGGGATATTCGCGCGTGACATGACCCAGCGCGATGGCGGCCAGGCGGGAGGCCAGATCGGGGGTCAGTCTCTGCGTCATCTGTGGAACACCAGGATGTACATTAGCACCGTGTTCGCCGCCAAAAGCCAGAGCGCCGTCGGTACCTGGACCTTGATGACGCCGTTGCGGTCCTTCAATTCCAGCAGCGCCGCCGGCACGATGTTGAAATTGGCCGCCATCGGCGTCATCAGCGTGCCGCAGAAGCCGGACAGCATGCCGATGGCGCCCATCACCGCGGGATCGCCGCCGAATTTGTGTACGATCAGCGGCAGGCCGATCGCTGCCGTCATCACCGGAAAGGCGGCGAAGGCATTGCCCATCGCCATGGTGAACAGCGCCATGCCGATCGTATAGGCGGCGACCGCGGCGAAGCGGCTGTCCAGCGGGATCGCCGTGGTCATCAGCCGCCCGACCGCATCGCCCACGCCCGACGCTGCGAAGATCGCCCCCAGCGCCGCCAGCATCTGCGGCAGCACCGTAGCCCAGCCCACCGAATCGAACAGGCGCCTCGCTTCCTGCAGCGCCGCCGCCGGTGGCGGACGAAGCCACAGCATGGCGACCGCGAGCGCGACGATGACCCCCAGCGCCAGCGACACCAGCGTGGCCTGCCCGGGCTCGGCGAACGGTTTCAGCAGGAACGAGCCGGCCAGCGCGGTCGCCGGGATGACGAGGGCCGGCAGGAACAGGGCGTTGCCGCGCCTGGCGGCGCTGTCCTGGCGTTCCTCAGGTGTCGTGGTGGCTGGCTTGCCAAGCCCGAGGCCCCAGATGCCGCCGATGCCGACCAGGGCCAGGACCAGCAGCCCGTTGCCGAAATCGCCGAGCCGGTCGCCGAACAGGAAGCTCAGCGCCAGCAGCCCCCAGAAGGCGGCATTGCGGATACGACGGGGATTGGCCCGGTCGCCGGCGCTCAGCACCGCGACGGCGGCGAAGATCAGTCCGGCCAGGACATAGACCGCACGCAGTGTGATCATTTGCGCTTCAGCCTGCGGTCGAGCAGCAGAAGGCGGACGCCATGCACCGTCAGCGCGACGAACGCGGTCGGGATCGCCCAGACCGAGAGATCGAGCGGCGCGACCGAAATCCCGTTCTGCTCTAGGAAGCCCTTGATCAGCAGGACCGAGCCGACGGCGATGAAGATGTCCTCGCCGAAGAACACGCCGACATTGTCGGCGCTGGCGGCATAGGCGCGGATCGTCTGCCGGTCATCCTCGGATGGTTCCTCCGCCGCGCCCTCGGCCATCGGCGCGATCAGCGGCCGCACCATCTGGGCATGGCCTCCGAGGGCGGTCAGCCCCAGAGCCGCCGCGACCTGTCGCAGGACCATATAGACCAGCAGCAGCCGTCCGGGCGTGGCAGCCCGCACCCGGCCGACCAGCCGATGCGCCTGCTCCTTGAGGCCGTACCGCTCCAGCAGCCCGATCACCGGCAGCACCAGCACGAACGCGGCGAGCTGCCGCGCGGCGAGGAATTTCTGCCCGAACAGTTGCAGCAGCGCGTCGAAGTCCAGGCCGTTGGCCCAGCCGGTGAGCGCGCCGGCGATCAGCACCACCAGCAGCGCGTTGAGGCGCAGGGCGAAGCCCAGCACCATCACCGGCACGCCCAGCAGCGGCAG
>DATBAZ010000054.1:0-15860 GCA_036271255.1 Alphaproteobacteria bacterium
GTGAAGACGACGGTGATGAGCGCGCCAAGGATCACGCCGCGCAGCGTGAGTTCACGCAATGGTTGCTTCAATCCACTCTCCAAAAGCTGACATCGTCCGGGCGTGATTACGACCGGCGGGTAAGATTGTTACCCGCGCACCCTGGCCCATATCGGCCGGACCTGTCCAGCAAAGAGCGCAGCCCGAGTCGGGTCCCTGGCATTTCGTGATGCGCGCAAATGCGAAGCGCCGCCGGACCTTTCGATCCGACGGCGCTTGGGTCGCCAGCGATCAGACCGTACGGTCTGGACTCAGGTATTGTCTTTCTTGAGACCGAAGCCCTGGAAACGCTTGTTGAAGCGCGCCAGCTGGCCGCCGGTGTCGAGGATGCGGCTCGCGCCGCCGGTCCACGCCGGATGGGTCCGGGGGTCGACGTCGAGGCGGATCGTGTCGCCTTCGTTGCCGTAGGTGCTACGGGTCTGGAAGGTGCTCCCATCGGTCAGCACCACGTTGATGGTGTGATAGTCGGGATGGATGTCTTTTTTCATGGCCGGGCTCTCTTCTCGAAGCCGGTGCCTATACTTGTTTAGCGGCCGAAGCGCAACTGCCGGCGCCCTGAAACGTTACGAAAACAGCAATATTCCCTGCGGCCGGATAGCCTGCGGCGCTGCGCGCGGTTGACTTGAGCGCCTGAGCGGCAAAATTGAGCGCATAAGGCGCGGGCAAGAGCAAGCGGCGCGCCAGAGGGTGATTTTGTATGTTCAATCCACGACGCCAGTCGCGTGAGGCCGAGGCCGGCGCGATCGATCCGGCCACCGGCACCGCCACCGACGAGCGCAGGCGCGATCTGAAGCCGCTGCTGCGGCTGTGGCCCTTCCTGCGTCCGCATGGCCTGCGGATCGCCGGCGCGGCCGTTGCGCTGGTGATCGGCGCGGTCAGCACCCTGGTTCTGGGCAAGATCCTGCAGCGCCTGCTCGATCGCGGCTTCAACCAGGGCAACGCGGCCTATCTCGACGAGGCGCTGCTGCAGATGCTGATCGCCATCGCCTTCATGGCCCTGGCCGCCTTTCTGCGCATGTATCTGGGCACCTGGCTGGGCGAACGGCTGGTCGCCGACCTGCGCAAATCGCTGTTCCGCCACCTGCTTGGCCTGGACATGACTTTCTACGAAAGTGCCAAGACAGGCGCGGTGGTGTCCCGTATCACCGCCGACACGACCCTGCTGCAAAGCGTCGTGACGACTTCGGCGCCGATCGCGCTCAGGCAGTTCATGACCCTGATCGGCGGCTTGGCGCTGCTTTTCTATACCAGCCCCAAGCTCACAGCCCTTGTTCTGGTGGTCGTGCCGATCGTCGTCGGCTCGATCATCGTGTTCGGCCGGCGCGTGCGATCGCTCTCGCGGACGACGCGCGACCGGGTGGCGGATATCGGCGCCTTCGTGTCCGAGATGCTGAATGCGATCTCGACCATCCAGGCCTTCAGCCGGGAGCGGACGGCAAGCCGGGAGTTCGCCCAGTCGGCTGAGCGCACCTTCACCGCCTCGGTCGATTATGCGCGGGTCAGGGCAGGGCTCACCGCCTTCGTCATGCTGGTCGTGTTCGCCGCCATCGGCATCATCCTGTGGATCGGCGGGCGGGAAGTGTTCGCCGGCAAAATGTCGGCCGGCGATCTCGCCGCCTTCATCTTCTACTCCACCGTGGTCGCGGGCGCGGTCGGCTCGATCAGCGAGATCATGGCCGAGCTCCAGCGCGGCTCGGCCGCGATCGACCGCATCCAGGCGCTGCTCGACGTCAAGCCGAACATCGCCCCGCCTGCGGCGCCGGTGACCCTGCCGGCGCCCAAGGGGGCGATTCAGTTCGACGGGATCGAGTTCCGCTATCCGACCCGTCCGGAAACGTCGGCCCTGACGGATTTCAACCTGAAGGTCGAACCGGGCGAGACGGTCGCGCTCGTCGGCCCCAGCGGGGCCGGCAAGACGACTGTGTTCCAGCTTCTGCTGCGCTTCTATGATCCGCAGCAGGGCACGATCCGGATAGATGGGGTCGATCTGACGGAATGCGATCCCCAGGCCCTGCGCTCCCGCATCGCGCTTGTCGCGCAGGACCCGGTGATCTTCTCGACCACTGCGATGGAGAATATCCGCTACGGCCGGCCCGAGGCGACCGATGCCGAGGTGCGGACCGCCGCCCTGGCGGCCAACGCTGCCGCCTTCATCGAGGCGCTATCCGACGGCTACGGCACCTTCCTGGGCGAGCGCGGTGTCCGCCTCTCCGGCGGGCAGCGCCAGCGCATCGCAATCGCCCGCGCCATCCTGCGCAATCCGGCGATCCTGCTGCTCGACGAGGCGACATCCGCGCTGGACGCCGAAAGCGAGCGCGCGGTCCAGGATGCACTGGTCCCGCTGATGCGGGGCCG
Organism: Alphaproteobacteria bacterium; assembly: GCA_036271255.1. Taxonomy (GTDB): domain Bacteria; phylum Pseudomonadota; class Alphaproteobacteria; order BOG-932; family Roseiterribacteraceae; genus BOG-932. The sequence continues at coordinate 2,395 of DATBAZ010000054.1, forward strand.
CACCACCCTGGTCATCGCCCATCGGCTGGCGACCGTCCAGAACGCGCAGCGGATCGTGGTGATGGAGAATGGCGGCATCGCCGCCGCCGGCACCCACGGCGAACTGGTCCGCCACGGCGGCCTCTACGCCCGCCTGGCCGCGCTGCAGTTCGACCTGCCGGGGGAAGCGGCCGAATAGCACCACCTAGAGATCGTCATGGCCGGGCTTGACCCGGCCATCCACGGACCTCCGTTAGTGCCGACAGCCGTCATTCAGCACCTGGACATCCCGCGTGGATGGCCGGGTCAAGCCCGGCCATGACGGTAAAGGAGGCGTAAGGACGTGAAGAGGAGCGGCGTTTACCTTTGATCGAACTTGAGCTCGATCCGCCGGTTGTGGGCCAAAGACTGGTCGTCGGCGCCGTTGTCGACGGGCTGGAATTCGCCGAAGCCCGCCGCCGCCAGCCGGTTCGCCGGCACGCCCTGTTCGATCAGGTAGCGCAGCACGGCGGTCGCGCGCGCGGTCGACAGTTCCCAGTTGCTGGGGAATTCGGCGGTGCGGATCGGGCGCTTGTCGGTATGGCCGTCGACGCGCAGAACCCAGTTCACGTTGGCAGGGATTTTCCCGGATATCTCGACCAGCGTCTGGGCCAGCTTGTTCAACTGCTCCTTGCCGCTGTCTTCCAGGGTCGCCGAGCCTGACGGGAACAGCACCTCGGACTGGAAGACGAAGCGGTCGCCGACGATCCGTATGTCCGGCCGGTCGCCCAGCACTTCGCGCAGCCGGCCGAAGAACTCGGACCGGTACTTCGCAAGCTCGCCCACCTTGGTCGCCAGCGCGACGTTCAGCTTCTGGGTCAGATCGTTGATCGTCGTCGACTGCTCCTGCGCCTTGGTGTTGGCGGCGCCCAGCGCGTCGTTCAGCTTCTGCAGTTCAGCCGTCAGGTCGGCGATCTGCTGCGACAGGGCCTGGACCTGCGCGGCTGAGGCGTTGGATGCCTCGGTCAGCTTATCGCGCTCGGCGGTCGTCGCCTGGAGGTTGGCGGTCACGGTGGCGACCTGGGCTTTCAGCGCCGCGCTGGTATCGCGCTCCTTGCCCAGCATCTGGTTGAGCTCGACGACGCGCTTGTTGAGCTCCAGCAAGGTGCGGTCCTTGCTGGACAATTGCTGCTGCAGGAACGCCTGGGCGATGACGAAGACCATCAGCACGAAGATCACGACGATGATCAGCGAGGACAGGCCGTCGACCCAGCCCGGCCAGACATTCAGCTCGGAACGGAAGCCTCTGCGCGACAGTGCCATGGCTCAGCCGCCGTTCCTGCCGTCGGTGGCGATGCCCAAGGTGCGGGCCAGCCGGGTGATCTCTGCCCGCGCCTCCTCCAGCGCCCGGGCGCGGGTCTGGGTCTGGTCGTTGACCAGCCGCTGAATGCCGGTCTCGATCGCGCGCAGGTGGCCAACGGCCTCCGCGTTCACGCCCAGGCCGGCGTCGTCCTTGCCCAGCGCCTGCTCGATCCGGGTCAGCGTCGTCAGAACCGCCGTGTCGTGCTCCGTCCTCTGGCGCAGCAATGTGTCGATGACTTGCTGCTGGTTTTCCTCCGCCGCGACCAGCGCGTCGATCTTCTGGGCCAGCGTCCGTATCGCCTGCGCGTTCTGGATCCGGCTTTCCTCGGTGCCGGTCATGATCTGGCGGAAGCCTTCCATGTTCGACGCGGTCCGGTCGACCAGAGCCTGGATCACCGGCAGCGGCGAGGCTTCTTCGCCCAGTTCCCGCGCGTTCGGGCCGGCCGCGGCGAACAGCCAGTTTTCGAGGTCGACGAAGAACCGGTTCTGCGCCTGCCCCATCTGCAGGTCGAGGAAGCCCAGCACCAGGGATCCGGCAAGACCCAGCAGCGACGAGCCGAAGGCTGTCCCCATGCCCGAGAGCGGCCCTTCGAGCCCAGCCTTCAGGTTGGTGAACAGTTCGGTCGGATCCGCAGTGACCGACAGGCCGTTCACCACCGCGCCGACCGACCCGACGGTCTTGAGCAAGCCCCAGAAGGTGCCGAGCAGGCCGAGGAATATGAGCAGGCCGGTGAAATACCGCGCAATCTCCCGGCTTTCGTCGAGCCTGATCGCGATGCCGTCCAGAACGGCGCGCAGCGCGGTCGGGGTCAGCGACAGCGGCGTGGCGCGCGATTCCATCATCCGCGCCAGCGATCCCATCAGCGGCGGCGGCTCGATGTCCTTGGCGGCCAGCCGGTTGCGTTGGACAGCCTGCACCCATTTGATCTCAGGGGAGAGGCGCAGCGTCTGGACGAAGATATAGATGACGCCGATGACCCAGACGCCGATCAGCACGACGTTGAGGAACGGGTTGGCCAGGAATGCGCTCTGCAGCCGGCCTATCAGCACGGCGGCGATGCCCGCGACTGCGAGCAGGAAGATCGTCATCGAGGCGAGATAGCGGGAGAGGCGCATTCTTTATGTCCCCGTTGCTGTCGCTGATCGGGCTTATGAGCCGTTACTGCTCAATGTAGAGTTCTACGCGGTCGGCATTCAACTCGGTCGGCAATGAGGCCAGCGGGCGCCCGTCGATGCGGTCGTCGCCGACGCCGTTTTTGGTCAGGAATTCGCGGATCGCGAGGAACCGCGCCAAGGACAGGCGGCGCGCCGTGCCCTCACTGTGGGGCTTGGCCGGGGAATAGGTCCTGACCTCGAGCCGCGCGGCGGGGTTTTGGGCCATGTCCTGGGCGATGTCGTTCAGCTTTCTCTCGGCGGAGGTCGAAAGCTGGCTCGAGCCCGGATCGACGATGAAGAACGTCTCGTGGATGTTCGACACGTTCGCGCCGGGGCTTGCCATCGGCGGGGCCGGGGTCTTGAGGCCGGATGGCGGCGCCGGAACGCGATCGTTTTTGTCGGCCGGCGTGATCGCGGCCTCGGCCGGAATCGCAAGAGGCTGGATGTCGGCCGGGGCCGGAAGGTTGGTCACGATATGGCCCGGCGGCGGGCTGATCGGCGGCAAGGTCACCCTGGGCGGCGCGCCGAGTTGCGGTGACGTGGGGATCGGCGGAACGGGAATCGGTTTGGGTGCGCCCGGAACCTGCGCCAGCGCCATAGGCGCGCACGCGGCGGCTGACAGCAGAAGAAAGAGTGCTGTTCCGGCGGTCCTGTTCACCTGTTACCCGTTCGCCGCTTTTTGTCCTGCCTTCACGTTAGCAGCTTTTCCCGCGCGCACCAGAAGATCGCGGATCGATCGCTTCAGCTCGCCGTTGGCGGCCAGGATCGACTTGCCGAACACGGGATTGCTGCCGCCGTCGATTTCGCTGACGAACCCGCCGGCCTCGGTCACCAGCAGCACGCCGGCCGCCGTGTCCCAAGGCGACAGGGCATATTCCCAGAAACCCTCGTACCGGCCCGCCGCGACATAAGCGAGGTCCAGCGCCGCCGAGCCGAAGCGCCGGATGCCGGCCGTCTCGCTCACCACCGCCTCGACCTCCGCCAGATAGCTGGGGGCATAGGCCCGGCCCTTGAACGGCATGCCGGTGGCCAGCAGCGCCACGTCCAGCGAGCGGCGGCCCGACACGCGCAGCCGCTTGGAGTTCATGAAGGCGCCCTGGCCGCGCTCGGCCCAGAACAGCTCGTCCTTGACCGGGTCGTAGACGACGCCGGCGACGATCGCGCCGTCGGTCTCCGCGGCGATCGAGATCGACCAGTGCGGCAGGCCGTGCAGGAAGTTCGTCGTGCCGTCCAGCGGGTCGACGATCCAGCGGCTTTTGGCATCGGCCGGGCCGCCCTTGCCGGACTCCTCCATCAGCCAGCCGAAATCCGGCCGTGCTTTGGAAAGGTCGGCACGAATGGCCTTCTCTGCCTGAAGGTCGGCTGAGCTGACGAAATCGGCCGGGCCTTTCTTGGAAACCTGAAGCTGTTCGACCTCGCCGAAGTCGCGCACCAGGGTGCGGGCAGCCTTTTCGGCCGCGCGCACCATGACATTGATAAGAGCGGAACGGGTACCGGCCAAAATCAGTCCTTCGCCCGCTCGACGTAGGAGCCGTCCTCGGTCTTCACCACGATCCGGGTGCCAGACGCGATGAAGGGCGGAACGCTGGTCTTCACCCCATTCGACAGCACGGCCGGCTTGTAGGACGAGGAGGCGGTCTGCCCCTTCACCACGGCGTCGGCCTCGGTGATTTCCAGGATCACCGTATCCGGGATCGAAACGGCAAGGGGCGAGCCCTCATAGGTCTTGATCGAGCAGACCATGCCGTCCTGCAGGAATGCCGCCGGGTAACCGATGACCTCCCGGTCGACCGTCATCTGGTCGAAGGTTTCCTGGTTCATGAAGGTGAAGCTGTCGCCTTCTGAGAACAGGAAAGCATATTCCTGCTCATCGAGGCTGACGCGCTCGACGGTTTCCTGGGTGCGGTAACGCACGTTGTTCTTGTTGCCGGACTTGAGGTCGCGCATTTCGACCTGGACGACGGAGGCGCCCTTGCCCGGGTTGAAGATTTCGCTCTTCAGCACAACCCAGAGCTTTCCGCCTTCCTCCAGCACATTGCCGGCGCGGACCGTGATCGCCGCTACTTTCATTGTTTCGCTCTCATCTTATTGACCGCGCATCCAGGGGACCGTCATTCCCGTGGAATGGAGCCGGTCGCGTGCCGCCGTCGGGTTTATGTAATCGGACGTTCGCCATTGGACGTTCGCCGTAGGGGCAAGACCACTAGCAGTTCGCCTGCCGGCTCGCAACAGAACGACAAGTTGCCGGGTTAGTCAGTTGCGCCCGTGCAAATCCTGAGGACACGGCAATGTTTTCTTTCTGAGCAGGTAGCGTTTTCTGATCATGACTGACATCTCCGCACTTTTCGACCGTACCGGCGCCATCCGCCGCCCCGACTTCAGCCAGCTGTTCGACGAGCTCAGCGCCCTTTTCACCGGCCCTACCGAAACCCACGCCTTCACCGATCTGCCCGATGGCGGCGATCAGGTGGTGCTTGTCGTGCCGGGCTTTCTGACCGGCGATATGGCCACCCGCCTGTTCCGCGAATTCCTCGATGCGCACGGCTTCCGCTCTTTCGGCTGGGAATTCGGCATGAATATCGGGCCGACGCCACGCGCGCTGGCGCATCTGCGCAGCCGGGTCGATGCGCTGTCGGAACTGAACAGCGGGCCGATCGCGATCATCGGCATCAGCCTGGGCGGCCTGCTGGCCCGCGACCTGGCCCATGACTGCCCCGACAAAATCCGCCATGTCGTCACCATGGCGAGCCCGTTCCGCCTGCCGACCGCCAGCACGCTCGAACACCTCGTGCGCCTGTGCGGAACCCTCTACGATCCGGCGGCGAAGATCGAGCGGCTGGCCCAGCCGCTGCCTGTGCCCTCGACTGCCTTCTTCACCCGCGGCGACGGGGTCGTCGCCTGGGAGAGCTGCCGGTCGGACGATCACGACTGCATGAATATCGAGGTCGACGGCCACCACATGACCATCACCCGCAACCCTGTGCTGCTGAAGCATCTGGTCGAGCGGCTGACGGGGGATTGCTGAACCGCTATGGATAGGGCTGTTCGCTAATCAGCCTATGAGCGGCCTATGTCTTCCCAAGCCCCCTGGTGGCGCCCCGATATTTTTGCTCGCCGCCGGCCGATGCTGGAGCTACGCGGCCGGCTGACGGCGGCGACGCGGGCCTTCTTCGGCGCGCGCGATTTCCTTGAGGTCGAAACCCCGGTACTGCAGATAAGCCCAGGGCTGGAGCCGCATCTGATGGCCTTCGCGACCGAGCTGGTCGCCGCCGACCAGCAATCGTCGCGGCCTTTCTACCTCCACACCTCGCCCGAATTCGCAATGAAGAAGCTGCTGGCCGCCGGGCTGCCGCGCATTTTCCAGCTGGCCCATGTCTTCCGCAACGGCGAGCGGGCTTCGACCCATTCGCCCGAATTCACCATGCTGGAATGGTACCGGACCGGCGATTACGCCGGGATCATCGCGGAGACTGCCGAGTTGCTGCGGACCTTGGCCAGCGTGGCTGGTCGATCGGAAGTCGCCTGGAAAGATTTATCCTGCGACCTCACTGCCGAGCCCGAGCAGCTGACGGTCCAGAATGCCTTTGACCGTCACGCCGGCGGCATCGACCTGCTGGCGACCGTCGGTGACATGCCCGCGCTGATCGCCGAGGCAAAACGGATCGGGGTCAGGGTGGGCGAGGGGGATCGGTGGGACGATCTGGTGCTGCGCATCCTGGCCGAGCGGATCGAGCCGCATCTGGGCGAGGGGCGGCCGACCTTCCTGATGGAATATCCGGTGGAGATGGCGGCGCTGGCGCGGCCCAAACCCGGCGATCCCCGCGTCGCCGAGCGGGTCGAGCTCTATATCGCCGGTGTCGAGATCGCCAACGGCTTCGGCGAGCTGACCGACGCGGCCGAGCAGCGCCGCCGCTTCATCGCCGACATGGATCTGAAGGAAAAACTCTACGGCACCCGCTACCCGATCGACGAGGAATTCCTCGCCGCGCTGGAGCACGGCATCCCGGACAGCGCCGGCATGGCGCTGGGGTTCGACCGGTTGGTGATGCTGCTTGCCGGGGCCGACCATATCGAGGATGTGTTGTGGGTGCCGGTGGCGCATTCATAACGGGGAGGGACGGGGATGAAATTCTGGCAGAATCTGAGCTGGATCGAGACCGAGCAGGTGGTCGAGGTGGCGAAGTTCGCTGAATCCGTCGGGTTTGAGGGCGTTCTTGACGGCGACCACGTCGCTTTTCCCGAACCGCTGCGCACGCCGTACCCGTACACGCCGGACGGCAAGCCGCCGATGGATTCCAACTGGAATTATCCCGACAATTTCGCCTGCGCGGCGGCGATCGGCGCGGTGACGACGAAATTACGCTACTGCACCGACATCTTCGTGCTGGCGGCGCGCAATCCGTTGATGGCCGCCAAGGCCGCGGGCACTGTCGCGATCCTCAGCAACCACCGCTTCATCCTGGGCGTCGCCGCCGGCTGGATGAGGGACGAGTTCGAGCTGGCCGGAGTCGAGTTCGAGACGCGCGGCAAGCGCCTGGACGAGATGATCGTGCTGATGCGCAAGCTGTGGATGGGCGGCCTGGTCGAGCATAAAGGCACGCATTTCGACATCCCGCCGCTCTATATGGAACCGGCGCCCAAGCGGCCCGTGCCGTTCTTCTCCGGCGGCGCCAGCAAGCCGGCGATGCGCCGGGCCGCGCAGCTTTGCGACGGCTGGCTCAATGCCGGCAACGCGCTGGAGGAAGTCCCGGCCCTGCTGGCCGACCTGCACCGCATGCGCAAGGAGGCGGGCCGCGACCACCTGCCGTTCGAATCCGTCGTCACCCTCACCGACCCGCCCAGCCTGGACAACTACAAGCGGCTTGAGGATATGGGCGTGCAGGGAACCCTGGTTTATCCGCCGAAATACGCCCTCGGCCACTATTCGACCCTGGATCAGAAGAAGGCGCTGATGGAGCAGTTCGCGGAGAATTTCATCCGCAAGATGAGTTGATCTCCCTCCCTCCATCATGACGGACCATGGGTCAGGATGGACGCTCTACCAGCTCCACCGGCAGGCTGACCGGGCCGTAGAGGAACGGGGTCGGCATGAAGCGGAGCTCGAAGCCCGGGGCGGTGCGCAACGACCCGGGCTTTACCCGTTCAACGAAGATCTCCAGCGCCTCCCGGCTTTCCATCCGGGCGAGCATGTTGCCGACGCAGAAATGCGATCCCAGGCCGAAGGTGAGGTGCGGGGCCGGATCGACCCGATCCAGCCGGAGCTCGTCCGGGTCTTCGTAGACCGTCGGGTCGCGATTGGCGACGCCGGTTGCGGCGATGATCCGCTCGCCGGGATGGAGTGTGACTCCACCCAGGACAGTCTCGACCGCGCAGGTGCGGATCACGAACAGCACCGGCGGGGCCAAGCGCAGCCCTTCCTCGACCGCGACGGGAAGCAGGGACAGGTCGGCGCGGAGCGCTTCATGCAGTTCGGGCTTCTGGATCAGCTCGTGGAACAGGTGGCCCAGGAAGTCGCGCGTGGTCGCGGTGCCGCCAAGAATGAGCTGGATGAGGACCATGCGGATGATGGTCTCGGCCGGCGCGTCGCCGGCCTCGCGGGCGGTGTCGATGATACGAGACATCGCATCCGGTACGTCGCCCGGGTTCGCCAGGCGTGCCTGGATCAGATCGTCGATGAAGCCGGTGAATTCCGGGAAGGCGGCCTTGTAGCCGAAGCCGCTTGGGGTCCGGTTGGTGACCGGCATGTCGCTCGACAGGATCTCCTCGGCCTTCTCCGCCAGCCAGTTGCTGTTCTTCTGCGGCACGCCCAACGCCTTGGCGATCACCCTGTTGGTCAGCACGAGGCTCAGCTCCTGCACCAGGTCGCCGTGGCCGCGCTTGAGGATCGGCTCCAGCAAGGCGCGGCAATTTTCCCGCGTGAACGCCCTCAGCGGCTCCACCGCGGCCGGCCCGGCGGCGCCGATCGCCAGGCGGCGGATCGGCCCATGCTCCGGCGGGTCGAGTTCGCCCAGAGTGCGGTCCTCGATCGGCACATGCAGCCCGTTGGGGCGGAAGCCGCCGGCATTGATGAAGACCGTGCTGTTGGTCAGGATCTGCTTGACGTCGTCATAGCGCGAGGCGAGGACGAAGCCGTTGGCCATCCGCAGCACCGGTTTCTCGCGCGCCAGCCGCCGCGCCGTCTCGGCGATGGCATGGGTCTGCGCCGCGTCGAACGGGTCGAAGGCGAACGCGCTGTCCATCAGGACTCCAGGAACTTGAACGTGGTGCCGCCGTCGCGCCGCACGACCGTGCCGGCGGTCGGCGACGGGAAATGCGCGGCCAGCAGGATGGTGCCGGTATCGGCGTAGTTGTCGACGAAATGGCGACGGCTCTTCAGCGCGGCTTCGGGATCGTTATCGACATTGATATGCAGGGTCGGGTCCTGGATCTGGGCCGGATGATGGAAAACATCGCCGGTGAAGATCGCGTGCGGATGGGCATGCCCACACTGCGCGTGGATCACCATCGAACCCGGCGTATGGCCCGGGCAGCCTTCCATCCACACGCCGTTGCCGATTTCCCGCTCAACCACATGGCCGGTGCGGACCAGTTCCGCCTGGCCCGAATTCAGCACCGGCAGGATGCTGTCGTCATAGGCCTCGCGGGTCAGGATATATTGGGAATGGTCAGGGGGCAGGTTGCCGTAATAGGCGACGTCCGCCTCCGACATCAGATAGCGGGCGTTCGGGAAGGTCGGCACCCACACGCCGTTCTCCAGCCGTGTGTTCCAGCCGACATGGTCGCTGTGCAGATGGGTGCACATCACGACATCGATATCCTCCGGCTTCAGCCCCAGCCTGGCGAGGTTGCCGAGATAATCGTGGCTCAGCATGTTCATGCCGGCCATGATGCCGGTGCGCGTCTTGTCGTTGCCGTTGCAGGTGTCGATCAGGATGTTGAGTATGCCGGTCTGCAGCACGAATGTGTGCATGCTGATATAGAGCATCCGCGCCGGCAGGTCGCCGCAGCGCGGGTCCATCGCCCGGGCCAGCGCGTCGAACCGCGCCTCGGTCATGCCGTCGAACATCTGTATCGGCACCGGCATGTCGCCGACGGATTCGACGAATTTGCGGATCGTGAAATCGCCCAGCGCGATCGGCTGCATGGCTTACTCTTCCCCTGTATCTCGTTGCTTGGACGTCAGTCTAATTGAACTGAGGCAGGATTTCCTCGCGCAAAATGCTGAGTGAGTTGCGGTAAGGCTCGGGCTCGTCCAGATGGTCGTAGACGACCTGCAGCAGGCAGCCGAAATCGCCCACCCGGTCGCGCAACGCAGCAAGCTTGTCCGCGACGGTCCTGGGGCTGCCGATGATCCAGACTCGGTCGGCGAGATATTCGACCGTTACGTCGGAATCGGGCACGCTCTGGTCGTGCTTGCAGCCCGAGACATAGCCGTTCTCCCGCATCAGCGGCAGCATGTAGTTCTGCCAGCATTCGCCCATCGGCCCCTCGATGGCCCAGCGCCGCGCCTCCGCGTCGGTCTCGGCGATGAAGATCTCGCAGCCGATGCGCCAGTCCTTCCGGTCCGGGGTCAGGCCGGCTTTCTCCGCCCCCTCGGTATAGACCCGCCAGTGCGACATCAGATGGTCGGGGCTCCAGCACAGGCTCATCGGGATCAGGCCGCGCGTGCCGGCGAAGCCCAAGGTGGGCGACGAGCCGCTGAGGCCGGCGATGGCGACGCGCGGATAGGGTTTGGTCAGGGGCTTCAAGTGGAAGGCGAGGTTGGCGCCGATCGGCTCCGGCCGGCCGCCCTTGTAGAAGCGGCCCTCATGCTTGAACGGCCCATCGGTGGTCCAGAATTTCACCATCAGCTCGAAGGCCTCGATCATCATGTCGCGATTCTCACCGATCGAGGCATCGACGCCGAACATGGTGAAGTCGGTGGGAATCCCGCCCGCGCCGATGCCGACCATGAAACGGCCTTTGGAGATATGATCCAGCCAGGCGATGCGGTGGGCCAGTTCGGCCGGCACGTGATAGGGCAGCAGGAAGGCACCAGCGCCCAGCCTGATCGTCTCCGTCTGCATCAGCGCCTGGGCAATCAGGAGGTCGGTCGCCGGCAGCGGTTCGCGCTTGCAGGTGAAATGCTCGCCGATCCAGGCCTCGTGAAAGCCTTTGCGGTCGACGAAGGCCAGCGTGTCGAGATTATGGGCATGCCCCTCCGCATAGTCGCGGTGCATAGGATGGTTGGGCATCATGAACAGGCCGACTTCCATAGAGCATTTCCTCCGACTGTCTTTTCTGTCCTTGCAATGATAGCAGGCTAGCCATTGAAGGTTTTGCGCTGCGGCCGGTTTGCGGTCCGGTCGCGGGCAGCATCAAAACGGAAAGATCAGCGGGCGGGAAGGAGATTCGACATGCGGACGATCGGAGTCATCGGTGTTGGTAGCATGGGGCGGCCAGTGGCGCTCAATCTGATCAAGGCCGGCTATGCGGTTTCCGTCTGCGATATCCGCGATGAGGCCCTGGCGCCATTCCGCGGTGACGGGGTCACCGCCGTCACTCAAGCCAGGGACCTCGCCGGCAATGACATGATCATCGTCCTGGTCGGCAACGATTCCGATGTGCGGGACGTGACGGTTGGGCCGGGGGGCCTGCTGGAAGGCATCGATCCGGCGAAAGCGCCGCTGGTCTCGATCATGAGCTCGGTCCTGCCGCGCACCATCACCGATGCCGCGGCTGCTCTGGGCGCCAGGAACGCCGTCGTGGTCGATGCGCCGGTCAGCGGCGGACCGGTGCGGGCGGCGGAGGCGGCGATCAGCATCATGGCGGCCGGGTCCGACGAGGTTTTCGCCAAGGTCGAGCCGGTCTATGCCGTTCTCGGCCGGCCGGTCTTCCGCTGCGGCCCGGTCGGCGCCGCGGCCGGGGTCAAGATCGTCAATAATATCCTCGGCGTCGCCAATATGCTGCTGATGAACGAGGCCGTGCATCTGGCGGCGACAGTCGGGATCGACCTGCCGTTCCAGCTCAGCGTGATGGAGGCGAGTTCGGGGCGGACCTGGGCGACAAGCAACTTCGAGGGCTACCGCAGCCTGATGCACGCCAACTCCGACGATCCGGACGTGACCCAGCGGCTGCTCGCCATTCTGCGCAAGGACCTGAGGCTGGCGACGACACTATCGAAGGAGTCTGAGGTGGCGACGCCGGTTCTCGATGCGGTCAGCAAGGCGACCGATGCGCTCGACAGCGGTGACCTCAATGCCCGCTGGCAGGCGCTGTGGGGAAATCGCTAGATCAGCGGCAGGTCATGCCGGTCGCCGGATATCCTTGGACGGAAGGGTCGTGCGTGACCTTGCAGGATTTGATCTCCGGCGGCAGCGGCATGGAGATGATGATCGACGTGTTGGAATAGCCGCAGGTGAGCCAGACCGGGGTGTCCTTCGATCCGGCGAAGGTAAAGACCTGATAGGTGCGTTCGTCATGGTCGGGCGCCAGCCAGCCGATCTCGGTCGGCGGCCCATCCGAAAACGCGATCCGCTCCAACTCGACCTTCTCGGCGGCGGACAGGTCGGCCGTCGGCGGGTTGCCGTCGACATAGCCGTGGAAGCCTTCCGGGATCACGGCCGGTTTCTGCGAGACTTGGATCGTCTTCGGGCAGGACGGCGCGTCCGCGGCGCTGCACGGGCCCGCCAAGGTCAGGGCAAGCAGAAGCGGCAACAAGGGCTGATAGGATCTCATCATCATTGCCTTGTTCCAGATCGGATAGCCGCGCTCAAGTTGCGGTTTTGTTGCAGACCCTAAGCGACCTTTTCCATCGCCGCGGTCTCGGGGCCTTCCGGATAGAATTGGCTGTACCATTTCCGATATTTGAGGATCGGTCCGTCCGACGCCGCCAGCATCGGGCGCGGGAAATAGGCCTTCCGTTCCCAGATGATGACGTCCTGCTCCAATTGGCGCGTGATCTCGGGACCCAGCCCGGCGAAGATCTGCTTCAGCCCTTCCATCGGCATGGGATTGCCGACATCCGGCACGATCCGATGCAGCGAGCGGATGGTCAGCGTGCCCTGGTCGATCGGGGTGACATAGACCGAGTTCTCGACCGTCAGGCTGGGGAAAGGCTTTCCCCAGGACAGATTGCGGCCATAGCCGGGGCCGTAGAACGCGACCTCGCCGCGGAAATGGTCCATCGCCGAATCCGTCTCCATGTCCCGCGTGCGGTAGGTGAAGACCAGGTTGTGCGGACCGTCGCTGCGCGGATCGACCTCGCCTGACAGCTGCCTTGTGGCGTGGACCGTGTTGAAATGCAGCCAGTCGGCGCCGTTCTCCAGGATTTCCTGGGGGTAGGTCTTGATGTTTTCGTAGGTCTTGATGCCTTCGAGCTCAGGCACCGGCGTCTTTTCGAAATCCGGCATTTCCCAGCCTGGCGGCCGGCCGCTCAGGTCGTACCAGACCAGGATCATGCCGTTATGCTCGGCCGTCGGCCACGTCTTGATCCGCGCCTGGGCCGGCACCGGCGCGAACGGCACGCTGACGCACTTGCCTGAGGCGTCGAACTTCCAGTGATGGAACGGGCAGCGGATCGCCTCGCCCTCCACCTGCCCGCCATAGCCCAGATGCGCCCCCAGATGCGGGCAGTACGGATCGGTGACGACCGCCTGGCCGGCTTCGGTCCGGAACAGCACGAGGTCGGTGCCGAAATAATGGATCGGCCTTACCTCTCCGGGTGCCAACTCCCTTGAGGCCGCGACGGCGAACCAGCCGGTCGGGAAATGGGCGTAGGGAAACGCACCTGGGCTGTTGTCGGGCATGTCAGCTCCTACGGGTTATTCCACCTTGTCCCATACCTCGACATAAGGCTCTTTCTTGCCCTTGATCATCGCCGCGCCTTCGATCGTCAGCTTCTTGGCGGTGATCGTATAGGTCTCCTCGCCCTCGATGCCGCTGTCGTTCATCTTATAGCGGTCGTGGAACTGGTTATCGGAGATCCGGCTGAAGGCGAACGACATCCACTG
>DATBAZ010000055.1:0-6934 GCA_036271255.1 Alphaproteobacteria bacterium
CGTGGTAAGGATTGGGCGGAAAAAGTGAGGATCGGACGCAAGGCTCTCGTTGATTTTGGAGTTCTTAAGCCATGAGCAACCTTAATCTGTCGGACGTCCCAACCGAAGAATTGGTCGATCGGTTTTCTGAAAATGGCGTCGCACAAGACCAAGCCTTACTGCACGACAATATCGAAGGATTCACGCGGCTTTATTGGCAGATGGACGCAATCAACGAAGAGTTGAAGTCACGTGGCGAAGAAGCCCGGCTAGCGCTGCTAAAGCTCTATGGCCATCCCAATATGCAGGTGCGATTGGCAGCCGCTGTAAGGACCCTCGCCGTAGCAACAGCCGCGGCCAAACACGAACTCGAAGCCGTAAAAGATTCGCGGCACTTTCCGCAGGCTGGCGACGCCGCATCGACTTTGAGCAGCCTAGCAGAGGGAAGATTTAAGCCGACTTAGCAAATCTGCCTGTATCAGCCGCGCCCCGCCCGAAGCTTAATCCGATATTCTCCCCATCACCTCCCCGAACAACTCCATGCACCGCCAAGCCCGATCCAGCGGCAGCCCACCCGTCAGCGGCTGGACGATCGGCATATAATCCGCCGTCGCAGCCCTGATCCGCGTCAACGCCTCGTCTGGGGTCAGGATGTCGTACACGCGGGTGGCGCGGAGTTCTTCGACGGATTGGCTGGTGTTGGAGAAGGAGCGTTCCACCCCGGTGCGGCGCCAGCTGGAATATTGCCGGGATTCCTTCAGGAAATAGGGGCCGAGCGTGGCCCAGGCCTCCTCCGGGTCGTCGGCGAGGAACCAGAGCTGCATTTCGCGCTGGATGATGATCTCGCCTTTGACGCCTAAGCGCGCGCACTCTGCGAGGTACTGCGCCTCAAGCTCGGCGTTCGGTTGGGCCGGGAAGAAGGGGAGGCCGAAGCGGGCGGCGCGGCGGACCGCGACCTTGCTCATGCCGCCGATATGGAGCGGCGGGTGTGGCTTGGTGTAGGGCATGGGTGAGATGCCGACCATCTGGCCGCGATATTCGAACGGCCGGCCGCTCCAGGCCTTCAGCAGGGTTTCGATGGTGAAGTCCATCGTTGCCCCGCGGCCTGAGAAATCGCGGTCCATCATATGGTATTCGCTGGACCGGTAACCCTGGCCGGCGCAGAGCACGAAGCGGCCGCGGCTTATGACGTCCAGCAGCGCCATGTCCTCAGCCAGGCGCAGCGGATCGTAGAGCGTGATCAGCACCGCCGAACCGCGGACCTGCACGCGCTCGGTCCGGGCCGCGATTGCCGCCGCCATGGTGAGCGGGCTTCCCATCCACCCGATCTCGACATCGTGATGCTCCTCGACATTCACGATGTGGAAGCCGTGCGTGTCCGCATACTCGGCCATGTCGAGTGCCGCCTGATAGCGGTCGGCCTCGAGTGCCTTGTCAGGCCCGATGCCGCAGCCGGACATGTTGAGCCTCAGAACCGGCTTGACCTGGACCATTCTTCCCTCCCCGCACACCCTGTTCGTCATGGCCGGGCTTGACCCGGCCATCCACGCGTTTCAACCGGCGTTAACCTAAAACATTTGGTGCGGATTGCATCCCGTGGATGCCCGGGTCAAGCCCGGGCATGACGGTGGAGAGTGAGGTAATGCCTAAAAGCCTCACGCCGCCGACTGCCAATCGGCCAAGTCGTGCCGCGCGGGCTGGTCAGGCCCGGATCGTTTCAGGCAGCGCGGCGGCGGCGCCTCAGCCCGAATATCGCCGCAACGCCGGAAACCAGCACCGATAGCGACGCCGGCTCGGGCGCCGGGGTGGCCGGCAGGCTGGAATAGAAGGCGCCGGTCTGTGTCGTGCCACCTGTGCAGTTGGACGTTTGCCCGATCACGCAGGCGCCGGCCGAGTTGCTCATGGAAAACTCCAGCCCGGCACTGCCGCTGGCCTCGGCATAATCCAGCGTGATCGCGTAGAGGCCGGCCTGGGTGAAGGTCACCGCGCTGGATGCGAAGGCGAAGTTCTTCTGCCCGTCATTATTCACGACCTGCTGCCCGCCGATATACAGCAACGAGCTGTCGTCCGAACCCAGATTGAAATTATACGTCCCGGCCTGGGTGATCGCGATATATCCGGTAATCACTATCGCCGAGTTGGCAATATTGGTCGGTTGATTGGCGGACGTATAGCTGAAGCTGTTCGAGTTCGTGCCGGAACCGACATATTGCGAGAAGGTCTCGGGCGAATCATTGGCGGTATGGCCGGCGCAATCGGGATAGCAGATCGAGGTCGTCTTGAAGGTTGCGAGCGGGCCGCTGGATGCGGCGATCTTGGTCGCCGCCGACGACCAGCTCGTCGGTTCGGAGCTGAACTGATAGATGCTGCCGGACAGCCCTGTGCCCGCGGTGGTGGGGACGGCGCCCAAATCCGCGCTCGCCCCGATCACGATCGGCGATGCGCCCGCCGGGCGCCATGCCATCAGGCCCGCGATCACGATCAGGAGAGCGATGCCCCGCATCGAACGCTTCATCCGGTTCACCATGGAGACCTATTCAAACCTCAGGCGCTCGACGCGCAATGCCCTCAGCAGCAAATTCCATGCCAATTCGCTGTGTTATAGTGGAATCAACGATATTCTCTTGCCGCTCAGAAGTTGCCACAAAAGAATGTAAAAAATACCGACACGGCGGCGCAAATCACGCGCTGCCGATGATGAGATGCCCAGGCAGCTATTTCCCGGATAAATTCGGCTTCCTATTCATGTCATGCCGCCTTCAGCGCGTCTTCCAGGTCGGCGCGCAAATCGTCCACATCCTCTATGCCCGCTGACAGGCGCACCAGCCCGTCGGCGATGCCGCGCGCCCGGCGGTCTTCCGCTGGGATGGTCGCGTGAGTCATGATCGCCGGGTGCTCGATCAGGCTCTCTACCCCGCCGAGGCTTTCGGCCAATGCGAAGAGCTGGGTCCTTTCCAGCATGGCCTTCGCCGCACCGATCCCCCCTTTGACCACCACCGAAATCATCCCGCCCTGGCCGGCCGCCATCTGGCGCTTGGCCAGATTGTGCTGCGCATGGCTGGGCAGGCCTGGATAGCGCACCAGCTCGATCTTCGGGTGTTTTTCCAGCCAGCCCGCCAGCTCAAGCCCGTTCTCCGAATGACGCTGCATGCGCAAAGCCAGCGTCTTCACGCCCCTCAGCGCCAGGAAGCTGTCGAACGGCCCCTGAATGCCGCCGATGGCGTTCTGCAGGAAGCCGAGCCCCTCGGCGATTTCCTGGTTTTCCCCCACCACGGCAATGCCGCCGACCATGTCGGAATGGCCGTTCAGGTATTTCGTCGCCGAATGGAAGACGATGTCGAAGCCGTATTCGAGCGGCCGCTGAATCCAGGGGCTGGCGAAGGTGTTGTCGGCCACCGTCAGTACACCGCGCCGTTTGGCGATGGCGACGATGCCGGCGAGGTCGACCAGCTTCAGCAGCGGGTTGGTCGGCGTCTCCACCCAGATCATCCTCGTTTCCGGCCGGATCGCCGCGTCGACCGCGCTTAGGTCCGACAGGTCGACATAGGTGATCTGAAGGCCGGCAGAACGACGCCGCACCCGCTCGAACAGGCGATAGCAGCCGCCATAGATATCGTCGGTGGCGACGATATGGCTGCCGGCGTCGAGCAGCTCCAATATCGACGCAGCGGCTGCGAGGCCGGAGGCGAAGGCATAGCCGCGCTGGCCGCTTTCCAGGTCGGCGACGCAGCGCTCATAGGCCATGCGAGTCGGGTTGGTGGAGCGGGCGTAGTCGTAGCCCTTGTGCACGCCGGGGCTGGACTGGACGAAGGTCGAGGTCTGGTAGATCGGCATCATGATCGCGCCGGTCGACGGATCGGGCTCCTGCCCCGCATGGATGGTGCGGGTGCCGAAGGCCAGCCGGTTGGGTCGTTCGGCCCCTGGCCCCTGAATGGCCGATTTGCTCACTTCATTCTCCGCCGCAGATGGTTCAGCAGGTCGATCCGGGTGATGACGCCGAGGAAGCGGTCGTCGCCTACCACCATCGCGACATGACCACGGTCGAAAGTTTCGAGCAACGTCTCGACCGTGGCCGATGCCGGCACGGTCTCGACCTTTGCAGTCATCGCCGAGCGTACCGGGTCCGTGAACCGGTTCTCGTCATCGACCACGCGCAGCAGTAGGTCGGATTCGTCGAGCAGGCCGACGACCTTGCCCGCGTTCAGCACCGGCAGCTGCGACACCTCATTGACCCGCATCCGCTTATAGGCGGTCAGCAGCGTGTCATCTGGGCCGACGAAGACGGTTCCGCCCTCGTCATGCGGCCGGCCGATGATGTCACGCAGGTCACCGGTGGGACGGCGCGGCAGGAAACCCTGTTCCTCCATCCAGAAGTCATTGAATTGCTTCGATAAATATTTATTCCCGCTGTCGCAGACCAAGGTAACCACCCGCTTGGGCTCGGTCTGGTCGCGGCAATAGCGCAAGGCGGCGGCCAGCAGGGTGCCAGACGACGAGCCGCCCAATATCCCCTCCAACCGCAGCAGGTCGCGCGCGGTGTTGAGGCTCTCGGCATCGCCGATCCGATAGACGGCGCCGACCAGGGCGAGGTCGCACACCGGCGGCACGAAATCCTCGCCGATCCCCTCGATCACCCAGGATCCGGCCTCGCCGGACTTGCCGGTCTCGACCAGGTCGGCCAGCACCGAGCCCTTGGGGTCGGCCAGCACCATCTTCGTCTTGGGTGATGCCTTGGCGAAGAAGCGGCCAAGCCCGGTGAGCGTGCCGCCGGAGCCCACCCCCACCACCACCGCATCCACATCCCCGTCCATCTGCTCGAAGATTTCCGGTCCTGTGCCGGTCTCATGCGCCAGGGGATTGGCCGGGTTGGCGAACTGGTTGACGTAGAACCCCTGGTGCTCTTCGGCGATACGCTGGGCCATGTCCTGGTAATATTCGGGATGGCCCTTGCCGACGTCCGACCGGGTGATGCGGATGTCGACGCCCAGCGATTTCAGGTGGTTGATCTTCTCCAGCGCCATCTTGTCCGGGATCACCAGGATCAGGCGATAGCCCTTGGCCGCCGCGGCCAGCGCCAGGCCCAGGCCGGTATTGCCGGCCGTCGCCTCGACCAGGGTGCCGCCGGCCTTGAGCTTGCCTTCGCGCTCAGCCGCCTCGACCATCTTGAGGCCGATCCGGTCCTTGATCGAGCCACCCGGATTCTGGTTCTCCAGCTTCAGGAACAACCGGCAGGGGCCGGTATCGAAACGCGTGAGCTCGACGAGCGGCGTATGCCCGATCAGGTCGAGGATGGCCGGCGGCTTGCCGGCCCTAAGTGAAACGCCAGGATTGGACGATGAATCCGTCATGACCGTTCCTCCGATTCCCAGATGGTTCATCATACTGGAATGCTGCCGGCGGGCAGAATGTTCTTTGCTTGGGGACGGCGCGGTCTCGCCCTATATCTAAAGTCAGTTTAAGCGGGCTTGGAGGAAGCGGAATGGGGTTGGGCCGGATCGGCGGCTATGTGTTCGTCGCCTTGGCAGCGGTGCTGCTGACCTTCTATTATATCAAGATCACCAACGGGGACGCCACGCGCTGCGAGGTTCGCATCACGCTGGAACCGAAGGCGCTTTCCGCACTGAAGCACAATCTGGACCGGTCCCGGGCCGCCGCCCACGACGCGGCGATGGTCGACAAGAAGGATCAGCAAGCAGCCTATCAGGCTGAGGAATCCTCGGCCGAACAGGAATTCGTCTATGATCTGAGGGACCAGCTCGCCGCCGAATATCGCCGACACCGGCGCGCGATGGATAATTGTTATTAGGAGCCATTGCGGTCGGTGGAGCGAACTCACATCCCCACCGACCGTCATGGCCGGGCTTGACCCGGCCATCCACGCGGATCGGCCGGGTACAACCAACGGATATTTGCGCTAACGGATGGCCGTGGATGGCCGGGTCAAGCCCGGCCATGACGGTATATTGTTTATCCGCGAGAGCGGGGTGAGGCGATCTACAGTCGAGGCCTCACCCCGGCGGTGGGTCGAGCACCAGCGCCAGGGTCGACATGATGCGCTTCACCCCGGCCGCCAGCTGGCTGGAGGACAGGGTGGAGCCTGAGATGATCTGGATATCGTCGAACTTGTTGCCGTGGCGGCGGCCATAGAACTGGGCCAGCCATTCCGGCTGTGTGATGCCGTCATATTTGTCGAGGCATTCCAGGATCTCGATATGCTTCACCCCGCCCGTCGGGCTGACGCCGATGGCATAGGTGATCCAGTCGTCGCGGCCGCGCACCTGATCGAGGATGAACCAGCCGCCGGTCGACACCTTCCACGCCTTGATGTCGCGGCTCCAGACATTGACGTCGCTGTCGTTGATGATCGCGTTGAACTGGTCCTGATCCAGCTTGACGAAATCCGGCGAGAAGGTCGCGCCGGGAAACATTGCCGCCTGCGCCTGCTCGACCGTCAGATAGGTCGAGGCAACGCAAGGCGCTGAGGCGAAAATGGCGGCGGGGACCAGAAGAAGCTGCGAACGCATCGAAATCTCGTGAACGGTCCGACCTTATACTATGTGAAGGATCAGATCGTAAGCCCGTAGAGTTCCGCGACATTGTCGTGGACCATCATGCGCATATGCTCCTCGGACATGGTTTCGGCCATCTTGGCCAGCACCGTGCGCGAGTTCGGCCAGATGCCGTCGCCGTGCGGATAGTCGTTGGCCCACAGAACGCGGTCCATCGGCAATATGTCGGTCATGTGGGCGACCGGATAGTCGTCCTGCATCGTGAGATAGACGTTGCGGGCGACATATTCGCTGGGCTGCATCGACAGCGTCGCGGTGCTCTCGTGATAGCGATAGCGCGGATAGACCGTGTCCATGCGCGACAGCAGATGCGGCAGCCAGGAAACGTCGCTTTCCACCGCGACCAGCTTCAGCTTCGGATGGCGTTCGAACACGCCGCCGAAGAC
>DATBAZ010000056.1:0-20212 GCA_036271255.1 Alphaproteobacteria bacterium
GCCGCCATGATGACGGCATTGGCCTCGTCCTCGGTCATCAGCGCCACGTCCTTGACCAGGTCGATCAGCTCGTCGGAGGCGAGATCGCCCAGATCGTCGAGCGTCTTCACATTGGAGGCGCCGAGCTTGGCCAGCATCGCCGGGGTCAGGCCTTCAAGGGCGGCGACCTCGTCGGACACGCCCATTTCCTGGCGGATCGCCTCGTAGCGCTCGTTCTGCTCCGACAGGAAATTGCGGGCGCGCGACTGCAGCTCGTTGGCGATATCCTCGTCGAAACCCTCGATCGAGGCGAGGTCGTCGAGCACGACATAGGCGACTTCCTCGACCGAGGTGAAGCCTTCCGCCACAAGCAGATGGGCAATGACATCGTCCACGTCCAGTGCCTCGATGAACAAAGCCGAACGGGTCTTGGTCTCTTCGGTCCGGCGCTCGGACTCCTCGGCCTCGGTCAGGATGTCGATATCCCAGCCGGTCAGCATGGAGGCGAGGCGCACATTCTGGCCGCGGCGGCCGATGGCTTGGGACAGCTGATCGTCGGGCACGACGACCTCGATCCGGTGGCTCATATCGTCGAGCACCACCTTGGTCACCTCGGCCGGGGCCAGCGCGTTGACGACGAAGGTCGCCGGATCGTTGGACCACGGGATGATGTCTATTTTCTCGCCCTGCAGCTCGCCGACCACCGCCTGGACGCGGCTGCCGCGCATGCCGACGCAGGCGCCGACCGGATCGATCGAGCTGTCCTTGCTGACCACGCCGATCTTGGCGCGGCTGCCCGGGTCGCGGGCCACCGACTTGATGGTGATGATGCCATCATAGATTTCCGGCACTTCCTGCATGAACAGCTTGGCCATGAACTGCGGATGGGTGCGCGACAGGAAAATCTGCGGGCCGCGCGGCTCCTCGCGGACGTCGTAGATATAGGCGCGCACGCGGTCGCCGTTCTTGAAATGCTCGCGCGGCAGGGTTTCGTCGCGGCGCAGGATCGCCTCCGCCCGGCCCAGCTCGACCGTCACGTTGCCGTATTCGACGCGCTTGACGATGCCGTTGGCGATCTCGCCCACGCGGTCCTTATATTCGCGGAACTGGCGCTGACGCTCGGCGTCGCGCACGCGCTGGACGATGACCTGCTTGGCCATCTGCGCCGGGATGCGGCCGAAATCGATCGGCGGCAGGTCCTCGACCAGGAACTCGCCGATCTGGGCGTCCGGCTTCTCGAACTTGGCGTCCTCGAGCGTGATCTGGGTGATTTCGTTCTCGATCACCTCGGCGACCTCGCGCAGGCGCTTCAGCGAAATCTCGCCGGTGCGGCGGTCGATCGTCGCGCGGATATCGTGCTCGTGACCGTATTTCGAGCGGCCGGCCTTCTGGATGGCCTGCTCCATCGCCTCGACCACCTCTTCGCGGTCGATGTTCTTTTCGCGCGCGACCTGGTCGGCGACTTGCAACAGCTCGATCATTCGAGACCCCTGACATGAATTGGAGGCGTTTCCGCCTCACCCACATAAGCCGCCGCAGCGGCGCTTTCATCTTCGACCGCTGCGATCAGCCGGTCGGTCAAAATCAGCTTGGCGCTCTTCACCTGGGCAAGCGGCAGCGCGAACACGGTTCCCGCGCAGTCCAGCATCACCGTATCGCCTTCCATGCCCGCGATCGCGCCCTGGAAGCGCTTGCGGCCGTCGACGGGTGCGTCCATCTCGACCTTCGCCTCGTGGCCCTGGAAGCGCTCGTAATCCGCGCGCTTCATCAGCGGCCGGTCGATGCCGGGGGAGGAAACCTCCAGCGTGTACTCGCTGTCGATCGGATCGGCCTCGTCCAGCAGGTTCGAGATCGCGCGCGACAGCCGGGCGCAATCCTCGACCACCATGGCCGCGCGGTCCCGCCGCTCCGCCATGATCTGCAAGGTCGCGCGGCGCGCGCCGCCCTGCATCTGGACGCGGACCAGTTCATAGCCCAACTCGTCCACGATCGGCGCGATCAATTGTGCGATCCGTTCGCTCAAACCCGTTCCCAATGCCTATGTGAAGCTAAAAGCTTCCCCATCCGACTGGAGCATTCCAGTCAGCAGCACATGCCGCATATGTCGATGGATGGCGCAGATATATACCCAACGCTATAAATCGCAAGAGGGTTCAGGCCGTTTCGCGTGCTTTGCGCCGATACGTCAGATAGATCGGGCGCCGTCCGGCCCTCAGCGCCTTGGCCTCGTAGCGGGTCGGCGGCCAGTCGTCGGGGCGGGTTTCGGCGCGGGCGACCGGTTCGAATGCGGGGTGCCCGCCGAGGCGCGCCGGCATCCATTCCTCCAGGATCGCATGGTCGGTGGCGACGCGGAATTCGGCGCCGTCGGCCAGCACACGGGCCAGCAGGTCGAGCGCTTCCGGGTTGACGAAGCGGCGCGCTTCATGCCGGCGCTTCGGCCAAGGATCGGGGAACAGCAGGAAGGCGCGGTCGATCGAAGCGGCGGGCAGGGCGCGCAGCAGCAGCCGCGCATCCTCGTTCACGATACGGACGTTCGAAATCTGCTGCTCGTCCAGCAGGACCAGCAGCATCGACACGCCGTTGATGAAGGGCTCGCAGCCGATGAAGCCGATTTCGGGATGGGCCGCGGCCTGGGCGGCAAGATGCTCGCCGCCGCCGAAGCCGATCTCCAGCCAGATCCTGGCCGGCGGTTCGGGGAACAGGGGGGCCGGATCGAGCTCGGCGGGCGGTTCGGGCAGCTTGACCGTCAGCGCGTCGAGGCTGGTGTCATAGAGCTCGGACGCCTTGCCTTTGAGCGTGCGTCCGCGACGCCGCCCATAGACGCGGCCGATCGGAGGACTGGTTCTCATGTACGCGGTCGTCCGCGCCCCATTGTCCGCGTCAATGGGCGCGCTGAACAACCCTCGCCTTAGGCGAGGGCCGACTTCAACTGGTCCACCAGGTCGGTCTTCTCCCAGGAGAAGCCGCCGTCGGCGTCCGGGTTGCGACCGAAATGGCCGTAGGCCGCGGTGCGGGCGTAGATCGCCCTGTTGAGGCCCAGGTGCTGGCGGATGCCGCGCGGCGTCAGGTCGACCAGTTCCTGCAGCACGACCGACAGGCGCGCCTCATCGACCTTTCCGGTGCCGTGCGTGTCGACATAGACCGACAGCGGCTTCGACACGCCGATCGCATAGGACAGCTGGATGGTGCAGCGGTCGGCCAGGCCGGCGGCCACGACGTTTTTCGCCAGGTAGCGCGCGACATAAGCGGCCGAACGATCGACCTTGGTCGGGTCCTTGCCGGAGAAGGCACCGCCGCCATGCGGGGCCGCGCCGCCGTAAGTGTCGACGATGATCTTGCGGCCGGTCAGCCCGCAGTCGCCGTCGGGGCCGCCGATGACGAAGCGGCCGGTCGGGTTCACGTAGAACTGCGACTCATCGCACATCCAGCCTTCCGGCAGGGTCTTCAGCACGTGCGGGCGAACGATCTCGCGGATACGGTCCTGGTCGACATCCTCGTCATGCTGGGTCGAAACGACGACCGAGGTGGCGCAGACCGGCTTGCCGTTCTCATAACGCAGCGTCACCTGGCTCTTGGCGTCCGGGCCGAGGCCGGACTTGGCATCGGAATGGCGGGCTTTGGCCAGCGAGCTCAGAATACCGTGCGAATAGAAGATCGGCGCCGGCATCAGCGCTTCGGTCTCGCGGCAGGCATAGCCGAACATGATGCCCTGGTCGCCCGCGCCCTCGTCCTTGTTGCCGGCGGCATCGACGCCGACGGCGATGTCGGCCGACTGCGAATGCAGCAGGATCTCGATATCGGCTGTGCGCCAGCTGAAGCCGTCCTGGTCGTAGCCGATATCCTTGATCGCCTCGCGGGTGGCGTGCTCCAGCTGATCCTTGGTGATCGAGGCGGGGCCGCGCACCTCACCGGCGATCACAACCTTGTTGGTGGTGGCCAGCGTCTCGCAGGCCACGCGCGCATCAGGCTGCGCGCCGAGGAAGATATCGACCACCGTGTCGGAAATCCGGTCGCAAACCTTGTCCGGGTGACCTTCGCCTACGGATTCGCTCGTGAAAAGATAGTTGGACAAGGACACATCGGTCTCCGGCAAAAAGTTGAACGCGGCAGCAATAAAGTTGTGGGTTTGCTCTGTCCAGCCCCCCGGGCGGCGGAGTCAGCGCGGCTCGTAGTTCGCCAGCGCCTTGGCGAGGTCGAACAGCTTGCGCCGCAGATTGGCGTTGGGAATACGGTAATAGGTGCGGACAAGTTCCAATGTCTCGCGCTTGGCCATCGGATCCTGGTCCGCCGTCGGGGCTGCCAGCTCGGGCGCGCCGGAGGGCGGGCGGTAATCCTCGGCGACCGGGTTCTCGACCGGCATGTCGTCGAAAAAGAACTGCACCGGCACGTCCAGCACGCGCGACATATCGAACAGCCGGCTGGCGCCGATACGGTTGGCGCCGCGCTCATATTTCTGAATCTGCTGGAATGTCAGCCCGACCGCGTTGCCCAGCTTTTCCTGGCTCATGCCCAACAAGGTGCGGCGCAGCCGGACGCGCGAGCCGACATGCAGATCGACCGGGCTCGGCGCGTCGATTTTCGGGCGGCCGCCACGGCGTTTTACGTTACTGACCTTTGCCTGCATCTATCCGCTCACACGTATCGGGGCCGTCTCATAACACGGCCCATCGGGCGGTAATAGGCGCGGGGGTTGCGGTATCAGGCCGCGTCAGGTGCGTTTTTTCCGCCCCATGACGAAGCCCGCGGCAGCAAGCGTAAGGGCCATCATGAAGAACAATCCGTCGCCCACCTTGGCATAGATCGTCTCGGGGATGGGCTTCGGCAGATCGGCATCGACGACGCCGATCTTGCCCAGTCCCAGCCGCGCGGTCACCCGCCCATACGGGTCGACGACGCCGGAAATCCCGTCATTGGCGGCATTGGCGAGCGGCAGGCCTTCCTCGACCGAACGCACGCGCATCATGGCGAAATGCTGGTACGGCCCGGCGGACAGGCCGAACCAGGCGTCGTTGGTGACGTCGAGCACCCAGTCGGGCCGGTCGCTGCGGTCGACCACGTCGTTGGGGAAGATCACCTCATAGCAGATCGACATTCCCACCGGCGGCAGGCCTGGCAGGCGCAGCGTCCTGGGGCCGGGGCCCGGCGTCGGTTCTATGTCGCCGACCGCGACCGCCTTGATCATCGGGATATATTTGCTCAGCGGCATATATTCGCCGAACGGCACGTAATGGAACTTGTCGTATGTCGCGAGGATGTCACCGTCGTGGTTCAGCACCTGGATGCTGTCACGGAAGCTCGGCGGCGTGGTGTCGGGGACGTCGCGGTCGGTGCCGGTAATCAGCAGCTGTCCAGGCTTGAGCGTCGCGTTGCCGATTGCCTTGGCATTCTCCGGCATCGTCTCCAGCGGAAACGGTTCCGCCGCCTCGGACCAGACAATCGCGGTCGGCGGCTTGTCGGCCGGCTGAAGCGACAGGCGGACATGCTGACGCAGATTGTCGGCATAGCGCCCCTCGACCCATTTGAGGCTCTGCTGGATGCTGGGCTGAACCAGGCGCAGCCGCACGTCCGGCACGGTCGGCATCGGGCCTGAGGGCAGGCGGATGGCGCCGAAGATCGCCGCGACCAGCACGATGGCGATGCCGGCTAAGGCGGCGCGCTGTCCCTGCTTTCGCGTCGCGAACGGGCTGCCGAGCAGTGCGGCCAGGGCCGGCGCCAATATGACCAGGACAGTGACACCATAGGTGCCGATCACCGAGGCGATCTGGATCAGCCAGGGGAATTCGGTCCAGGCATAGCCGGGCAGGTTCCAGGGAAAACCGGTCAGCGCATGGCCGTAGACCCACCAGGCCAGGCCCCACATGCCGGTCAGCGCCAGAACGCGCGCCAACGGCCGTTCGCGCGGCACCTTCCAGGCGATGGCGGTGGCGATGCCGTGATAGATCGATAGGCCGAAGGCGAGCCCGCTCGAGGCGAAGGGCACTGCCCACCAATACTGGTCGATGGCGACGAACAGGGCGAAGGTCAGCCAATAGAGGCTGAAGGCGAGGAAGCCGAAGCTGAACAGCCAGCCGACCCAGAAGGCGCCTTTCCAGGTCTTCACGCCGTCCAGCAGCCAGATCAGCACAGGGAAGGCGATCCACAGCGTCGGCAGCACGTCGGCCGGCGGCAGCGACAGCGAGCCGACGATTCCGGCGGCGACGGCGGTCAGGTTGCGGCGCCAGCCGGTCAGGCGGCGGAAAGCATCGGCCAATCGCATGATGGGCCGGTTGTCTGGGGTGCTCATGGTCATTTGGAGGTCGGTGGCGGCGGATTGCGGACGCGGATGCGCTTGATGCGGCGCGGATCGGCGTCGATGATCTCGAACTCCAGGCCCGAGGAGGGATGCGTCAGCAGTTCGCCCCGGCTCGGCACCCGGCCGGCCAGGGAGAAGACCAGCCCGCCCAGCGTGTCGGCCTCGTCGCGCTCCTCTTGGTCCAGCACCTCGCCGACCCGGGCCTCGAAGTCCTCGATCGGCACGCGGGCGTCGGCCAGCAGCGAGCCGTCGGCTTTCTCGACCATCGTCGCGGTCTGGATGCGGTCGTGCTCGTCGGTGATCTCGCCGACGATGCCCTCGACGAGGTCCTCGATGGTGATCAGCCCGTCGATGCCGCCGAACTCGTCGATCACCAGCGCCATGTGCTGATGGTTTTTGCGCATGTCGAGCAACAGATCGAGCACGCGGATCGACGGGGCGACGATCGAGACCGGGCGGACGATGGCTTCCAGCGAGAATTCGCTGCCCGCGGCGATGGAGGCCAGCACGTCCTTGATGTGGACGATGCCGATCACCTCATCCAGCGTGTCGCGATAGACCGGCAGGCGGCTGTGCGACTTGTCGACCAGCAGGCGCAGCAATGTATCGCGGTCGGTGTCGGAATCGACGGCGGCGATATCGGCGCGCGGGACCATCAGTTCCGAGATCGGCTGGTCGCGGATTTCCTGGATATTCTCGATCAGCTCGCGTTCGTGCGATTGCTCCGACTCCGGCGTTGCCGCGTCGTCATCGCCCGCTTGCGCCGGCGGATCGCGGCGGCCGTTCTGGCTTGCGCGGAACAGGTCGAGCAGGCCGCTCATGGCGTGTCCCCCGTATGGGCGTATGGATCAGGAATACCGAGATTCGCCAGCAGTTCCACTTCCGCGGCTTCCATCGCCTCGGCTTCGGCCTCGTCCTCATGGTCGTGGCCGATCAGATGCAGCGCGGCGTGGACGGCGAGATGGACGAGGTGGTGTTCCAGCGGCTTGCCGTCCCGCTCGGCCTCGGCCTTCATCGTGTCGAAGCTCATGACGATATCGCCGATCAGCCAGGGGAAATCCGGGTCGCCCATGGCGGGATTGCCGACCGGGGCCGGATCGCCCATGGGAAAGGACAGGACATTGGTCGGCTTGTCGCGGCCGCGCCAGTCCCGGTTCAGTCCCTGAATGGTGCCGTCATCCACCAGCCGCACGCCCACCTCGATGGTTCGCGACCTATCGTCCACGTCGGCCAGCGCCAGCGCAATCGCTTTTTCCAGCAACTCCGCGACATCGGGCAGCGCGCCCGTCCAGCGCGTGTCTTCGATCTCGAGCGCAAGCCTCAGGCGCGTTCGATCGCTCATTTGGCGGGGCGTCCCGCGGCCCTGGCCGCCGCCTTTGCCGTCGCCTTGGCGTAGGCGCGGACGATGCGCGCGACCAGCGGCAGGCGCACGACATCCGAATCCTTGAATTCGACGATGCTGACGCCTTCGACGCCCTCCAGTATCTCTATCGCATCGACCAGGCCGGAGCGGACGCCGCCGGGAAGGTCGATCTGGCCGGGATCGCCGGTCACCACCATGCGGCTGCCTTCGCCCAGCCGGGTCAGCGCCATCTTCATCTGAACGGTAGTAGTGTTCTGCGCCTCGTCCAGGATGACGAAGCAATGGGCCAGCGTCCGGCCGCGCATGAAGGCGAGCGGTGCTATCTCGATGATCCCGTTCTCGATCCGCTTCTCGACCTGCTCAGGCCCGATCAGCTCGTTCAGCGCGTCATAGATCGGGCGCAGATAAGGGTCGATCTTCTCGCGCAGATCGCCGGGCAGGAAGCCCAGCCGCTCCCCGGCTTCGATGGCCGGGCGGGAGATGACGATGCGGTCGACCTCGCCGTTCTGCAGCGCCGCCACGCCCTGCGCGACCGCCAGATAGGTCTTGCCGGTGCCGGCCGGGCCGGTGCCGATCACCAGCTCGGATTCTTTCATCGCGCGCAGATAGACGCCTTGCGTCGGGGTGCGGGCGGCGATGGCCTTGCGCCGGGTGCGGATGACCGGATGGTCGGACGGCGGGGCTTCGGCATGGGGTTTGAGCCTCAGCGCCGCATCGATCTCGGCCGGGCCGACCGGTTCGTCGCTCGCGGCTCGCCGCCACAGCTCAGCCAGCACGGTGCGGGCGGCCTCGGCCGATCCGGCGGGGCCCGCGATGCTGACGACATTGCCACGGGTGGCCAGCTTCACGCCGAGCTGGCGCTCGATCCGGGTCAGGTTGGCATTGTGCTCGCCGAACAGCAGCGGCAGCCGACGATTGTCGTCGAACGCGATCTCGATGGGCCGGCCGGCGGGCGGGCTCAAGCAACCATTCCGATTTCGAGACTGCCTTCGAGGCTGAGCGCGCGCCCGCCGGCGATCCGTACGGGCACGATTTGACCCAGCAGATCGATCGGCGCGACGGCATGGACGGACTGCATGTGCGGGCTGCGGCCGTGCAGCTGACCGGGGCGGGAGCCCAAACGGTCGAACAGCACCGGCACTGTCTGGCCGACCGAGGCGCGGTTGAAGTGCGTCTGCCCTTCCATGATCGCCTCCTGGAGCCGGGCGAGCCTGTCCGATTTCAGCGATTCGGGCACGGCATCGTTGGCGGTCGAGGCCGGAGTGCCGGGACGAGGGCTGTATTTGAAGGAATAGGCCTGGGCGAAACCGACCGTGCGGACCAGGTCCAATGTCGCGTCGAAGTCCTTTTCCGTCTCGCCGGGATAGCCGACGATGAAGTCGCTCGACAGCGCGATGTCGGGGCGCGCGGCGCGCAGCCGCGCGATGATCGCCAGGTACTGCGCGGCGGTGTGCTTGCGGTTCATCCGCGCCAGGATGCGGTCGGACCCGCTCTGCACCGGCAGATGCAGGAACGGCATCAGGGCAGGCACCTCCGCATGGGCGGCGATCAGCGCGTCATCCATGTCGTTCGGGTGGGAGGTGGTGTAGCGGATGCGGTCGATGCCGGGGATTTCGGCGACGGCACGGATCAGCCGGCCCAGCGGCCAGACCACGCCATCGGCGCCAGCGCCGTGATAGGCGTTGACGTTCTGACCGAGCAAGGTCAGCTCGCGCACGCCGCTCGCGGCCAGCCGGCGGGCCTCGATCAGCACGTCGCCGGGCGGCCGCGAATATTCCGCGCCGCGCGTATAGGGCACGACGCAGAAGCTGCAGAACTTGTCGCAGCCTTCCTGGATGGTGAGGAAGGCGGAGACGCCGCGCGGCGCCGCTTCCCCGGGCAGGCTGTCGAACTTCGATTCGACCGGGAAATCGGTCATCAGGATCGGCTCGCCCTTCGCCCGTGACGCTCGCGCGACCAGCTCGGGCAGGGACTGATAGCTTTGTGGGCCCACCACGATATCGACGTGGCGCGCGCGCGCGGTGATCACGGGCCCCTCGGCCTGGGCGACGCAGCCGGCGACGGCCACGATCATGTCTTCACCGGCCTCGGCCTTGGCCTGTTTGGCGATCTTGAGCCGGCCCAGCTCGGAGAACAGTTTCTCCGTCGCCTTCTCGCGGATATGGCAGGTATTCAGGATGACGATGTCCGCGCCATCGGCCTCGTCGACCGGGCGATAGCCGAGCGGCGCCAGCAGATCGACCATCTTCTGGCCGTCATAGACATTCATCTGGCAGCCCCAGCTTTTGACATGGACTGTCTTGAGCCGGGTCTCTGCTTCGGTGTTCAGGGCGTCAGGCGGCGGCGACAACTGCGTCTCCTGGGGCGGCGTGTTCAGGCGTGTTGATATCGGGTGCGCGTTCTTCGGGGTAGCCACGGCCCGTGACCGCGCGCACGACGCCGCGTTCGACCGCGTCCTGGCAGCGCCGGGTGATCTGCTTGCGGTTCATGGCGCCGACCTTGAAGGGCTCGTGGAACTCGACCTCGATCGTCAGGCGCCCGGCCTTCAGCGCGGCCCAGGCATGCGGCGCCAGCGGCATGTCGCCATACCAGGCATAGAGCGGGCGCATCGCCCGGCCGAGCGGCATGCCGTCCAGCCTGGTGGCGATGATCGAGACCGGCTGGATCGTCAGGTTCATCTCGGGCGGCGCATTCTCCGCCACCGACAGCAGCGACGATTTGAAGGGCAGGATGCGATTGCCGTCCGAGGTCGTGCCTTCGGCGAACAGCACCAGGCTGTCCCCGGCCTTCAGCCGCCTGGCGATCTCATCGCTGTGCTCGCTGACATTGGCCGGCTTGCGGTCGACGAAGACTGACCGTTGCAGCTTGGCCAGCTGCCCGATCAGTGGCCAGCCGATCATGTCGGCCTTGGCGATGAAGGAGCACGGGAACAGCGATGCCAGCACCGGAATATCGAAATAGGACGAATGATTCGAGACGAAGAGGGTCGGATGGGTCGGCGAGGGTTTGCCGCGCACGACGATTCTCATGCCGAGAATCCAGCATGCCCAACCGTGGTACCAGAGCGGAAGGGTGGCCACGTACCAAAGCCCCAGCACCAGCCCCAGGCGCTGGATCGGCATGATTGAGAAGGTCAGGGTGAGGAAAGCAATCGTCCGGATCAGCCCGACCAAACCGGAACCGTTCATACGTCGACGTCGCTCGTGGGCGACGGCGCCTCACCACGTCCCAGTTGATAGTGCTTGGCGTATTTGTCGGTGATCAGGTCGGTCTTGACGATGATGCAGACATCGGTGGTACGGAACTGATCGTCGATTACCGCGCCATCGCCGATGAATCCGCCAAAGCGCAGATAGGCCTTCAGCAGCGGAGGCACCTCGAACAGGGCCGTCGTCGGGTCGATTGCATGGGGCGGATTGCGCCGCATGTCGATATAGCGCTCCGGCACCGCGACCGGACGCAACGCCGGCGGAGCCAGCCAATAGTAATAGAGATAGGACAGGGTCGAGGCGAGCTTGTCGGGGTCGGTGCCGGGCAGGCTGGCGCAGCCGAACATCACTTCGATATTGTATCGCGCGGCATAGGCCGAAATGCCGCGGAACAGCAGCGTGATGGCGCGGCCGCGATAGGCAGGCGCCACGCAGGCGCGGCCCAGCTCCAGGATTTCGCCCGGATATTCGATCAGGCGGGTGATGTCGAACTCGTTCGCCGAATAGAAGCTGCCGCGCCGTGCCGCCATCTCCCGCCTTATCAGGCGGTAGGTGCCGACGACCGCGTCGTCCTCCGGCAGATTATGGTCGATCACCAGCAGGTGGTCGCAGACCGTATCGTATTCGTCGAAATCGCGAAGCGCGCCCTCCATCTCGGGCGTCGGCTTGGCGGCCATCTCACGATAGAAGATGTCGTACCGCAGACGCTGCGCCGCTTCGATCTCGGCCAGGGTCTGCGCCAGACGAACCTCAAGGCTGCCCGACCGGATCGAACCGAGCCGGGTAAGGTCTGCGCTAACGTGCGACATGGTGGGGGCCCGCTTGAGGTCCTGTATGAGACTCGGGTTTTACGCGGTTCCAATAACACAAACTACGCCGCATGACAGGGCGCTCTACCGGTAAAAGCTGTGGCGTAGTCGTCGGCATGGATGTCCCTATCATACATGCGGGCGCGCCGAGTTTCCAGAAATCAGATGTCACGGCCGAGAATGAGCGCGTCCACGGTGCCTTGCGGCCCCAGGTAATAGCCGCGCCGGCGGCCGAGCTGAACCAGGCCGAAGGCCCGGTACAGCGCGATCGCGGCGCGGTTGTCTATGGCAACTTCCAGCAGAAGCCGCCGTGCGCCCGCGCTTGTCATCGCGCCGATCGCGGCACCCAGCAGATTCCGGCCAACTCCGCCTCGCCGCTGGCCGGGGAGGGTGCAGATGGTGAGGATTTCCGCCTCGTCGGCCGCGATTCGCCACAGCACCAGCCCGGCCGGCTCCTTTCCGATCAGCGCCAGCATGCCGGCTGTTCCCGGCATGGCGAGCAGCTCGGCGAAGGCATGGGCGTTCCACGGCTCGTGGAAGCCGGAGACCTCATGCAGCGCTGCCGCGACCTCGACCATTGCGCCGTCGAGCGGACAAAAGCTTGCGGTCATCATACCTTGGCCGGCACGGCGTCCGGTGCGCGCAGATAGAAGGGCGCGGGCGGGCGGCCGACAGGCCGGCCTTCCACCAGCCGGGCGACGGTCTCAGGATCGACATGGGCGGCCCAGCTTTCGGGCGGGTTGTCGATCATGCCGGCCAGATGCGGTGCGACCAGATGGGCCGCGTCGCCGGTCAGGCTCAGTTGACCGGGGCCGGTCCAGTGGGCCACCGATCCGGGCGGCAGCATCGCCGGTTCGGTGAGA
This sequence comes from Alphaproteobacteria bacterium, assembly GCA_036271255.1. Lineage (GTDB taxonomy): Bacteria > Pseudomonadota > Alphaproteobacteria > BOG-932 > Roseiterribacteraceae > BOG-932. The sequence continues at coordinate 12,516 of DATBAZ010000056.1, forward strand.
GGATCACCGTTGGTATCGAACAGCTGGGCGAACAATTCCGCCCGCCTGGAATCGATGGCGACGAGCAGGCGGGTAGGGACGGCTCCTGCCGCCGCGGCCATCGCTTCGAATACGGTGACGCCGACGATCGGCTTGCCGGTCCCCAGAGCCAGCCCGTGCGCGGCCGCCAGGGCAACGCGAATGCCGGTGAAGGAGCCGGGGCCGGTGGTCACGGCGAAGCGGTCGATGTCGCCGAAAGTAAGGCCCGCCTCGTCCAGCAGGTCCGACAGCAGTGGGATCAGCAATTGCGCATGGCCGCGTTCGGCCACGACGCTGCGCGCCGCCAGCGTCTTGCCGTCGGCCGTCAACGCCGCGGCGCACCCGGCGCCGGCGCAGTCGAAAGCGAGGATCCGCATGGGGCGTGAGGCGACGGGCCGCTCAGGCCGCGACGGCGCGAACCTCCCGGACTTCCGGGATGTAATAGCGCAGCATGTTCTCGATGCCGGCTTTCAGCGTGGCGGTCGAGCTCGGGCAGCCAGAGCAGGATCCGTGCATCTCGAGATACACGACACCTTCGTCGAAATCGTGGAAGACGATGTCGCCGCCATCTTGGGTCACGGCGGGGCGGACGCGGGTCTCGAGGATTTCCTTGATCTGGACGACGATTTCGCTGTCTTCCTCGGTGCTTGCCACGGCGACGGTCTCTTCGACCGCCGGCAGGCCTGAGGTGTAGTGGTCCATGATCGCCGCCAGCACCGCGGGCTTCACGCTGAACCAGTCGGCATCGGCCGCCTTGGTGACAGAGATGAAATCGCTGCCCAGGAACACGCCGTCAACGCCGTTGACCCCGAACAGCGTCTTCGCCAGCGGCGACCGGGTCGCGGTCTCTTCCGTCCGGAAATCCGCCGTGCCGGTCGGCATGACGATCTGCCCCGGAATGAATTTCAGGGTGGACGGGTTCGGGGTGTCTTCGGTCTGGATGAACATGGCGCTGCCTTGCTTTGCGGACATCGGAGTCTACACGGTCTGGTCCTGATAGCACAGATGGGCTCTGCCCAACCGCGATCAAGCATCAGCTTATCGCGTCGATCTGCTCGTGGGTCAGGCTTCCCGGCACGATAGTGACCGGGATGCGCAGCTTGGCCAAGCCCTTGGTCGCGAGGAAGCTGACCAGCGGACCCGGCCCGTCGGAACCGGTGCCGGCGGCCAGGACCAGGATGGAGATCGACGGATCGTTGGTGACGAGATCCATCAGCTCGTCACGGGCCGAACCTTCCTTGACGTAGATCGCCGGCACCTTGCCGGTCTCGTCCACCACGGTCTTGGCCAGGCGCTGCAGCAACTGTTCGGCTTCGTGCTGCGCCTCCTCGCGCATCAGCGCCTCCACGCTGGCCAGGCCGTGGCCTTCATGGGGTGGGATGACGCGCAGCAGCGCGACGCGGCCGCCGGTCCGCTGGGCGCGGCGGCTGGCGTAGTAGAGAGACACCGCCATCTCGGGGCTCTCATCGACGACGACCAGGAAAACGCGCGGCGCGTCGGTGCTGTCCATGCTCACACCCTCCTGAAGATCGCGCCGGCGGCCCAGCCGGCGGCGATGGCGAAGATCAGCGCGCCCGCGCCGTACAACGCGGCATGGCGGTGGGCGACGACGAAAACGCCGTTGGAAAAGCCGATCCGGCTGACGATCAGCGGCGTGGTCTGGGCCGAGACCACCTCGCCGTTCGACAGCAGCAGCACCTCGACCGAATAGCTGCCGGTCGGCACGTTGGCCGGGAAGAACATGTCGGCGCGGAACAGATGCTCGCCCAGGAAAGTGACCGGGGCCACCCCGCCGCGATAGAGATCGACAGTCTCCTGCGACCTGATCAGCGCCGTGCGGAATTCGGCGAAATCCTTCTCCGCCAGCGGCTCGGTCGGCTGCAGCTTCACGTTATCCAGCCCGATCGCATGGCGGCTCAGGTTCTCGGGCAAGGCTATGTCGCTCAGCGGCTTGCTCGCGGCGACGACGTAGAAGCTGGGCGCGTCGTGGAAGACGGCGCTGGAGCGGTTGATCCAAACGCCCAGTATCTTGCCCTTTTTCCGCACCGTCATGTCTGTGGACGGTCCGCGGACGACGATCGCGATATCGCCCGGCTTGTCGGTCGAGCCGAACAGCACCAGGTTGGCGCCGACGAAGCCGGTGGTGATGCCGATCACATGGCTCGACAGGTCGGCCGACAGGGTCTGCGCCTCTGAGCGTGACCCCGCCAACAGTATGAGTAAGGCGAGCGCCCAGCCTTTCATCAATTTCCCAACGTGACGACCGAGAACAGATTCTCAGGTCTGGTGAAAAGGTCCCAGGCGAGCTTGACGGCGACCACCAGCACGATGCTGGCGTGCGCCAGGCGCGAATATTCGGGTTTCAGCAGGTGGCCCAGCCGGGTGCCGATCTGCGCGCCGATGACGCCGCCGACGATCAGCACCGCTGCCAGCACGACATCGACCGCATGGGTGGTGATCGCCTGCAGGAAGGTGGTGATGCCGGTGGTGAAGATGATCTGGAACAGGGAGGTGCCAGCGACCAGCCCGATCGGCATGCCCAGCAGATAGATCATCGCCGGCACCAGGATGAACCCGCCGCCGATGCCCATGATCGCCACCATCAACCCGCCAACGAAGCCGATGCCCAGCGGCAGCAGCGCGCTGATATAAAGGCGGGAGCGGGGAAAGCGCATGCGCAGCGGCAGGCGGTGCAGCGCGTTGTGCTCATGCAGCTTCCGCCGCACCGCCACGTTGCGGCGCAGGACCAGAACCTTGAAATTGTCGATCATCATCAGCGCGGCGACCAACCCCAGGAACAGGACATAGGTCAGCGAGATCACAAGGTCGATCTGGCCAAGCGCCTTCAGCTTGGCGAACAGGGCGACGCCGATGGCGCTGCCGACGCCGCCGCCCATCAGCATGACCAGCCCCAGCTTGAAATCGACATTCCGTCGCCGCCAATGGGCGAGGACGCCGGAGACCGATGCGGCGACGAGCTGATTGGATTGGGTTGCGACCGCCACAGCCGGCGGAATGCCGATGAAGATCAGCAGCGGCGTCATCAGGAACCCGCCGCCGATGCCCAGCAGCCCGGACAGCAGCCCGACCAGCGCGCCCATCGCAAATACGACGAGCGGATCGACCGGCATCTGGGCGATGGGGAGGTAGATTTCCATCAGTGGAGCATCACACACTACCGAGTGACACAATAGACCGTCATGGCCGGGCTTGACCCGGCCATCCACGCGGATCGTCCGGGCGCCGAACTCGGGTTGTTTCGCACGAGCGGGTGCTCGTGGATGGCCGGGTCAAGCCCGGCCATGACGTTGTGGTGTGATGTATAGCAGAGATGTAGGCCGCCGAGGGTACTTCTATCTCGGCAGAAACCCCACCAGCCGCTTGGTCTCATCCAGGATCGGCCCGGCAATGGCGTTGGCCTTGTCGGCCCCATCGCGCAGGATCGCGTCCAAAGCTGCCTTGTCGCCCATCAGTTCGTTCATCCGCGTCGCGATGGGGCCAAGGGTCTGGACCGCAGCCTCGGTCAGCTCGTTCTTCAGCGTGGAGAACTGGGCCTCGGCGAAGCGGGCGACCGCGTCCTTCTTGGTCGTGCCGGTCAGCGACGCGTAGATCGTCAGCAGGTTGTCGGCTTCGGGCCGGCCCGCTAAGCCCTCGACGCTCGACGGCAGGGGGCCTTCCGGGTCGGTCTTGGCCTTGCGGATCTTCTGGGCGATCAGGTCCGGCGTGTCGGTCATGTTGATGCGGCTCATGTCCGACAGGTCGGACTTGGACATCTTCTTGGTGCCGTCGCGCAGCGACATGACGCGGGTCGCCTCGCCCAAAATCTGCGGCTCGGGCAGGGGGAAGAAGTCGACCTCGTAGCGGCGGTTGAAGGCGCCGGCGATGTCGCGGGCCAGCTCCAGATGCTGCTTCTGGTCCTCGCCCACCGGCACATGCGTCGCCTTGTAGGTCAGGATGTCGGCCGCCATCAGCACGGGGTAGCTGTAGAGGCCCAGCGGGGCGCCCTCGCGATCCTTGCCGGCCTTCTCCTTGAACTGGGTCATCCGATTCAGCCAGCCCATCGGCGTAAAGCAGCCCAGGATCCAGGCAAGCTCGGAATGGGCCGGGACATGGCTTTGGACGAAGATGGTCGATTTCTTCGTGTCGATGCCGGCGGCTATATAGGCGGCCGTGATCTCGCGTGTCGACTGCGCCAGTACGGCCGGGTCCTGCGGCACGGTGATGGCGTGCAGGTCGACGACGCAGAACAGGTTCTCGCCCCCATTCTCGGAAACCGACTCCTGCAGCGCGACCCAGTTCTTGAGCGCGCCCAGGTAATTGCCAAGGTGCAACTGATTGGTCGGCTGCATGCCGGACAGGATGCGGATCACGTGCTGCTCGATAGAGTTTCGGGTGGGATTGGGTTATCCGTCCTGCCCTTGTCGTCGGTCAAGGCGGAAGAACGCTCGCGCTTCAGCAGGCCGGTGACGTCACTGATCTTGGCCGCGCCGGACAGTACGATGATGGCGCCATAGACTGCGAGCCCGCCGCCGACCAGCAGCGCAAGCCCGATGCCCCGGCGGCCGATGTCGGCGGACCACCAGCCGTGCAGCGGCATCTGGATGGCATAGAGCGCCGCCGCCATCATCACGGTCGCCAGGACGATCCGAGGAAGGACGTGCGCCAGCCGCCGGTCGAAGCCCAGCAGGCCGCGGTTGCGCAGCCCCATCGCCAGCATGCCAACATTCAGCCAGGCGGTGATGCCGGTCGCGGCCGAGATGCCGACGATGCCGAGATGGAAGATCAAAACGAAGGAGAGGGCAAAGACGGTGTTCAGCGCCACCGTGATCAGGCTGTATTTCAGCGGCGTCTTGGTGTCCTCCCGGGCGTAGTAGCCGGTGGAGAGCGTCTTCGCCAGCACATATGCCGGGATGCCCGCCGAATAGCCGGCCAGCGCCCCGGCGGTCTCCAGCGCATCCTCGGGCGTGAAATGCCCGCGTGCGAACAGGGCCGTCATGATGGGCGCGCCGGCAACCATCAGCGCGATGGCGGCGGGCAGCGACAGCAGCAGCGAGGCCTCGATGGCGCGCGCCTCCAGCCGCTTGGCGCCTTCCTTCTCCCCGGCCCGTACATGCCGCGCCAGCGACGGCAGCAATGCCGTGCCGACCGCCACGCCGATCACGCCCAGCGGCAGCTGATAGAGGCGTTCGGCATAGTACAGGTCGGAGATCGAACCGGCGGGCAGCAGCGAGCCGATCATCGTGTCGATGAACACATTGATCTGCACCGCGCCGGCGCCCACGGCCGCCGGGCCCATCAGGGTGAACAGCCGCTTGATCTGCGGCGTCAGTTTCGGCCAGCGCGGCTTCAGCAGAATGCCGGCGCGGCGGCAGGAGCCCATCATCCAGATGACCTGGACGACACCGGCCGCGAACTCGCCCCAGGACAACGCGTAAGCCGCGTTGGGGAAGAGCGGCGTCAGCAGCAGGCCGCCGATCAGGCACAGATTGAACAGGATCGGCGCGGTGGCGAACGGCCCGTAACGGTCCAGCGCGTTCAGGACGCCGCCCTGGAGCGCGGTGATCGAGACCAGGGTCAGATAGGGGAAGGTGATGCGGCAGAGCTTGACCGCCAGGTCATAACGCTCGCTGCCGGTCTCGAAGCCGGGGGCCAGCACCAGCATCACTGCCGGCATGAACAGCAGCAGCGCGATGGTGAGCGGGATCAGGATCGCCAGCAGGGCGGCCTGAGCCTCCTCGGCGAAGCGCGCGGCGGCAGGCTGCCCCTCGGCCGCGGCGGTCTTGGCGAACAGCGGCACGAAGGTGACACTGAAGGCGCCCTCGGCGAACAGGCGGCGGAAGAAATTGGGCAGCTTGAACGCAACGAAGAACGCATCCGCCATCGGGCCGGCGCCCAGCAGGTCGGCGGTCAGCACATCGCGGATGAAACCGAGCACCCGGCTGACCATGGTCAGCCCGGCAACGGTGCGGACGGCGCGGGCGAAGCTCATGTCGGAAGGCCTAGCCGGGAATTGCGGCGAAGGCTAGGCGCATGCCTGAACGACTGACGGCCAGCTCGTCTTTTAGATCATGAACTCGTAAGCACGGAGCGGACATGGTCGCCGCATCGCCCCTCACTCTGCCCCAGACATGCCCGACCGCTCGGCCGCGACCGCGGCCCAGCGCCGGGTCGCGTGACAGACTTGCATCGCCCGTTCATAGGCTCCGCGGCCCTGCGTGCGGGCCAGATAAGCCCGTTCTGCCGTGCCGAGTGCAAAGCCCCCGTTTCTTTGCGCCATTTCCAGCGCATAGGTCACTGAAATGTCGGCGGCGGTGAACCGCTCGCCCGCCATGAAGGGCGCCTGCGCCAGTTGGCGCGTTACCAGGCTCAGTCGCGTGGTGAACACGTCCAGCGCCTGACGCGCGCTCCAGTTGTCGCGCTGGTCCGGGGGCGCGATATTGCGCGCACCGCTGACGAAGTACATCGATGCCGCGAGGCCGGCTTCGCCCAGGTGAAGGAATTGCTGGTAGGCCGGGAAGTCGGCGTCCAGCGCCTGCGGCGCCAGCGGCGTCGGTCCATATCGAGCCGTCAGATATTCCATGATGGCGATCGACTCGACCATGATGACGTCGCCGTCCCGGATTGCAGGTATGAAGCCGGCCGGATTGATGGCCAGAAACTCCGGATCGTTCTCGACACCGGCCAACAGGTCAACGTCCCGCAGCCGGTACGACAGCCCCATCTCTTCCAGCAGCCATACGACCCGAAACCCTCTTCCTTCGCCGAAGACCGTGATCATGCGTGTCCCCCTGCAATGCCAGCCGAGTATCCAGCTTCGGCGCGGGCGCCGAACCTACCCGGGATTCAATAAACTGATTGCATAATGCAATCGGTCTGAGATTAATAAAGCTGCTCCTATTTTGCAATCGGTTTTGGGAGTGAGCGTGAACCCGGCGTGGCGGGCGAAGCTCATACCGGAAGGCCTACCCGGGCATTGTAACCAGGGCTAGGATCGTTCGGTCCCTCCAACGGGTGCAGCACAGAATGGCGATGATTACCGATCCCGACGATTTCTTCACCAAGGGCTGCGGACGGTGCGACCGGTTCGCGACGCAAGATTGCTCGACCCGGCCCTGGATCGACGGGTTGAATGCACTGCGCCGGATCTGTCTCGACATGGGTTTGGAGGAAACCGCGAAATGGGCCCATCCGTGCTACATGCATGCCGGGCGCAATATCGCAATTTTCGGCGCGTTCCGGACTGATTTCCGGCTGAGCTTCATGAACGCCGGCCTTCTGAACGACACCGAAAACGCGCTGGAGCCGCAGGGTCCCAACAGCCAGACGCCAAGCATGATCCGTTTCACCGCTATAGGGCAGGTCGGCGAGCGGGAGCCGGTGATCCGGGTCTATCTGCGGCAGCTGATGGATCACGCCGAGGCGGGAGCGAAGCCGCCGAAGGCCAGCCGCGAGATCGATATGCCCGACGAGTTGGCCGAGGCGCTGGGCGCCGATCCGGAACTGGCCGAGGCCTTCCAGGCCCTGACGCCCGGGCGGCAGAAAAGCTACATGTTCAACCTGAACCAAGCCAAGCAATCGGCGACCCGTGTGGCGCGGATCGAGAAGTTCCGCTACAAAATCATCGCGGGCAAAGGTGCGATGGAGCGGTAGGGACAATCATATACCTCGCCCCTCGGGGG
>DATBAZ010000057.1:0-11968 GCA_036271255.1 Alphaproteobacteria bacterium
ATTGACCAGGTCCCACATCACCGTCTCGCGCGCCGAGGGGCGGACCGGGGCGAGGCCGACGCCGCAATTGCCGGTCACGACCGTGGTGATGCCGTGCCAGGACGAGCAGGTGAGCATCGGGTCCCAGAACAGCTGTGCGTCGTAATGGGTGTGCGGGTCGACGAAGCCGGGCGCTACGACCAGGCCGTCCGCGTCGATCACGGCCTCGGCGGCGGCATCCAACCGTCCGATCGCGGCGATGCGCCCGCCGACGATGCCGACATCGGCCCGCACTCGCGGCGCACCGGTACCGTCGATGACCGTGCCGCCCCGGATCAGAAGATCGAATTCCATGCTGCCCCTTCCCGACCGCACGCGTTCTGTTTGCGCTATGCATAGACCGTGTGCTTGATGGTGCGAACCGAAAAGACGTGGGGGAGGAACGGGATGAAGGGCATCGTTGGGTTGCTGCTGGCCATAGTTGCGCTCTCGGCCGGACCTGCGCGCGCGGGCAGCGAGGCGGCGATCGACACGCCGGCCTACACGCATGGGGCCGAACTGTTTGCGCAGCGCTGCGCCGCCTGCCACGACCATCCGACGGGCCGTATTCCTCCGCATTACGTGCTGAGCCACCTCTCCTCCGACCAGGTGCTGCAGACGCTCACCAAAGGCCCGATGCGGCAGCAGGCGCAGGGGCTGACCCCGGACGAGATCAACCAGCTCGTCACCTTCGTGACCTACAAAACCAGCGCCGCCTGGGCCCAGCCCGATCCGCGCGCCAACATGTGCAAGGAGCCGGCGGCGCTCACCGAGACGGCGACGGACTGGGGCAGCTGGGGCCGCGATCCCGAGAATACGCGCTTCCAGCCCGATCCCGGCTTCACCGCCGCCGATGTGCCGCGGCTGAAGCTCAAATGGGCCTTCGCCTATCCCGGCAGCGAGGCGGTGGGCCAGCCGACGCGGGTGGGCAACATGCTGTTCGTCGCCGGCGTGACCGGCACGATCTTCGCGCTCGACGCCCGCACCGGCTGCACCTATTGGACGAGCGAGGCCGGCGCGCCGGTGAAGACCGCCGTCGCGGTAGGGCCGGCGGGCGGGAAGACGATCGCGGTATTCGGAGACATGGCCGGCTCCGTCCATGCGATCGACGCCCTGACGGGGCAACCGTTGTGGGCGGTCAAGGCGGACCCGCACCCGCTGGCGCAGGTGCGCGGATCGCCCCGGCTCTATAAGGGCATCGTCTATGCCCCGGTCTCGGCCGGCGAGGAATCGGCGGCGGTGGACCCAGCCTATCCGTGCTGCACCTTCCGGGGCGTGCTGGTCGCGTTCGACGGGGCGACGGGCAAGATCGTATGGAAGGCCTATACGATCCCCAATGAGCCGGCGAAGCTGAAGATCAGCACGGCCGGCACGCAGATGTTCGGCCCGTCCGGCGCGCCGACCTGGGCTTCGCCGACGATCGACGCCAAGCGCAACCGCATCTATGTCGGCACCGGCAACTTCTATAGCGGTGACGATACCGGCACCAGCGACGCGGTGATGGCGTTCGACCTCACGACCGGCAAGCGCATCTGGGCGACGCAGGCGAACAAGGACGTCTTCGTCGTCTGCGTGAAGCCGCATACCGGCAACTGCCCGGACGAGCAGGGCCAGGATATCGACTTCGCCGCCGCGACCATGCTGAAGACCCTGCCCGGCGGCAAGCAGCTCGTGCTGGCCGGCCAGAAGAGCGGGATGGTGTTCGCCTTCGACCCGGACTTGGGCGGCAAGATCGCCTGGAAGACCAGGCTCGGCGAGGGCGGGGCGTTCGGCGGCGTGGAGCACGGCATCGGCGCCGACGCCGAGCACCTGTATGTCGCCATCTCCGACGTCCAGGCGAGCACGGCGATCCCCGAGCCCGGGCGGCCGCCACGGCCCGAGGGCGGGATGAACGCGGTGGACCTGGCCACCGGCGCCAGGATCTGGCACGTGCCCGCCCCGCCGCCGGTCTGCGGCTGGGGCACGCTGAGCTGCTCGGCGGCGCAGCCGGCCGCAGTCACGGTCATTCCGGGCATCGTCTTTTCCGGCGCGCTGGACGGCCATATCCGCGCCTATCAAGCCGCCGACGGCAAGATCGCCTGGGAATTCGACACCGGCCACAACTTCGACGCCGTCAATGGCGGCCAGGCCCATGGCGGCGCAGTGAACGGCTTCGGCCAGATCGCCGCCGGCGGAATGCTCTATGTGAATTCCGGCGGCGGCTATTACGGCCCGGCGGGGAATGCGCTGCTGGCCTTCAGCGTGGATGGGAAATAGCTAAAGCATCAGCGCGCCGCCGTTCACCACCAGGGTCTGGCCGGTGATGAAGCCGCTTTCGCGCGATATCAGGAAACCCACCGCCCGGCCGATATCGTTCTCGGCGTCGCCCATGCGGCGGAGCGGCGAGCGCATGATCAGGTGCGCGCGCATATGCGGCTCGCGTTCGAGATAGGCCACCTGCGCGGGGGTCATCGCCGATGGCGCGATGGCGTTGACCCGCACGCCCAGCGGACCCCATTCGCGTGCCAGGCTTTTGACCAGAGCGCGCTGGGCCCCCTTCACCGCCGAATAAACCGGCAGGGTCACCGTCCCGTCGATGCCCGACTGTGAAGTCATGACGATCATGCTGCCGCCGCTGTCGATCAGGGCGGGCAGCGCCGCACGCGCCGTGTAGAAGATCGGCCGCAGCCCGACCGCGACGGACGGCTGCCAATGGCTGTCGGCGATCTGCTGAACCGACGACGCACCCGCACCGGTATTGTTGGCGTTGTGAATGACGGCATCGAGACGGCCGAACGCGGCCAGCGCACAGGCGACGGCAGCTTCGGTATCGGACCTGCGGGTGACATCGCAGCGTGCCGGGACCGCATGGCCGCCACGGCCGCGGATTTCCTCCGCGACGCCTTCAGCGCCCGTGATATCGAGCGCGCTCACCACCACGCCGGCGCCCGCCTTGCCGGCCGCCAGCGCCATGCCCCGGCCGATCCCCTCGGACGCGCCGGTCACCAGAACTGAGTATCCGGCGAGGGTCATCGATCAGCTCTTGGCGCCAAGGCCGAGCTCCTGGCGGGCAATGATGCCCTGCATGATCTGGGTGGTGCCACCGCCGATCGATTCGGTCATGGTCTGCCGCCACAGCAGCTCGATCCCGGAGTCCGCCAGCAGCCCCTCCGGGCCGCCGATGGCAATTGCGGTGCGGGCGATCGACTGCAGCACGCGGGTATGCGTCACCTTGTTGGCCGCCGCCTCTATGGCCGCGTCGCCGCCCTTCACGGCAACCTGCAGCAGGCGCAGCGCCTGCGCCTCTGCCTCCAGCACCTCGACGGCGAGCTCGGCCAGGGGGCGGCGGAGCTCGGGCCGCTGGTCCAGGCCGGTGCGGGCGGCGAATTCGGTGACGATGCGGAAATCGCCGCGGACCCGGCCGGGGCCGAAATGGACGTGGCGCTCGTCGGCCAGCGCGCCGGCCATCATCTTCCACGCGGCATTTTCCTCTCCCACGCGCCGGTCGACGGGGACCCGCACATCGTCGAGGAAGATTTCGGTGAACTCGTTGCCGTCCATCAATTCGATCGGGCGGATGCGCACGCCCAGCGCGTCGGTGGGCACGATGAACAGCGACAGGGCGCGCCGCTTCGCCGATTGCTCCCCGGTGCGGCACAGCAGCCAGAGATGGCTGACCAGATGCGCCTTGGAGTTCCAGCATTTGTTGCCGTTGATGACGTAATGGTCGCTCTGGCGTTCGGCCCGGCAGCGCACGGATGCCAGGTCCGACCCGGCCTCCGGCTCGGAATAGGCCAGGGCGAAGGTCGCCTCATGCCGGCGGATCGGCTCAAGCCATCGCGCCTTCTGCGCCTCCGTGCCGTAGCGGATCAGCGTCTTGGCGACGACGCCGACGCCCTGTGGCGGCCGGGCGATGCCGGCATCGGCGATCTCGTTCCACAGCAGGAATTCCTGCATCGCCGAACGCCCAAGGCCCCCGGCCTCCTTGGGCCAGGACAGGCCGAGCCAGCCCTTCCCCGCCAACGCGCGGTAGAAGGTCTCGGAGTCCGCATGATCGCGGGTCGCGCGGTAATTCCGGATGTGCCGGAAGGGTTCGAGGAACATCCGTACCTCATTCAGGAAGGCACGGTCCGCGTCGTCCAAAGCCGGGATCAGCATCAGCAGCGAGCCTTCCGAGGCGAGCGGAATGCAGGCCTCCGGCGCGGTCTCCGCCGGCACCTGGAGGGCCCACTGCTGGAACCGGCGGCTGAGGCCGAAGACCGGACCGTCGCGCGTGACGCCGAATGCGCCGAAAGTCTGGTGCGCGAGATAGCCCAGTTCCCGCGCCGCTTGCCCGGCCAGACAGCGTGCGGCGCCGGCCAAGGCCGGGCCGTTTCCGTCCCCGGCATCCAGGCGCTGCGCGGCCACCAGCACCAGGTTGCGGGCCGCCGCGATGCGGGTCGCAATCTCGCCGAGCGGCAGGGCGACGCCCTGAAATTCGCCGATCGACTGGCCGAACTGCCTGCGGTCGCGGGCATGGGCGGCCGTGCGGTCGAGCAAGCTCTGAGCAGCGCCGACCTGATAGGCGGCGAGGCTGAGCTCGTAACGATGGAGCGCGGGGCGCCATTGGCCGAGGGCTTCCGCCGGCGCGGCCTCGACCCGCGCCCAATGCTCGCCGCCGAGCGTCTCGACCGGCTCCACGGCACGAACATCCACCAGCCGGGCTTCTTCGCCGTCCAGCGCAATGAACAGGTCGGCGAGCCCGCCCCACGGCATCAGCGGCGGTGTGCCCAGCGATACCAGCGCGCCGCCGTCGATCACCGCCTCGGCCCGTTCCGGCGGCAGCAGGCCGGCCGCAAAGAAGGTCGCGGCCAGCGGGCCCGGGAAACCGGCACGGCCCAGCGCCTCGCAGGCGGCGGCGATATGGCGGAATTCCCGCGAGCCGGGCTCCGCACCCAGCGCCAGCACGCCGAGATCGGCAAGGCTTTTCCACAGATCGCGGCTGAACCCGCCGTCGCCCATCTGCTGCGCGCAGAAGCGGGCGACCGAGTCCGCGATCGCGACCGATTCCGCATCGAAGGTGAGGTCCAGGGCCAAATGCGCGCTCCGTTCAGCCTTTGAGGATAATGCCTTCGGCGATCCTATCCCAGCATTGGGCGAGATCGACGGTCGCGAGCAGCTCGGGCTTGCGCACCTTGTCGGACTGGGTCTTCGGCAGCTCGGGCAGCACGCGGACGAAGCGCGGCACCATGAAATAGGGCATGCGCGGGATCATGAACTCGATCAGCGCGCGCGGCTCGACCGAAACGCCGTCGCGCGGCGAGACGGCCAGCAGCACCTCCTGATCCTCGAATTCCCCGGCCACGCCGATGGCAGCCGCGTCGCGGATGGCGGGATGGGCCAGAGCCTCGCGTTCGATCTCGATCGAGGAGATGTTCTCGCCCCGGCGGCGGATGCAGTCTTTCAGCCGGTCGTGGAAGACGACATTCCCCTCGGCGTCCTGCCTGGCCGCGTCACCGGTATGGAACCAGCCGTTGCGCCAGGCCGTAACCGTCGCCTCCGGGGCATTGTGATAGCCGGCATTCAGCGTCCAGGAATGCTCGGTCCTGAGAACGATTTCGCCCACTTGGCCCACCGGCACCTCGATATCGTGGGCATCGACAATGCGGACCTCGACACCAGGGCGCGGCCGGCCGCAGCTATTGTCCAGCGCCGCGTCGATCGGGGTGATGGTCACACAGGCGGTTTCGGTCATGCTGAAGCTGCCGAAATACGCGACATCGAAACGCTCGGCGAAGGCCTTCACCGCCGCGTTGGGCGCGCGGACATTGACGATGCGCAGCGCATTGTCCCGGTCGTCGGGCCTGGGCGGCGCCTTAGCCAAGAACTCCATGATCGCGGGTCCCAGGCCCGGAACCGCGGTCGATCCGGTGCGGGCAAGCTGGGGCCAGAAATCGGCGGTGCTGAACCGCTCCAGCACCGCGATGGAGGCGTTGCGGTAGAGCGCCGCCATCACGCCGCTGATCGGCGAGATGTGGCTGAGCGAGGTCATCACCATCATCCGGTCGTCGGCAGTCATATAGCCGAGCTGCGCCTGCACCAGGGTCCAAAGCTGACCGTAGGGCACCCGCACGCCTTTGGAGCGGCCCGTCGTGCCGGATGTGTAGATCACAGCGGCGATGTCCCAGGGCTGCGGGTCGTGGTCCGGCACCGGACCATCGGCGTCGAGTGCGGCATCGCCGAGGGTTAGGATGTGCGGGAAGACCGGCCCATTATCGTCCAGCACGACCAGCGTCTCGATAGTGCTCAGCGCGATATCGGCAAGGCGCGGCGCCAGGGCGGCATTGGTCACCATCAGCCGCGCGCCGCTGTTGGCGATGACATGCTCAAGGATGCCGCCGCGATAGGAGGCGGCGATCGGCACATGGACGGCGCCCAGATAGTTTGTCGCCAGCCATAGGCGAAGCTGCGCCGGGCCGTTGGGCAGCCAGTTGAGCACGAGATCGCCGGGCTTCACGCCCAATCGCGCCAGGGCCGCGGCCTGACGCCGGACCAGATCGCGGACGTGGCCGTAGGTCCACTCCGTGCCGTCATCGAACAGGGCGAAAATCTTGGACTTGGTTGAGGCAGCCAGCCGGTCGAGGACGAGCCTGACGGCGCATTCCGCTGCCGCCGGAATCCGGGGCGTGAAGGGCGCGAACGATGCGCGCGCGGGCTTCGGCTCAGCCACGCTCATCCCCTACCACCCTCCGTTTCCCCATTTGACTCTCGAAAGGCCACGGGTAATTCCTTATACTTATTGCCACCCGCCGCAAAGGGCCGGGTTGGCGGGAAAGGTACCGGCGCAATGGACTGGAGCTGGAGCGAGGAGCATCGGGCGTTCCGCCAAAAAATCCGCGACGTGCTGAAAAAGCATCTGCCGGCTGACTGGGAAAGCAAGTCAAAGCTCGACACCAGCTCAGCCTATATGTCTCGTTTCTCGCGCGAATTCTGCCCCATCCTGGCGCGCGAAGGCTTGCTGATTCCGCACTGGCCCAAAGAATACGGCGGCGGCGACGTCGACGCCTACCACCATTGGATCCTGGGCGAGGAGATGTTCGCCGTCGGCGATCCGCGTTCCTATCAGTATATGAACGTCAACTGGGTCGGCCCGGCCATATTGCGCTATGGCACCGAGGCGCAGAAGCACGCGCATATCGGCCGGATCGCGGCCGGTACCCACATCTGGTGCCAGGGCTTCTCGGAGCCCTCGGCCGGGTCCGACCTGGCGTCGCTGACCACGCGGGCCGAACGGACCGCCGATGGCTATGTCATCGACGGCATGAAGATCTGGACGTCCGGCGCGAGCCTTGCCGACTACTGCTTCATGCTGGCCCGTACAGGCGGCACGCGGCATGAAGGGATTTCGGTGTTCCTGGTGCCGATGGATACGCACGGCGTGCGGGCGAAGCCGATCCCCAACCTGATGGGCGAGTTCTCGCTGCACGAAACCGTGTTCGACCGGGTCGCGGTGCCGGAGAGCGCGCGGCTGGGCGACGAGGACCAGGGCTGGAGCATCGTGCGGCAGGTGATGCACAACGAACGCATCGGCCAGCCGCGCTATACGCTGTCGATGCGCGCGCTGGACCGGGCGGTGGCGCGGTTGAAGGACAAGGGCCGGTTCGGCGGGCAGAGCGTGCGCGCCGATGCCGGCCGAGCCCACGCGGCCCTGAGCGCGGCGCAGAGCCTGGCGCTGAAGGTCATCGACGGACGGGTGAAGGGCCATCCGCCCGATGCGCTGACCAGCGTTGCCCGCTATGCCCTGGTCGCCGCCGACCGGCAGGTGGCCGATTTCCTGGGCGCCTATCTTTCCGACGATCTGATGGCGGCAGCCGACCCGCTGATCTCGGCCGCCTATCGCCGCACCGGCTCGACCGGGATCGCCGCCGGCGCGGCGGAGATCCAGCTCAACCTGGTCGCCCGCGACCATCTCCAGTTGCCGAAGGGCTGAGACATGGACCTGGACCTCACTCCGGATCAGGCCGGCCTCATCGACGCCGTCGGCAAGCTGATCGCGCCTTTCGCCACGCAGCCAGCAGGCGCTGCACAGGATTTCCTGGTCAGCGCCGAGTTGGAAGATCGCCTCACCGACAGCGGTTTCCGCGATGTCGCCACCGTCGAGGGCATGGGCTCGCTCGACGCCGTGCTGCTGACCGAGGCCGTCGCCGCCCTGGCCTATGTCACCGAATTCGCCGCCTCGGCCATCGTCGCGCCGAAGCTGGGCATCCCGGCTGGCCGGCCGACCGTGCTGATGCAATCGCTCGACGCGCCGGCGCGGTTCCTGACCGGCGGTGGCATCGCAATGATCGCTGACGGCGACGATGTCCGCGTCATGGACCTGGCGGACCGCGAGATCGAGATACTGAAGGCGCCGTTCGGCTATCCGCTCGGCCGGCTGCGCTCGCCCGAATCGGGTGGTGAGCGAATCGTCGGCGCCGCCCCCCTGCTGCGCCATTGGTGGCATGTCGCGTTGGCGGCGGAGATCGGGGCGGTGGCGCGCGCCGCCGTCGATCTGGCCGTCCAGTATGTGAAGGACCGCCGGCAGTTCGGCCGGGCCATCGGTTCGTACCAGGCGGTGCAGCATCGCCTGTCGGAATGCGCGGTCGCGGTCGAGGCGATCCGCCAGCTGACCCGCCGCGCCGCGGCGACCGAGGATGCGCAGGACGCGCTGATCGCCGCGTCTTATGCCAAGGAAGCCTGTGCGCGGATCATCTATGACACGCAGCAATTCCACGGCGCGATCGGCGTCACCTACGAATATCCGTTGCATCTGTGGACCTACCGCCTGCGCCTGCTGCAGGGGGAATTGGGCAGCTTTGCCGAGACGGCGAGCGAACTCGCGGACGCGCGCTGGGGCTGAGCCTACTCGGCCGCCGTGGCCGCCTTGCCCGTTTCGCCCAGCCAAGGGTCGAGGGCATGGATGTGCCCCAGCATCAGTTTGCGCGCCGCTTCGGCATCGCCGGCCAGGATCGCCTCGCCGACGCGGACATGGACCTCATGCACCCGCTTGGCCGTCGCCGGGCGCGAACGGGTGGGGTTGGTCTGCTCCTCGGTCAGCATGACGAGGCACTGAGCGATCAGATGCATGGCGGGGTTGCCGCTCATGCGGGCGACCAGCAAGTGGAAATCCTTGGCCGCCCGCCAATCCTCCTCGACCCGCTTGCGCTCGGCGGCAAGCAGCGCCCTCAGTTCCGCCCTGTCCGCCTCGCCCGCATTCAGCGCAGCCAGCTCGGCGGCATGGGCTTCGAACAGGCCGCGTATGTCCAGGAGCTGCCCGACCGTGACCCTGGCGAAGGACAGGTAGAGCGCCATGGCATGGGCCACGCCCTCGGACTGGGGCGCGGCCACCACCAGCCCGCCTTTAGGGCCGGGCCGCATCCGCGCCACCCGGTCGGATTCGAGCAGCCGGATCGCCTCGCGGAAGACGGCGCGGCTGACGCCGTAGCGTTCGGTCAGCGCGGTTTCCGAGCCCAGCACCGTGCCGACAGGCCAGTCTCGGTCGATGATATCGCGCTCGATCTTGGAGGCCACCACCTCGGCCAGCTTGCCGGCGGGCCGCGCCCGCTTGCGGAACAGCGGGTCGTTCACCGGCGCCCCGCCGGGGTGAATCGGTAGATCGCGCAATCGAGGTCGGAGGCGATGTAGATGACGCCGCCTTGGCCGACGGCGAGGCCGGTGGGGACGAAGGCTCCGGGCCAGCCTGGGGGAGCGCCTTGGCCGATGGGGAGGTTTTCCGCGATGGTGCGGCGGGCGCCGGTTTCGAGATCGATGGCTGTCAGGCGCTGTTTTCCGACCTCGGCGACCAGCAGGGTTTTATCGTCGAGAAAGGCGAGGCCTTCGGGGCTGGCCAGTCCTTCGACAACGACGGAAACAGCCACATTTTCATCGCCTCCCCCCAGGAGGGGGAGGTCGGCGCGAAGCGCCGGGTGGGGGGTAGTGTCGCCACTGGGGGATTCGTCGAACTCGGACGAAGGCGGAGGCATCATCCCCCACCCGTCAACGCTGCGCGTTGCCGACCTCCCCCTCAAGGGGGGAGGCGATGAGATGCAGAGGATGCAACCTGCGTTGGCCTGCGCGACATAGAGGCGGCCATTTGGCCCAGGCAGCATCGCCGTGACACCCTCGATGGACAGGATCGTCTCCCGCCTCCGTGCCCCCGGCTCGCCAGCGACCAGCACTAATCCCGCGCCATGATCCGCCACCAGGATTCCGTCTGGTACCTCCAGCGCCTGATACGGAAATCCGAACCCGTCGATCGTCTCCAGCCGCTCAAATGTCCGCCGGTCGCGCAATTCGACCGATCGGGTGCGCAGGCTGGAGAGCAGGATGAAACGCTCGCCGATACTGACCGCCGAGGGGATGTTGTTGTCCCCGCCTCCCCGCCGCGCGACCTCGCTGAGTTCGCCAGACACAGTATCGGCGATGCGATAGGCATACTGATCGGCGATGTGCAGCACCTCGCTGCCGCCGCGGATCTCCAGCGCGATGCCGCCGGGCATGCTGAGCGTGCCGCGCACCACATCGTGTATCGACCCGTCTGCGGGGTCGATCCGCTGGATCGAATTGTCGGCCATGTTGGTGACGTAGACGCGGCCCCGCGCGTCCAGCGCCAGATTGTCGATGGACGGGCTGAGCGCCACGCTCCGGATCGTGCGGCCGGTTTCGCGGTCGAGGTTGAACAGGCGGCCGAGGCCGGCATCGACCAGCCAGAGATTGCCGTCGGGCGAGACCTTGACCGCGCTGGGCCGCATGAAGCCGTCGGCGAGCACTGTCAGTTCAGGCGTGTCGACATCGATGCGCGCAACCTGACCTTTGAACCAGAGCGGGCCGTAGAGCCTGTCGTCGGGGCCGAATTCGTTGCCGTTCAGGCCGCCGATGCCCTCCAGGATCATCCTTGGCGGAACCCGGCCCACCGGGTCGATCTCGTAGAGCTCGTCGCCGAGGAAGACGGATGAGGCATAGAGGCGAGGCCCACGGAAGGCGATGCCGTTGATGCCGGGCAGGCCGGTCGCGACGGCGCGGACAGGACCCTCGGCGGTCTTGGCAAACACAGTGCCGCTGTCGGGCGCCGTCCAGTAAAGCGTGCCGTCCGGGGCGAAGGCGACATCGTCGGCGTCGCCGTGCGGCGGGCCGACCGCGAGGCTCACCGCGCCGGTGGCCGGATCGACCCGATAGATGCTTTGCTTGGCCAGGCTGCCGACATAGATCGCGCCGTCGGGGCCGAAGCGAAGGCCATGGACGCCATTGAACGGCGATCCCGGCACCAGGCAATCGACGTCGTAACCGGGCGCGGTGACGGCCAAGGCGTCAGCTGCCCTTGAAGACCGGGTCGCGCTTGTCGCGGAAGGCGTGCGCGGCCTCGCGGTGATCCTCGGTCAGGTGGGTGAGGGTCTCGAGCCCCAGATGGGCGTCGAGCAGGTCCTTCACCATGCGGTTGCGCTGGAGCGCCAGCGTCCGCTTGGTCGCATAAAGCGCGGGGAGCGGGCCGGAGGCCAGGCGTTCGGCCAGGGCGAAGACCTTTTCGTCCAGCTCCTCCAACGGCACGGCGTGGTTGACGAGGCCGATCCGTGCCGCCTCGGCACCGGTCATCACATCGCCGGTCAGCAGATATTCCATCGCCTTGGGTAGGCCGATCAGCAGCGGCCAGATCAGCGCGCCACCGTCGCCGGGGACGAGGCCCAGCTTGATATGGGTGTCGGCGATCTTGGCGTTCTCGGCCATGAAGGTGATGTCGCACAGCACCGCGAGGCTCGAGCCCAGGCCCATCGCATGGCCGTTGATGCGGCCGATGATCGGCTTGTCGCAATCGAGCATGCCGAAGATGATCTCCCGCACCTCCTTGATCCCGTTCTGCCAGCGCGCCTGGTCGTCGAGGCCGGCGATCAGCGAGTTGATGTTGCCGCCGGCGGAGAAGCCGCGATCGGCCCCGGTCAGCACCACCACCGCGGTCTCG
>DATBAZ010000058.1:0-32662 GCA_036271255.1 Alphaproteobacteria bacterium
CGGTGCCGATCTCGAAGGCGAGAATGCCGGCAAGTGTGAACACCAGCACGTGATGCACGATCGCCAGCACTAAATCGTTCGTGGCGTAGCCCATTGAAATATCCTCCCTTGAGTGTCGTTCCCAATGTGAGGTACGTCCGAGGTAACCAATTTAGTCGTTATGGGCACTCCCTATATGAGCACTCACTATGAGGCTAACGCCGATCGCCGACGCTAGTCACACAGGCGTCATGCAAAACAATAAGTTTGGTTTTTCAAGGCACTTATCCCCGCACCCCCGATCACCCGAATGAATTTCTCGCAGCGATTCACCTTCTTGTTCTCGGCGCCGAACTTCGACTCTGAGGAGCTCGAAGGACTGCGCATTCAGCAGATCATTGCCGCCATCCAGCGGCTCGGCTTCCAGGTCGTGCGGGCGCCGCGCATCGAGGATGCCGAGCTTGCGGTGCAGACCGATGCGGCCATCGGCTGTTTGGTGGTCGACTGGGGCAAGAAGGGGCTTGAGGGCAAGGCCGCCTCATTGATCAACCTGATGCGCCGGCGCGGCCTCGAAATGCCGATCGTCCTCTTGGTGCGCCGGCGGCGGTTCGAAGACGTGCCGGTCGAGGTGCTCGACTTCATCGACGGCTATGTCTTCCTGTCTGAGGAAACGCCGGCCTTTATCGCCAAGAACCTGATCAGCCGGCTGAAGCAATATGCCGAAACGCTGAAAACGCCGTTCTTCGGCACGCTCGTCGACTATGCCGAGGAAGGCAACCAGCTATGGACCTGCCCCGGCCATAATGGCGGCGTGTTCTACAGCCGCAGTCCGATCGGCCGGGTGTTCATGGAGCATCTGGGCGAGGCGGTGTTCCGCGACGATCTCGACAATTCGGTGCTCGACCTCGGCGACCTGCTGACCCATGAAGGGCCGGCGCTGCAGGCGCAGAAGGAAGCCGCCAAGATCTTCGGGGCGGAAAAGACCTATTTCGTGCTGAACGGCACCTCGACCTCGAACAAGGTCGTGCTCGCCGCGCTCGTCACCGACGGCGACCTGGTGCTGTTCGACCGCAACAACCATAAGGCCGCCCATCACGGCGCCCTGATGATCGGCGGCGGTGTTCCGGTCTATGTGCCGACCTTGCGCAACGCCTGGGGTCTGATCGGCCCGATGGACTGGGACGCGCTGGACGAAGGCGCCTTGCGCGAACGCATCCGTACCCATCCGCTGGTCACCGATCCGGAGGCTTGGCAGAGGCCCCGACCGTTCCGCGTCGCCGTGTTCGAGCAATGCACCTATGACGGCACGATCTACTCGGCCGAGATGATCCTCGCCCGCATCGGCCATCTCTGCGACTATATCCTGTTCGACGAGGCCTGGGCCGGCTTCATGAAGTTCCACCCGATCTATGCCGGGCGTTTCGCCATGGGCCTCGCCGAGCTCGGCCCCGATGCGCCCGGCATCATCGCCACCCAATCGACCCATAAGCAGCTGGCAAGCTTTTCGCAGGCGTCGCAGATCCACATGAAGGACCGCCATATCAGCGGCCAGAAGCGGCGCGTCGAGCACCGGCGCTTCAACGAAAGCTTCATGCAATACGCATCGACCTCGCCCTTCTATCCGCTGTTCGCGTCGCTGGATGTCGGGGCGCAGATGATGAAGGGGCGTTCGGGCGAGGTGTTGTGGGACGATACGATCCGGCTGGGCATCGAGCTGCGCAAGAAGATCCGAGCGCTGGCCCGCGAGTTCGAGGAGAAGGAACAGCGGCCGGAGCGCCGCTGGTTCTTCGAGCCGTTCGTCCCCGACCGCGTGCAGATCCCCGACGTGGCGCGTGAAGGCGGCGTGCATGACGTGCCCTGGGATGCGGTCAGCACCGACCTGCTGGCGACCGATCCGTCCTACTGGCAACTGGCGCCGGGCGCCGGATGGCACGGCTTCGACAAGATCGCGCCGGGTTTCGCGATGACCGATCCGAACAAGCTGACTTTGCTGACCCCGGGCTTCCACCCTGACGGCACCTATGGCGAGCACGGCATCCCCGCGCCGGTGGTCGCCCAATATCTGCGCGAAAACCGGATCGTCGCGGAGAAGAACGACCTCAACTCGCTGCTTTTCCTGCTGACGCCCGGCGTCGAGGCCAGCAAGGCCGGCACGCTGATCAGCGGTCTGGTCGCCTTCAAGAAAGCGCATGACGACAATCTGCTGCTGGAAGAGGCGATTCCCGAATTCTTCCGCCGGCGGCCGGCGCGCTATGCCGGGGTGCGCCTGCGCGACCTGTGCGCCGCCATGCATCGCTTCTTCCGCGAGGCCGATGTCAGCGCGCTCCAGGCGAAGCAGTTCTCGTTCGACCATCTGCCCGAGATCGCGCTGTCGCCGCACGAGGCGGCGCGCCGCCTGACGCGCAACGATGTCGATTTCCTGCCGATCGACGCCATCCATGGCCGCATCGCCACGACGCCGTTCGTGGTCTATCCGCCGGGCATCGCGACGATCGTGCCGGGCGAACGGCTCACTGACAAAGCGAAGCCGATGATCGATTACCTGAAAATGTTCGAGGCCAGCTTCAACGCGTTCCCGGGCTTCGAGGTGGAAATCCAGGGCGTCTATCGAGAGGTCGACGCGTCCGGCCGCGTCCGGCTGCACACTTACGTCGTTTCAGAATAATGCCGAATACGACACCGCCCCTGATCCGCCCCTCCCGCGACGGCGACGTCGACGCCATGCTGGCGATTTATCGCCGCCACATAAGGCAGGGCATCGAGGAAGGGGTTGAGGACAGCGGGGTGCCGCACGCGGCCGAGCTGCGCGACCGGCGCAAGAACCTGCTCGACCGGCGCTTCCCGCATCTGGTGGCGGTCGAGAACGGCGAGGTGCTGGGCTATGCCTATGTCGTGCTGTTCCGCAAACGGCCGGCCTATCGCTTTACCGTCAAGCACTCGATCTATGTGCGCCACGACCAGCACGGCCGCGGCGTGGGCGCCGCGCTGATGCAGGCGCTGATCGATGCCTGCGCCGCCGCGGGATTCCGCCGGATGATCGGCTATATCAATGCCGACAATGCCGCGTCGCTCGGACTGCACGACAAGTTCGGCTTCAACCGGGCCGGACTCCTGCCAGGTAGCGCCTATCGCTATGGGCGCTGGGCGGACACGGTGCTGGTCGAGCGTTCGCTCGGCCCCGGCTCGACGACCCCGGCGCCGCCCATACCTCTGAGGACGACAAGCAAGCTGTGAGTTCTCGGAGGCAGGCTTTGGCACCCTGCTCGACAGCGGTATCCTGAGGCTACCGATTCGCCACCTGAGATACTGCCAATGACATCGAGCCTCATGCAGCGCGGCGCGCGGATGGCTTTTGCCGCCCTTCCCATTCTGCTTGCCGCCGCCTGCCAGACGCCGTCGCAGACGAGCGCGCCGGTGGCGGCCAACCCCGCGCCGCAGCCGGTGGCCGAGGCGCCCGCCAACAACGTCGATTTTCCGGTCTGGCTCGCGGCGGCGCGGCAGGAGGCGCTGAAGCGGGGGATCAGCGAGGGGACGCTTAGCGAGGCCTTTGCCGGCCTGTCGCCCAATCCGCGCGTGATCGAGCTGGACGGCAAGCAGCCGGAATTCAGCTCAACCTTCTGGCGCTATCTGGACAACGCGGTCAGCGACACACGGGTGAGCCGGGGCCGGGCGCTGATGCAGCAGAATGCCGGGCTGTTGCATACGCTGGAGGGGCGCTATGGCGTGCCGGGGCGCTATCTGGTCGCATTCTGGGGGATCGAGACGGATTTCGGGCGCAATACCGGCGATTTCTCGGTCGTCCGCTCGCTGGCCACCCTGGCCTATGACGGGCGGCGCGGCGCCTATTTCCGCGGCGAAATGTTCGATGCACTGACCATCCTGGACCATCGCGACATCGATAACGGCCATATGACCGGATCCTGGGCCGGCGCGATGGGCCAGGCGCAGTTCATGCCCTCCGCCTTCCTGAAATATGCGGTCGACGAGGACGGCGACGGCCGCCGGAACATCTGGACCAGCGTGCCGGACGCGCTCGCCTCGGTCGCCAACTATATGAAAAGCTCGGGCTGGGAGCCCTCACGCGGTTGGGGTTATGAGGTGCGCCTGCCGACCGGGTTCGACGCCGGGCTCGCCAGCCTGGATACCGACGCCAATGAAGCCGTGAAAGGCGCGGCGCAATGGGCCTCGCTGGGTGTGCGGCGCACCGACGGCGGCCCGCTTGCCGGTGCGGACGGTCCGTCGGCGCTGATCCTGCCGGCCGGCATCTCCGGCCCGGCCTTCCTGGTCTCGGGCAACTACCGCACCATCCTCAAATACAACCGCTCGACCTTCTATGCGCTGGCCGTCGGCTATCTCGCCGACCGGCTGGCCGGCGCGCCGGCGCTGACTGCGCCGCATGGATCGACCGAACCGCTGAAGCGGGAGGACATACTGGCTTTGCAGCAGGGCCTGCAGACGCTGGGCCTGCTGCCCGGCACGCCCGACGGCGTGGCGGGCAATGCGACCCGCCAGGCGGTGCGGACGTTCCAGCGGGCCAACGGGCTGGCGCCGGACGGGTTCATCGACCAGAACCTGATCGCGGCGGTCAAGGCGCGGAGCGGGGTCGCCTAGCCGCCGCCTTTCACAACTCGACCTCTGGGGCGGATGTATTGCCGAAACGCCCTTGTGAGAGATTTGTGACATAAATTTCCGTAATAATTCCAGGTGGAACAATATTCCGGCGGGCTCGTTACAGATGCGCCCGACCCCAGGCTGTGTCTACAACAAGTCAAATTCGTGTTTATGGTTGAGTAATGCTTGGATTTCGGGTGATGCCTGCGGCCGGCAGCGGTTAAGGGCAATCAACAGGGCCTGCGGTCGAAATAGATCTTTCAACCCCCTACTTCTGTAGTGAGCCCATGACATCCTCATCCCCCGCCGCGAACACCGATCCGTATCTCTGGGTTGGCTCCTCGACCGGACGGTGGCGCGACGGCGCCAACTGGCAGGATCAGACCACCGACGAACCGGGCACCTTCCCGACCTTCCACAACGCCGTCCAGTTCGGCGTCGACACGCCGGATCAGCAGACCCAGGCAAATGTCACCGTGACCGGGAACGGCGGTTCGGCCTCGCTCGGTCTGTACGGAGGCCTGACGCTTGCCGGCACGTTCAGGACCGGCGCGCTCAATCTGTTTCTCTTCTACAAGCCCTCGGGGGACACGTACCTCACCTCCACGCTCACCGTCACCGGCGCCGGCGACAGCCTTCGGGCCGGATCGGCCCATGCCGCCGGCAATCTGGCGGTGAATGACGGCGCCGCCGTGACCGTGAGGGGCGGCTATGACATCGCGTCCGGCGCGCCCACACCGAATCCCGCCCGTTACGAGAATTACGGCATCAGTGTCGACGGCGCCGGCAGCAGGGTCACGATCGGCGGCGTCCTCTCCACCGACAATGCCTCGGACCTTTTGGTCACCGACGGCGGCTACCTCGAGGCCCGCCGCATGGTCCTGGACAATACCTTTCCTGTCGGTGCCTACGCGGTCGATGCACAGTCCACGATCGAAGTCGGCACGCTGGGCAACGCGGCGGTGGGCACATGGACGATCGATTCCACGAGGACACTCGTGATCGAAAAGAACGTCCGGTTGAGCGCTCCGGAATTCGTGGTCAATGGCTGGATCGACGATGTCGGCGGGCTGGATCTGATGGGCTCGCCCGGCAATGTCACCGGCACCGGACGGATCAAGATCGAAGCCGGCGCCTTGCTGACGATCGGGCAGAGCGGCGATCAGTTGAGCACCGTCTTCAAGGGCAGCGGCGCCGAGCTGGACCTGGCGGACGGCGCGGCGGCATTCACCTCGACGATCCGCCAGTTCGCCGCCGGCGAATCGATCCTGGTCTCGGGCGCCACCTTCGACAGCGCGACCTGGAAGGCCGGCGTGCTGAGTCTGTTCGATAGCGGGACCCTGGTCGGCACGCTGAAAATGGCCGGCGCCTATAAGGGCGATACGTTCTCGGTCAGCAACAACACCATCACCCTGGACGCGAGCGCGAATACCGGCAGCGCAGCGGACAAGACGAGATCGCTGCAGCTGTTCAACCAGGCGATGGCAGGCTTCGACCGGCATACACCCGCGCTGCACGAAGTCTCGGGCATGGAGAACCGCCAAGCCGCCCATCCGGTGCTCGCCGCGGCGCACTAGGCCTATCGATCCCAGGCGACAATCGACACGGGGAAGTGGAAACGGATGCCGTCGGACGCTCGCGAGGCTCCGACGCCGATCCGATCCTCCCCGCTGTCGATATCCGCGTCGAACATGGCGATGAGCGCCGGCATGTCGTCGGCATCGGCAAGCGTATCGAGACGGGCCTCCAGCCGGTAGCCGTCGATCAGGGTTTCGCGCAGTCCGGCAGCGCGCCCGATGTCCCGGAGCTGGCCCAAGGTCAGCGCGCCGGCGTGCGACGGGTCGCGCAGCCTCTCCATCCGGTCGTAAGCGGTCTGCTTTGCCGGCTCCGGCGTTGCGTCGATCACCACGATCCGGCCGCCGGGGCGGCACACTCGTTTCATTTCGGCCAATGCTGCTGCGGGATCGGGCATGTGGTGGAAGCTGTAGCGTGTGACGACCCGGTCGAAGCGCGCATCGGCGAACGGCAATGCGGTCGCATCGCCGACATGCCACTCCAGGTTTTCCAGCCCCGACGCCGCCTCCCGCGCCCGGGCCTCGCCGATCATCGCCGGCGTGATGTCGATCCCGGTGACCTCGCGTGCATGCTCAGCCAGGGCGCAGGCCAGGATGCCGGGACCGCAGGCGACATCGAGGATGCCGGTGTTTCGCGACGGCGCGCACGCCGTGACGGTGCGTGCCATCGGTCCGATCTCGGCATGGATCGGCAGTGCGGCGAAAGGCTTTGCCCATCGGGTGAACTGGTCGACGATACGCTGGTCGTGGCTCTTCATGATCGGCTGCCCTCCTGTCGGCAGACGCCAAGGACTAGCAAATGCCGCTTTGGCCGGCTAACGATGGTTGGTCAATTATCGACGGATTTCGGCCATGCGATCGCTGACCAGCGACGAGACACGGGACCGGCTGCAGTCGCACGGACTGGACAGGCCTTCGGGGATCGGGTTCGCCTTCCTCGATCCCGGCCGGAAAGTCTTCTACGACTGGCACGCCCACGACTATCACCAGCTGCTCTACGCCATCGACGGGCCGACCCAGATCGAAACCGTTCGGGGCCGTCATGTGCTGCCCACCGGCCGGGCCGCCTGGATACCGTCCGGCACGCATCACCGGACTCTGATCTCGGACGCGGCCGGGGCCTCACTCTATTTCTCGCCCGACGTCGTGTCCGATCCCGCGCAGCGCGTGCGGATCCTGGTTGC
Source organism: Alphaproteobacteria bacterium (assembly GCA_036271255.1). GTDB lineage: Bacteria > Pseudomonadota > Alphaproteobacteria > BOG-932 > Roseiterribacteraceae > BOG-932. The sequence goes on from DATBAZ010000058.1 coordinate 7,349, forward strand.
GAGCCCGCTGATGCGGGAGATGATCGTGCATGCGACGCGCTGGCCGCTCGGCGCCAGCGAGACCGATCAGCTCGCCGCCAGCTTCCTGCGCACGCTGGCCTTGATGTGCGGGGAGTGGCTGGAGGCCGAGCTGCCGCTGTTCCTGCCCGGCGCCGCGCATCCGGCGATCGTGCGGGCGATGGACTATGCCGCAGCCGACCTGGCCGAAGCGACCCAGGCAGGCGCGGTCGCCGCGGCCGCCATGTCCGAGCGGTCCTTTCGGCGCCTGTTCGCAAAGGAGACTGGCATGGGCTGGCAGGCCTGGCTCAGCCAGGCGCGCATCCTGATGGCGATGGGTCTGCTGACGGAGGGCCGGCGGGTGACGGATGTCGCCGCCGACGTGGGCTATGCGTCGCTGAGCGCCTTCGCCGCCGCCTTCACCAAGCTCGCTGGCGAGGCGCCGATGAGCTTTCGACAGCGGCAGACATCGGAGAACGCCCGGCCGGCGGTCTAGAACCCAGCCGGGCGCCGGAACGCGCCGCCCGCGGCAAAGCCGTTGAACACACCCACGCGAAAATCCCGGGGCCTTTCACGCTTCAGTATCCACTGGCGATGTGCGCTCGATGACCGTGCGCCAGCGCTCGAATACGCCACCGATGTCGCGCGTAGCGGCAGGGGCGCTGCGCGCATGAATTGGCGTGTAGCCGAAATAGCGGCGGAAGGCCGTGCTGAAATGAGCCGGGCTGCTGAAGCAATAGAGACCCGCGATCTCGGCCATTCCCGCGCCACCGCCTTCGGCGATGCGCGCGTGGGCCGCTTCCAGGCGGCGGCGGCGGATAAAGGCCGCTACGCCTCCCGCCGACTGGAACGCGCGATAGAGCGTTGCGCGCCCGACCGCTGCGTTGCTGCAAATCGTTTCGACCGAGAGCCGCGGATCGGTCAGCCTTTCCTCGATATAGGCCAATACCCTGCTGCCGACAGCACGATGCCTGTGCTGGAACGGACCGTTGTCCTCCAGCTTCAGCGCGCCGAGCGCCGCCGATAACAGACTGATCGTGGCCTGCTGCACCGTGTCGACTTCGTCGGTCGCCGTTTCCGGCAGATACCGGACGAGCGCGAACATGTGCTCGGCGAGCAGCCGGCCGCCGGCGCCCGCCAACACCCGTCCGTGCAGCGGCGGGGCGTCCGGCGCGATCTCCTGGACCGTCGTGCGCGGAACCACGATCATGATATTTTCCTGGTCGGTTCCCTCCACCTGCCAGGTATTGGCAAAATCCATGATGCCGATCTGGCCGCTTGCCACCTGGATGAAGCCGGTATCGATGTTGGCGTTCCAGCTGCCCCGCCCGAGAAGTATGAACGAATAGGTATTCCGGCCGTCCGCGCGGACGTGAGACAGCGTGCGTTCGATGCGGACCGCGCTGATCCGGTTTGCTGTGATGACGAGATCGCGGAGCTGCCAGGCACGGCAATCGACCTGGAATTCTTCGCCAGGCGGCGGCATCGGGTGGACCGAATAGCCCGAAGCGACGGACTCGAACGCGCTCAGCCTGAGCGCCGGCGGCAGCGCCGCGCCATCGAGATGCAGCATCGGCAATTTGCGGTCGGCCGGCGGGGGCGCATCGTTAGGCGGCTTCATCCGCGATCCGATTTTGCGGCGCCCGCGGCCGCACGGCAACCGCCTTCGGTTTCGCATCGTCTCATAGTCGCAACCCACGAATCGTCCAACGGTGGCCCCTGCTGCAACAGTCAAATCTGAGCTGCTCACAATTGTACCGCGCCGGCACGAAAGTCCACTTTCGTCACCGTCTCTGAATCGGCCGTACTTTTTTTGCCACTGTCGCAAACCGTGCGCCGGCGCTCCCTTGTCGTTGACAGGCCGACGCCGCGCCGGTGATCACTCCGCAGGAGGGGCTCCAAGACCCCCATGACAAGGTTCGAAGGACAGCTGCTGCTGCCCGCACGACCCTCGTCCGCATCCATTTGACAATACAGGCAAGTATTGCAGCACCGTGCTGCCTCTGCGTGCCCGCGACCGAAAGGCATGGGATGACGACCGACCAGATCACCGGCACCTACGCGCACGGCATCACGCTGAGCAGCGACAGTTTTGCCAGCCCGGTGACGGTCACCGGCACCGCAAGCGTCGTGGGACAGACGACCGGCATTTACGCGGGGACGGACTGGACGGTGGTCAACCAGGGGACGATCGCGACCGATGGGACATTCACCGGCGTCGGCGTCGCGCTGCAGGATGGCGGCGCGGTCACCAACACGTCCGGCGGATATATTCTCGGGCTCGGCACCGGCGTCAGGATCACCGGGGCGGCGGGCGCCGTCGACAATGCCGGCAGCATTTCCGCGCTGAACCGATATGGCGTCGAGTTGGACAGCGGCACCATCGACAACCATGCCAACGCCAGGATCGCCGGCTATCGCAGCGCAATCGCTTTCGATAGCGGCCCCGGAACGGTCTCCAATTCCGGAACCCTGGAAGCGACAGCTCCCGGCGGGCGGGCCGTTCTCATGTATACCGGCGGCACGATCACCAACGACGCTGGCGGTCTGATCAGCGCCGGCGCCTCAGGCCTGCTTATCGGGGGCGACGCACCGACGCAAACCAGCCTGGTCGACAATGCCGGAACCATTATCGGCGCCTCAAATGTCGGCGTTCGCATCAGCGGGCATGGCGTTTTGACCAACGAGCTGTCCGGCGAGATCGCGGGCAATCAAGGCGTGGTGCTGTTCGGGTCGGGGCTCATCGAGAATGCGGGCACGATTGCCGGGGTTGCGGTCGGTGTCGCGGTGAGTTCCAGCTACGTTACGCTTATAAACAGCGGAACGATTTCCGGATATGAGGGCGCGAGTCTTTCCGGCGCCAGCGGATTGGTTACGAACTCCGCCTCGGGGTCGATCAGCGGCATCGCAGCCAAAGGCGTAAGCTGGACAATCGAGAATGCCGGCACAATCGGCAGCGCGACCACTCAGGTCCCGGACGGTATGGGAGGCTACACCACCATAGCCAGCTATGGCGTGTCGCTGGGAGCCGACGCGGCGATTCTCTTCAATGAGAGCGGTGGCCGTATCGATGGCGGGAAGTATGGCGTCATCAGCACGGGCGCCAATTCGACGATCGAGAATGCGGGTACGATCTCCGGCGGTACCGATGCGGTCTATCTTGCGGACGGCTTCAACAACCGCCTGATCGTCGATGCCGGGGCGGTGTTCGACGGTAGCGTCGTCGCCGCCACGATCGTGTCCGGCTCGACGCCGACAAACGTGCTCGAACTCTCGGGCCAAACCGGCCCCGGCAGCATTTCAGACATCGGCAGCGAATTCACCGGCTTCCAGACGGTAACGATCGATGCAGGCGCGACCTGGACCGTCGGGAGCATCACGGCGGCGGTTACGGTCGTGAATGCCGGCACGGTTCAGGCGTCCGCCGCCGCTTACTCGGCCGGAATCGCCCTGGATGCAGGCGGGGCGGTCACCAACCAGATCGGCGGCGTCATCTCGGGCACCTACACGGACATCAGGATCGGGACCCGTGACCACTTGGTAGGCGGCACCGTGGACAATGCAGGTTCGCTATCGGGCGGCCAGCCCTTTGGCGTCCTGGCCTATGGCGATTTGCACCTGACCAACGAGGCCACAGGCACGATTGGCGGCCTCTATGGAGCCGTTGCCGTCGGGCTCAGCGCCACAATCGCCAATGACGGCCTCATAACCGGGGGCAGCTACGGCACCGGCATGCTCGGCGGCGGCTACGGGATCGAGGTCGATGGCGACCTCAGCCTGACCAACACAACGACGGGGACGATCCTGACCAACGGCGTCGGCATCTCGTTCGGCGCGTCCGCGACCCACGGCACGATCGACAATGCCGGGACGATTTTCGGTGGCCGCACGGGCATCCGGCATGTCCGCACCGACGGGACCTACATCGACGACGTGCACGTGAGGAACGAGGCGACCGGCACGATCACCGGATATGACGGCGTCCGTTTCAACGGGTACCTGACGGTCGGAACAATCGACAATGCGGGCGCCATCGCCGGAACCGATATCGGCATCTATATCTATGGCGGCAACAACACCGTCTTGAACGAGCGCGGCGGATATATTGGCGGCGGTGGCGACGGCATCTTTATGGGCGGAACGACCGCCACGGTAGAGAATGCCGGAACCATCGCCGGAACGCAGTATGCAGCGGAATTCCGTGCCGCCTCGTTGCGGCTGATCATCGATGCCGGCGCGGTATTCGATGGAAAGGTCGTAGGTAAATCCACCGGCGACAATACGATAGAGCTAACCTCGGGCGCGTCGGCTGGTACGATCAGCGGCGTCGGCAGCCAGTATCGGAACTTCCAGACCGTCACCATCGACAGCGGCGCGGCCTGGGATATCGCCGGGAGCGCGGACGCCTTCGGCACCGTGACGATCGACGGTTTCAATCGCAGCGACCGGCTGGATCTGACCGGCCTTGCGTTCGATGCCGGCGATACCGCGACGTTCGACGGGAACAGCGACGTGCTGACGATCGCGGACGGCGCCGGCGATACGCTGGCGTCGATCCATTTCGGCGGCGGCATCGGCGGCGATGTCTTCCAGCTGCTGGACGACGAGCATGGCGGCACCTTCGTCGAGGAAACCGCGCCCTGCTATCTGAAAGGCACCTTGATCCGCACGCCGGAAGGCGACCGGCCGGTCGAGACCCTGCGGATCGGCGAACTGATCCTGACGGCAAACGGTGAGGCCCGGCCGCTCAAATGGATCGGCCGGCGCTTCTATCGCGACTGGCTGGCCGTCGGGAACGTTGGCGTTCAGCCGATCTGCTTTCGGGCGGGATCGATTGGCGACCATGTGCCGGCGCGCGACCTTTATGTCTCGCCCGAACATGCGATGTTCCTGGACGGGATGCTGGTCCCCGCCTGCCACCTGGTGAACGGCGTATCCATCCTGAAGGTCGGCGGGATGGAAGAGATCGCGTATTTCCATCTGGAGTTCGACCGTCACGCCGTGATCCTGGCCGAGGGAGCTGAGGCCGAAAGCTTCGCCGACGATGACAGCCGGATGCTGTTCCACAATGCCGACGAGTACCGGCGGCTCTATCCGAACGAAACGGCGCGGAACGCGCCTGCCGAATTCTGCGCCCCACGCCTGGAGCACGGGCCGGCATTGGACACGCTGCGCCGCGGGCTGGCGGCGCGGGCGGCACGGCTGCGCCCTGACGGCACCGCCGCTTCGAGCCTCCAGTGCGGCAATGTCGAGATCGCGACCCCGTGGGTGGTTTCGGGCTGGGCGTTCGCGGGCGGCGACACCGGACCGGTAACGCTGGCGCTGCTCGTGAACGGCGCCGTCGTCGCACGGACGGTCGCGGATCTCTATCGCGCCGACCTGGACGCAATGGGGATCGGCGACGGGTGCCATGCCTTCAGATTCGCCCTGCCCCCAGGACTGGCTCCGGATATCGGCCATCGGGTCGAGGTTCGGCGGGAGACCGACTGGTCCCTGCTGGCCAGCACGCCGGTCACGATCTTCAATCGGGACGAGGTGCCCAGGGTGCTACCCCTCAGGAGACCTTCGCCGCCGGCACCCAAGCGGCATCGTCGCCGATCCGCAGCCTAGAACCCAGCCCCGGCCCGGAATGCGCCGCCCTCGGCAAAGCCATTGAAGACCAGGGCGTCATCGGGAAGCGGCGTCGTGATCTCGAAGCTGCGGTCGTAGCCGGTATGGGCGATCTTCCAATCGCTCCCGATTTTCACATAGCGGTCCTGGTACCAGCCGTTGCCGTCCAGCCGGGTGCGATCGTCCAGGAAGAACACGACATCCTGCAGATACCAGATCCCCGCGGCCTCGGTCGGGCCCACCAGCGTGATCTCGGGGTGGTGCCCCTGATGGAGGCTGAGACACTCGGGCTTGTGCATACGTTCTTTCAGGAAGGCGATCGCCGCGTCCCGGTTCGGATAGGTGTAGGTTCCCGAGTGATAGGAGAACGTGCAGTCCGGGATCAGGAGTTCGGCCAGATCGTCGTAGCGTTTCTGATCGAGAAAGCGGAAGTAGCGATACTTCAGCTGCCGGATCGCCTCGATTTCGTCGGCGTCACTCATGTCTTCCTCCCCTGATCGGCGCCTAAAGCGGTTTCTCCGCCGGCACCCAGACAACATCCCCATCCGCTTCAGGCTCGAACACCGGCAGCCCCGGGTCAAGCCTGTGCGGACGATATCCCCGCTCCCGCATGAAGGCCCACAGGCCGGCGCGGCTGTCGCCGGCCCTGGCGAGATAGAAATCAACGGCCTCCAGGAAAACCACCGGCCGCAGCTTCGCCAGCGTCTCTGTCGCGCCGAGCAGGAGCTGCATCTCCCAGCCCTCGATATCGGCCTTGATCAGGTCCAGGCGCTTCAGCCCCTTGGCCGCCACATATCCGTCGACGGTTTCGACCGCGACCTCATGGCGGAAGACGTTGCTCCCCTCCCCACCCTCGCCCAGATGGCTGAGGCCAAAGCCGAGGCTACCCGATTTTTTGATCGGGGTGCTGAGCGTCAGCGTGCCGGGCGCGGCGCCGAAGGCGATCGGGTCGATGGAAATCCGGCTTTTACCCTTGAGGCGGACCATGGGCCTCAAGATCGACAGAGCATAGGCGCCGGGCTCGAAAGCGTAGACATGGCCCTTCGGCGCCATCAGCGCGAAGAGCTTAGCCATCTGGCCGGCGTGGGCGCCGACGTCGAAGACGATACCGTCCTGCGGCAGCACCGGCCGCAGGATCGGGATCAGTTCGGTGTGATGCTGGCGGGCGAGCGCCTTGAAGAGATGCGCCCACCAAGTGAAGCGCGCCCGCCCCCGCAGGGGCGGGTTCGTCGTCGTCATGCGCCCGTTCTTACAGAACTCCCAGCATCGCGCCAACCAGCGGGTGGCGGACGATATCCTGCTCTTCCAGCGTGACCACGGCGATGCCGGGCAGCGGCTCCAGCCGGCGGGCGACGTCGGCCAGGCCGGAGATGCCGGGCAAGAGGTCGCTCTGCTCCGGATCGCCGGTGATCACCATGGTGGAGTGCCAGCCCAGCCGGGTCAGCAGCATCTTCATCTGGGCGTAGGTGCAGTTCTGCGCCTCGTCGATCACCACGAAGGCGTTGTTGAGCGTGCGGCCGCGCATATAGCCGATCGGGGCGATCTCGATATCCCCCTCCTCCATCAGGGAGCGCAGGCGCTTACCGCCCAACCGGTCGGTCAGGCAGTCATAGAGCGGGCGCAGATAGGGGGCCATCTTCTCCATCATGTCGCCGGGCAGATAACCCAGGCTTTCCCCGGCCTCGACCGCGGGGCGGGACAGCACGATGCGCTCGATCCGCCCGGCCTCCAACGCCTCGACGGCGGCGGAGACGGCCAAGTAGGTCTTGCCGGTGCCGGCCGGCCCGATGGCGAGGGTCAGGCTGTGGTCGGCAATGGCGGTGAGGAATTTCTGCTGGTTGGGGCTGCGGGGTTGAACCTTGCGGACATAGCTTTGATCCCGTTTCTCGCTCAGCGGATCCCATCCGTTGCCAAACAAGGACTGGACCTTGCCGCGTTCGGACGAGTCGGCATGCGCCGCCGCACGAGAAGAGCGCTTTGTCATTGCGAGAACCCTTTCACGCTGAGGGGAGCCCGATTAGCATCGGGCGTGAGCAGTCCCGCGGTATGCGGGACCGATTCGGGCACAAAAAACCCCGCGACACGGCGGGGCTGGGAAACGCGGAACGTACAAAATGCTGCTGCGGCACCGGGCGGCGCCGGATTGTCTCTGGGTGACGGAAGTGTATCACCGACAATAATAGGCTGCATCCTTACTCTACGGGAGCGAATGACTTAACCAGTATATACCAGATGCTGGGCAATACCAGTTATTTTGTGTCCCGGGCGGTATAAACCGCAATAGCTTGTCAAATTCCTGTAACATTGGGGGATAAAATGGCGCTGACGCTCAGTCCCGACGAGGTCCTGACCACCACCCGTTCCGTCCGCAAAAGGCTGGATCTGACCCGTTCCGTGCCGCGCGGCCTCATCGCCGAATGCATGGAGATCGCCTTCCAGGCGCCCAACGGGCGGAATCTGAGCAGCTGGCAATGGGTGGTGATCGACGATCCGAAGGTAATGGCGGAGGTCGGCCGCATCTATAACAATGCACTTTCGGACTTCACCGCCAGCGTACAAGGCCAAGCCTACCGGGATGCAGCCAACGAGCGGGCCGGCGCGGGCAATACGGCCGCCGAGGCCGAGCGGAAGATGTCGGAGTCGGTCGACCACCTGCGGGAGATCATGGGCAAGCTGCCGGCGGCCGTGGTGCCGCTGTTCCCCGGCCGGCCCGACAAGATAACCTGTTCCGCCAGGCCTCCAGTTGGGGCTCCGTGCTACCCGCCGTCTGGAATCTGTTTCTGGCCCTGCGCGTCCGCGGGCTGGGCAGCGTCTGGACCACGGCGCACCTGATGCGCGAGCAGGAGATGGCCGATCTGCTGGGCATTCCCTCCGGCGACTACACCCAGGTCGGTCTCTTCCCCATCGCCTACACGATCGGCACCGACTTCAAGAAAGCCCCGCGCAAGCCGGTCGAAGAGGTGGTGAGCTGGAACAGGTTCGGGGTGCGGTGAGGCATGACTTGTCCGCGATTGCGGACAGGAATAGGTTTTGCCCGCATTGCCTGCCCGATTCAGAATGCCGACCGTGTCCCAGCCTTTGACCATCGACGCACCGAAAAGCAAAACCAAAAGCTGGCGCCGCCTGCTGATGATCCCGCTCTATGCCCTGGCGGTGGCGAGCGCGGCCAAGTCGTTCAAGGACAATCCGGTCATCGGCAGCCCGCGGCTGAACCGGATGGGGCTGCATATCGCCCGCCGCAGGCTGGCCGCGCCGCTGGGGCGGTATCGCCGCAATCGGCTCGCCCATCTGGTAAGCGCGGAGGACCGGGAGGCGCTGGCGCGCGACGGGTTCATCATCAAGCAGAATTTTCTACCCGACGAGACATTCCGGGCGCTGAAGGCCGAAATCCAGGGGCTGAACGTGCCCGCGCGGGAAGCCGTGATCGGCGATACGCTGACCCGGCTGATCCCACTCGACGGACGGCTGCTGCCCAAGCTGCCGGCGACCAAGTCGGTGCTGGAGGGCAAGCCGTATCGCAGCCTGATCTCCTATGTCGGCTCGTTCCGGCGGCGGCCGCATCTCTATATCCAGACCGTGTTCAGCAAGGTGCTGGAGGACGCACCGCCGGACATCCAGTCCTTCTATCACTCCGACACCTTCCACCCGACGGTGAAGTCCTGGCTGTTCCTGGACGACGTCAGCCCGGATTCGACGCCCTTCACCTACGTTCCCGGATCGCACATCGCCAACAGGCGGCGCATGGCGTGGGAGCGGCGGACCTCGGTCGACGCGGCCAAGGGCAACGACAAGTTGACGGCGGAGGGATCGTTCCGCATCAGCGAGGCGGAAATCCGCCGGCTGGGCTATGGCGCGCCGGTGGCGCTGCCGGTGGCGGCGAACACGCTGGTGGTGGCCGATACCTCGGGCTTCCACGCCCGCGGCACGGCGGCCGGCAAAACGCGGCGGCTGTCGATCTGGGCCTACAGCCGCAGCAACCCGTTCCTGCCCTTCACCGGCGGTGACCTCGCCGGCCTGCCGATCGTCAAGGATTATGCGCTGAGACTCTATTGGGCGCTGACCGACCGGCTGAAGGACACGCGCAAGGCGCCCCGCGACTGGCGCTGGGTCGGCAACCGCTCGCCAATCGCGCCGCCGGAGATTTGAGTTTCGCGGATGAGTGGCGGAAGGCGAAACCTATTAAGAATTTAGCCACAGATTACACGATTAAATCAGATGCTACCGCCTTCGGCGGCGGAAAGCCGCGCAGCGAGAAATCTTCATCTGTGAAAATCTGTGTAATCTGTGGCTAAATTCCTAAATTTCCCCGATGGGTTTCGCTCCGCTCTACCCATCCTACGAAGACTACTCGAACGCCTCTTCCCACGTTCCCCGCGTCGAGGCCTTGGAGTATTCCGTGGCGCGGCTTTCGAAGAAGTTGGCGTGCTCGACGCCGTTCAGGATCGCGTCCATCCAGGGCAGCGGATTGGACGGGATCCGGTACATCGGCTGAAGATTGAGCTGGGTCAGGCGCCGGTCGGCGATCCAGCGGATATAGGTCTTCACGTCCTCGGCGGTCAGGCCCTGGATGCCGCCCTGCTCGAACGCCAGGTCGATGAAGGCGTCCTCATGGGTGACGATGGTCTCGCAGGCCTTGTAGATCTCTCGCTGCAGGTCGGTGGTCCAGATGTCCTTGTTCTCGTCGATGAAGGCCCGGAACAGCTTGATCGTGGACGCGGTGTGCAGGCTCTCGTCGCGCACGCTCCATGACACGATCTGGCCCATGCCCTTCATCTTGTTGAAGCGCGGGAAGTTCATCAGGATCGCGAAGGATGCGAAGAGCTGCAGCCCCTCGGTGAAGGCGCCGAACACCGCCAGGGTCAACGCGATATCCTCGCGCGAGTCGACGTTGAAGTTCTGCATATAGTCGTACTTGTCCTTCATCTCCTTGTACTGGAGGAAGGCCGAATATTCGCTCTCGGGCATGCCGATCGTATCGAGCAGGTGGCTGTAGGCCGCGATATGCACCGTTTCGATGTTTGAGAAAGCCGCCAGCATCATCTTCACCTCGGTCGGCTGGAAGACCCGTGAATAATGCTTCATGTAGCAGTTGTTCACCTCGACATCCGCCTGGGTGAAGAAGCGGAAGATCTGGGTCAGCAGGTTCTGCTCGGCCGCGGACAGCTTGTTGCGCCAATCCTTCACGTCGTCGGCCAGCGGCACCTCTTCCGGCAGCCAGTGGATACGCTGCTGGGTCATCCAGGCCTCATAGGCCCAGGGATAGCCGAAGGGCTTGTAAGCGGTGTTGGGCGTGAGAAGATTCGGCATCGGGGCGACCTCGCGCGCAAAGGATCAGTGAAGCGGAAACAGTAACGGCTCGGCGGCGTTGTCTTTCGGCTTGCGCTGACGCGCCGATTCAACGACCACCGGGCGGCGGCGGAAGATGTCGGGAAATTCGTCGACGACGTCGCCTTCCCCGTGCTGCATCAGGAAGGCGCGCGCGCGATCCGCGCTCCACTCCTCGGCCGTCGGAAGTCCTTTTCCGCCGACGGGCCGCTCCAGATAGGCAAAGCGCCGGTCCTTGGTCAGGATCAGGAAGCACGTCGTCGAGGCCTCGGCATCGGTCGACCGATAGAGGCAGGTAAGCCCCTCCGACTGAAGCATCTTGCCGTTCAGGCGAAAGCTGAAACCGCCGCTCATCGGTGGAAACTCCCGAGAAGAATATCGTCTTTGCTACTACGCCGCAGCATTCCAAGACAGGAAGCTCGACAGCGGAAAAAACCATAACTTGGAGGCTATCCGCTGTCCACCACTACATATAGGTAGGCGGGATCATTTTTTCAGCATCCTCATTGGATCAACCCACCGGCCGCCAGATGTGCCGCCGCAGCGGTTGCCGCGGTCTTCAGGCGGTCGTCCCGCGCATCGTAGGCCACCTGCTGGTACATCCTGAAGGCGCCGTGCGGGTCGGCCTCCCGGCCGATGCCTTTTTCGAGATGGTAGGCAAGATCATAGAGCGCCACCGGGTCGCCCTGAAGCGCCTGGCGTTGGATATGGGCAGTAGCATCGCCAGCCCGCTTTTCCGGCGAATCGCCCCCGATCGCATGGACGGTATTGAACGGCAGGTCCGAATCGCCGGCATCCGCCGGGCGCGGGTTCCGCCCAGGCAGATGCGCGCGGGCGGCGTGGATGCCGAGCCGTTCCGCCTGGCGGAAATACTGCTCGGCGGCCCTGCTGTCCTGTTCGACGCCGTCGCCGCTCTCATACAGCAAGGCAAGGTTGAAGGCTGCCCGGCCCACGCCTTTGGCCGCGGCCTGCGTATAGCGGTCCACCGCCGCGGCTGGATTGCGGCGCTGGCCCAGGCCGCCATCGTTGAGCGCGCCGATATTGAAGATGGCGATGGGATCGCCCTTTTCCGCCGCCACCTGATACCAGCTGAACGCGCCGGCATAGCTCTGGGGAACGCCCAGCCCCGCGTCATACATCATGCCGAGATTCAGCGCCGCCACTACGCTGCCGTTCGCGGCGGCATCCTCGAGGGCCAGGAGCGCCTCGCCGTAACGGCCTTCCTTGAGATAGGTCGCACCCTGAAGCTCCGGCGTTCTTGAGTCCGATGGCTCCGGAGTTGCGCGCGGTTGCGACAGGGGCTCGATCTTCAAGGGTGCCGCCGCGGCAAACTGCAGATCCGCGGGACGCGGAAGCGGCGCAATCCGGGTGGGCGTGGCGATGAGCTGCACCGCGACGGCCCGGTCAGGCTGCGGTGCGGATCCGGGCGACGGGAGGAGGCCGGCGTCGGATTTCCAGAACAGGGCGATCGTCGTCCCGGCATCGGGACCGGAGCCTTCCGCCGCGACATCGACGCTGGCGCCGTCATGCGTCACGTAGCGATGATGTTCGGTATCCAAGGCGACATCGGCTGTCCGGTCCTTGAGATTGGCCTGGTACCAGTCGCGCACTGCCGCGAACGAGTCCTTGGTCTTGATGACGATCATTCCGGGCCCAAACACCGTCGTCTTGGTGACATCGGCGGAATAGAGAGGCACCGGAGGCGGCGGCGTCTTGTCGGCATTCTGCGCGGCGGGCGCCTGCCGGCCGGAAAGGGCCGCACCGCATAGGGCCACGCATACGGCGACCCGAACAGCTGCCGGATATCGATGTTTCATGAACCGACCCATTCAATCCCCCATCGTTACGATCCACTGTCAACAAGCGGGCGCTTTGCGCGCTTGCCGCCTTCACAAGCGGATAACGTTCGGGCTTTGGATCAGGATCAGCGGGTTGGACGGCGGTCACATAATTATCATTGCACAGCAAAGCGGCGGCTTCCGTCTGGAAGCCGCCGCCTGTTATGCGACCCGGTGGATAACCGTTCCGCCTATTGGCAGGAGAGGCATTCCTCGTAGTTGGTCGGGTTGGAGCCTTCACCCGAGCCCATCGGCAGGCGGGGCGAACCGACGCTCTCGATGATATCGGGCGACGCCACGGCAACGCTAACCGCGGATTCAGCGCGTTGGATCGACATCGAGCGGCAGTAATAGAGCGACTTCACTCCCTGCTTCCACGCCTGGAAGTGAATCTGATGCAGGTCGCGCTTATGCACGTCGGCGGGAATGAAGACGTTCAGCGACTGCGACTGGCAGACGAACGGCGTACGGTCGGCCGCCAGCTCGATCACCCAGCGCTGGTCGAGCTCGAAAGCGGTCTTGAAGACCAGCTTTTCGTGATCGTTCAGAATATCCAGATGCTGGACCGAGCCGCCGTTCATGACGATCGACGACCAGGTTTCCTCGTCGTTGCGGTCGCGCTCGGCGAGCAGCGCCTCCAGATGCGGGTTGCGCACCGGGAATGAGCCGGACAGCGTCTTGTGGGTATAGGCGTTGGTCGGCAGCGGCTCGATGCCCGGCGAGGTGCCGCCGCAGATGATCGAGATCGAGGCGGTCGGCGCGATCGCGATCTTGTTCGAGAACCGCTCCATGATGCCGTAGTCGGCCGCGTCCGGGCAGGCGCCGCGCTCCAGCGCCAGCTTGATCGAGGCAGCATCGGCGCCGCGCTTCACATGCTGGAACATGCGGCGGTTCCACACCTTGGCCATCACGCTCTCGAACGGCACGCCCATCCCTTGCAGGAAAGAATGGAAGCCCATGATGCCGAGCCCGACCGAACGCTCGCGCTGGGCCGCGTACTTGGCGCGCGACATAGAATCCGGCGCGTTCTCGATGAAGTCGCTGAGCACGTTGTCGAGGAAGCGCAGGCAATCCTCGATGATCGTCGGATGGTCCTGCCACTCCAGGAATTTCTCGAGGTTGAGCGACGACAGGCAGCACACCGCCGTGCGCTCCTCGCCATACTGGTCGGCGCCCGTCGGCAGCGTGATCTCGCTGCACAGGTTCGACATCTTGACCTGCAGGCCGGCCAGCTTGTGATGCTCGGGGATCGCCCTGTTCACATGGTCGATGAACAGCATGTAGGGCTCGCCGGTCTCGATCCGGGCGGTGAGCAGGCGGACCCACAGGCCGCGCGCCGAGACGCGCCGGATCACCGACCCGTCCTTCGGGCTGGTCAGCGCCCATTCCTCGTCCGCCTCGACCGCGCGCATGAAGGCGTCGGGGATGGTGACGCCGTTATGCAGGTTGAGCGCCTTGCGGTTCGGGTCGCCGCCGGTCGGGCGGCGGAGTTCGATGAATTCCTCGATCTCGGGATGGCTGATCGGCAGATAGACCGCCGCCGAACCGCGCCGGAGCGACCCCTGGCTGATCGCCAAGGTCAGCGAATCCTGCACGCGGATGAACGGGACGATGCCCGAGGTCTTGCCGTTGCCGCCGACCCGCTCGCCGATCGAGCGCAGATTGCCCCAATAGGAGCCGATGCCGCCGCCGCGCGCCGCCAGCCAGACATTCTCGTTCCACAGGTCGACGATGCCGTTCAGGCTGTCGTTGCACTCATTGAGGAAGCAGGAGATCGGCAGGCCGCGGCTGGTGCCGCCGTTCGACAGAACCGGCGTCGACGGCATGAACCAGAGCTTGGAGATGTAGTCGTACAGACGCTGCGCATGGGCGCTGTCGTCGCTGTAATGGACGGCGACCCGGGCGAACAGATCCTGGAAGGTCTCCCCCGGCAGCAGATACCGGTCCGACAGGGTGGCTTTTCCAAAATCCGTCAACAGGTCGTCGCGCGACGGGTCCGTCTTGAGACGCGTGCCGTTTTCTAGCTGTACGACATCGAACATCGATACGCCCCCATAGTTATCCACAGGCTGTGGATGTCTTCGCTGTGGATAATCCATTGATCACCCACAACAGCTTGTTGTCACAAGGAGGAAGCGTACCATATCTCGATAGCCTGTCTATCCATTTTCTGCATGCGGGCCGCACGGAAAAAATGAGTCCACAACCCAAAGCGGTCTTCACCATCGGACATTCAAGCCATCCGATAGCGACCTTCATCGCCCTGCTGAGCGCTCATGAGATCGAAGCGCTCGTCGATGTGCGCTCGTTCCCTGGCTCCCGCCGCAACCCGCAATTCAACCAGCCGGCGCTCCGCGAGGCGCTGAACGCCGCCGGCATATCTTATCATCATATGGTGTCGCTGGGTGGAAAACGCGAGTCTTCACAGGCCCATTCAGCGCATAAAGGCCGGCCGTTTTCCACGTACATTGAATATTCCAAGAGTGAACGATTTCAGTCATCTATAAAAGAACTTGAAGATATGACTTCAGGACGGCACGTGGCCGTGATGTGCGCCGAGGCGCTATGGACACATTGTCACCGCAGCATCATCGCCGAAGAGATGACTAGGCACGGCTTCACCGTAACCCATATCATGCCTGACGACCTCGCCCGCGCCGCCGAACGCTCCCCCACCCTGCCGGGATTGTGAACGGCCTCAATCACTTAGGGAGCATTCCTATGTCAGACCTCTCCGCCTTCCCGATCGCCCGGCGCTGGCCGGCCCAGCACCCCGACCGCATCCAGCTCTATTCGCTGCCGACGCCCAACGGCGTGAAGGCCTCGATCATGCTGGAGGAGACCGGCCTGCCCTATGAGCCGCATCTGGTCGACATCATGAAGAACGAGAGCCATGAACCGGAATTCAAGGCGCTCAATCCCAACGGCAAGATCCCGGCGATCGTCGACCCGAACGGCCCCGGCGGGAAGCCGATCGGTCTCTTCGAATCCGGCGCCATCCTGATGTATCTGGCGGAGAAGACCGGCACGTTCCTGCCCGCCGATCCGATACGGCGCTGGGAGACGATCCAGTGGGTGTTCTTCCAGATGGCCTCGATCGGCCCGATGTTCGGGCAGGTCGGCTTCTTCCACAAATTCGCCGGCAAGGCGTACGAGGACAAGCGCCCGCTGGAACGCTACCGCGACGAATCGAAGAGGCTGCTCGGCGTGCTCGACACGCGGCTCGACGGCCGCCAGTGGCTGATGGACGACGATTACACCATCGCCGACATCTCCATGATCGGCTGGGTCCGCAACCTGATCACATTCTATGAAGCGCGCGAACTGGTCGATTTCGACAGCCTGAAGCATGTCCCGGGCTGGCTGGACCGGGCACTGGCGCGGCCGGCGGTGCAGCGCGGGCTGACGATTCCGGGGCGGGGTTAGACGCTCTTATAGAGTTCGTCATCCCTGCGAAGGCGGGAATCCAGGCAATACGTGCGGCAGCGCGGAAAAGACTCTGGATTCCCGCCTCTGCGGGAATGACGGGGCGGGAAAATCTTCCCGGCACACCGGATCGAGCGTACCCTTCAATCTGCACGACCGTCTCAAGGCGGCGCGAAGATCGGGGAGGAAGCATGTACGACCGCATCATCCGGGGCGGGACCGTTGTCGACGGCACCGGCGGTGCTCCGTTCCGGGCGGATATTGCAATCCAGGGCGGACGAATCGCCGAGGTCGGCGTGGTCGACGGGCCGGCGAAGGAAGTCATCGACGCCACCGGCCGGATCGTCACCCCCGGCTTCGTCGATGTGCATACCCACTATGACGGCCAGGCGACCTGGGACAAGCAGCTCGCTCCCTCCTGCTGGCATGGCGTGACCACGGTCGTGGTCGGCAATTGCGGCGTCGGGTTCGCGCCGGTGCGGCCGGGCGGCGAGCAGGCGCTGATCGAGCTGATGGAGGGGGTCGAGGACATTCCCGGCACCGTGCTGGCCGAGGGCATCACCTGGGGCTGGGAAAGCTTTCCCGAATATCTCGACGTGCTGGGCCAGCAGCGCTGGATGATCGATGTCGGCACCCATGTGCCGCATGCGGCGGTGCGCGCCTATGTCATGGGCGGGCGGGCCAATGACGAGCGGGTGACCGCCGACGATCTTCAGCGGATGGAACGGATCGTGCGCGACGGGATGAATGCCGGGGCGCTGGGTGTTTCGACCTCGCGCATCCTGGCGCACCGCACCTCGACCGGCGAGATCGTGCCCGGCACCTTCGCCAACCGCGACGAGCTGGCGGCGCTGGCCGGCGTGCTGAAGGAGTTGGGCACGGGTGTGTTCGAGGTGGTGCCGCGCGGCATGGACGGCGAGGCGACGGCCGAAGCCCATGCCGAGATCGACTGGATGGGCGATGTCGCCGCCGCGAGCGGCCGTCCCGTGGTCTTCTCCGTGGTCCAGACCCATACCGAACTCGACCGCTGGAAGGTGATGCTGGACCGCTCGGCCATGCTGCGCGAGGACGGCGTCCCGCTCTATCCCCAAGTGGCGAACCGCCCGACCGGCGTGCTGTTCGGGCTGGAGAGCCCCAACCATCCCTTCTCGACCCGCCCGAGCTACCGGCCCATCGCCGGGCTGCCGCTGAAAGAGAAGGTCGAGCGGCTGCGCGATCCTGCCGTGCGCGCCGCCATCCTGGCCGAGACCAACGGCGAATACGACCATCCGCTGTCGGCCTTCGTCTATACCGGTTTCGGTAACATGCTGCCGGTGGCCGAGCCGATCGATTTCGAACCGCGGCCCGAGGATACGATCCTGGGCCTGGCCGGGCGCGCCGGGGTGACGCCGGAGGCATATGCCTATGATTTCCTGACCGGGAACGGCGGGCGCAACCTGCTGATGTTCCCCTTCACCAACTATTTCCGCTTCAACCTCGACGACATCCACGCGATGCTGACCCACCCGGCCAGCGTCTACGGCCTGGGTGACGGCGGCGCCCATTGCGGCATCGCCTGCGACGCCAGCGGCCAGACGCTGATGCTGGCCTATTGGGTGCGCGACCGGGAAAGCGGCCCGCGCATCGCGATCGAGCAGGCGGTCAAGACCATGACCAGCGACAATGCCGATCTCTACGGCCTGCGCGACCGTGGCCGCATCGCGCCGGGCTATCGCGCCGACATCAACGTGATCGATTTCGAGAGGCTGCGGCTGGAGCTGCCGGAGATGGTCTACGACCTGCCCGCCGGCGGCCGCCGGGTGATGCAGCGCGCCACCGGCTATGACGCGGTGATCGTCGCCGGCGAGGTCACCATCCGGCATGACGCAGCGACGGGTGCTTTGCCGGGACGTTTAATTCGAGGGGCGCAGCCGGCGCCGAACTGAAGGAAAGGTCATTAGCCACAGATTACACAGATTTTCACAGATCATGATTTTTTCGCTGCGCGGCCCTTTGACCGCCGCAGGCGGCAACATTCAGACCATCTGTGAAAATCTGTGTAATCTGTGGCTGATTTCTTAAACTTGGCCCCAGATGAAAACGGCGCCCGAAGGCGCCGTTTGATCGATCAGGCGACGTGCTCTTCGCCTTCGAAGACTTCCGGTTCGGGATCGGGTTTGCCGGTGCGCTTGCGGGCCTTGGCCATGGCATCCTCGAGCTCGGGCTGGGTGCAGAGGCCCAGCATGACGGGGCTGCGCGGCTTCAAGGTGGCGCTGGTCTCATGGGTGCGGGTCTTGACCGCCTGGATAGTGGTCTTGGTCGTGCCGATCAGCTTGCCGATCTGGGTGTCCGACAGGTTGGGCGCGCTTTTCAGCAGCCAGGCGATGGCGTCGGGCTTGTCGCCGCGCTTGGTCACCGGGGTGTAGCGCGGGCCCTTGCCGCGCTTGGACGGGGCCGGCAGGTCCTTGATGACCAGCACCAGCCGCGCCTTCGCGTCTTTCTCACAGCGATCGATCTCTTCCTGGGTCACCTGGCCGCCGGCGACCGGGTCCAGGCCCACCATGCCGACCGCGACCTCGCCATCGGCGATGCCCTGGACCTCCAGGCGGTGCAGGCCGCAGAACTCCGCGATCTGGTCGAAAGTCAGGCTGGTATTCTCGACCAGCCAGACAGCGGTGGCCTTCGGCATCAACGGACTAGCCATCATAAATCCTTAGTCTTCTCTTCTTTGGCCGGCGTGGGTGCGCCGGGCCCGAAACGGGCCGGTCTTGTAGGGTGAATCGCGAATCCGCCCGAACCGGGGCGGTGTGTATGTCACATCTGGCCGCTTGGCGGCCATTTTTCCAGCATTTTTTTATAGTTCCATGGATCACTTCACGGTGAGCACGATCTTTCCGATGTGATCGCCGTCTTCCAGCGCCCTGTGCGCCTCCGCCGCCTTCGCCAAAGGGAAGGTCGCATGGATGATCGGCTTGAGCTTTCCCGCCGCGATCATCGGCCAGGCGGTCTTCAGCAGAGCCTCGGCGATCCTGCCCTTCTCGGCCGCGCTGCGGGGGCGCAAGGTCGAGCCGGTGAGGATCAGACGCTTCTGCATCACCCTGAAGATCGGGATCGTCGCCTCGATGCCGCCCTGGGTGGCGATCGACACATGCCGGCCGCCCTGGGCGAGGATTTCGATATCGCGGCGGACATAGTCGCCGCCGACCATGTCGAGCACGACATCGACCCCGCGCTTGGCCGTCTTCTCCTTTACGACGGCGACGAAGTCTTCGCTCTTATAATTAATTGCGAGATCGGCGCCGAGCCTGCGGCAGGACTCGCACTTCTCCGGCGAGCCCGCCGTGACATAGACCGTGGCGTCCAGCGCCTTGGCGAGCTGGATGCCTGTCGTGCCGATGCCCGACGATCCGCCATGGATCAGCACCGTCTCCCGCGCCTTCAGGTGCCCGCCGTCGATCAGGTTGGTCCAGCAGGTGAAGAGCGTTTCGGGCAGCGCCGCCGCCTCGACAATGCTCAGCCCCTGGGGCAGCGGCAAACATTGCACCGCGGGCACGGCCACATATTCCGCATAACCGCCTCCAGCCAGCAGGGCGCAGACCTGATCGTCGATCTTGAAGCCCGTGACGCCCTCGCCCAGCGCGGCGACGGTGCCGGCGGCCTCGAGCCCGGGAATATCGCTGGCGCCGGGCGGCGGCGGGTAGTTGCCCTGGCGCTGCATCAGGTCGGGCCGATTGATGCCGGCAGCGGCGACCGCGATCAGGATTTCGCCGGGGGCCGGCTCCGGTACCGGCCGCCTGGCCGGCGTCAGCACCTCGGGCCCGCCGGGCGTGCTGATCTCGATCACCATCATCTCGGCTGGGAATGAAGCGGCCATTTTTGAGCCTCGAAGTGGTTGCAGACGCATATGCTTTTGGGTTCGTCATTCCCGCGTAAGCGGGAATCCATCGATCCGCGGCGCACAGCCCCGAAATGGATTCCCGCTTTCGCGGGAATGACGATAAAAGAAAAAGCGAAACAGAAACACATGCTTCCAACCATGTGCGACTTTCCTGACAAAACGCCCTGGGGAAGGAAATGACAGACGCCGAAAGGCTGCTCGCCGTCGAGGAGATCAAGGCGCTGATGGCGCGCCGCATCCGCGCCATGGATACCAAGGACTGGGCGCTCTACGACACCTGCCACGCGGCGGATGCGACCTTGGACAGCTTCGGCACCCTGCCCGACCAGCACAAGCCGGCCGGGAGCATCGCGCGCGGCAAGCGGCAGATTTTGGAGATGATCCAGAAGGTGGTCGACGGCAACGTGAAGCTGACCACCGTCCACCATGCCCATACGCCTGAGATCGCGATCACCGGCCCCACCACCGCCAAGGGCGTCTGGGCGATGGAGGATTTGCTGTGGTGGCAGAACGGCGAGAAGACCGAGCATCTGCGCGGCTTCGGCCATTATCACGAGACCTATGAGAAGATCGGGGGCGCCTGGTTCATCAAGTCCCGCGTGCTGACCCGCCTGCGCGTCGATTCCACGCCCGATTTCCAATCCTATTACGATAAGTAGACCCACATGAACGACGGCAAGCACGGCCCCCTCTTCACGCCCCTTCAGGTCGGCGACCTGACCTTGAAGAACCGCATCGTCATGGCGCCGATGACACGGCAATTCTCGCCCGGTGGGGTGCCGACCGAGGATGTCGCCGCCTATTACCGCCGCCGCGCCGAGGGCGGGGCCGGGCTGATCATCACCGAGGGGACAGGTATCGAGGACCCGGAGGCGCTGGACGGGCCGAACATCCCGGTGATGTACGGCGAGGCCGCGCTGGCCGGCTGGAAGCGTGTGACGGAGGCGGTGCACGAGGCCGGCGGCCGCATCTTCCCGCAGCTCTGGCACCAGGGCGTGCTGCGCGACGCCCGCAAGTCGCCCACCCACGCGCACCTGCCGGGCCGCCGACCGTCGGGCCTGTGGGGGCCGGTCGGCCATCATTCGCTGCCGCAGGACTATATCGACAGCGTCATCGCCCCGACCCAGCCGATGACCGAAGAAGAGATTACGGACGTGATCGCTGCTTTCGCCCGGGCAACGAAGAACGCGATCGATGTCGGCTTCGACGGCATCGCGCTGCATGGCGGGCACGGCTATCTGATCGACAGCTTCTTCTGGCACGAGACCAACCGGCGCACCGACCGCTGGGGCGGCAACCATCGGCAGCGGGCGGAATTCGGGGCCGAGCTCGTGCGCGCCATCCGCCGCGAGATCGGGCCGGACAAGCCGATCATGTTCCGCTTCAGCCAGCACAAGCAGCAGGATTACTGGGCGAAGCTGGGCCAGACGCCGGAGGAATTGGGCGAGATATTGAACGCGCTGGCCGATGCCGGGGTGGACATATTGGACGCCTCCATCCGCGGCTTCGACACGCCGGCCTTCGAGGGCTCCGACCTCAACCTCGCCGGCTGGGCCAAGAAGCTGACCGGCAAGATCACCAGCACGGTCGGCGGCATCGGCCTCAACAACCGGCTGGAGCAGATGTTCGCCGGCGAGGAGACCCAGGCGGAGGACAATCTCGACCGCGTGCTGGAGCGCTTCAATAACGGTGAATTCGATCTGATCCTGGTCGGCCGCGGCATGCTGGCCGATCCGGCCTGGAGCGCCCGGGTACGCGCCGGTGAATCGCTGGCGCCGTTCGACAAGTCGGCATTGACGAGGCTGGCCTAGGGGAACTTGGCATGAGCGACATCGAGAAGCGCCTGGCCGCGCTGGAGGCCAAGGTCCACGACTTGGAAGACCAGGTCGCGCTCTATCAGCTGATGAGCGCCTACGGCCCGCTGGTCGACAGCGGCGACGCCGAAGCCACCTCGGCCCTGTGGACCGAGGACGGCGTCTATGACTGGGGCGGCGGTCCGCCCCCTGCCCAGGGCACCCCGATGAAGGAAGGCGCCGCCGGCGCGGCTTACAGCCGGGCGGCGATCGCGGACATGGTGCGCGGCCCCTACCACCAGGAGATCATCCATGGCGGCGCCGGCCACGTCATCGGCCTGCCGCACCTGAAGATCGACGGCGACACGGCGGTCGGCACCTCCTATTCCCGCCTCTACCGCCGCGACGGCGACAATTTCCGCACCTGGCGCGTCGGCGCCAACCGCTGGGAATTCGTCCGCACCCCGGACGGCTGGCGGGTGAAATACCGCACCAACCGCGTGCTCAACGGGGATGCCGAAGCGCGGGAGTTGCTGCGGCGGGGGGTGGATTGACCATCACCTCACTTAAAAGCGCCTCCCCCCTTGAGGGGGAGGTCGGACCGAAGGTCCGGGTGGGGGGTGATGCCGCCACAAGGAGACTCTCCTCTGACAACTTCCTAGCGGCGACACTACCCCCCACCCGTCGACGCTGCGCGTCACCGACCTCCCCCTCAAGGGGGGAGGCACTTTCATGAGACACTGATAAGAGGAAATCATGCCCGACAGCTTCCTCAAGAAATACGGCCCCTGGGCGCTGGTGATCGGCGGCTCCGAAGGCATCGGGGCGTCTTTCGCCCGCAAGCTGGCGGAGCGCGGGCTGAACCTGGTGCTGGTGGCGCGCAAGAAGCGGGAGCTGGAGGAGACGGCGGCGCTGATCCGCAAGCTGGGCGTGCAGGTGCTGACTTTGTCCACGGATGTCAGCAAGCCGCGCGAGGCGCTGAAGGAAGTCCGGCGGCTGACCGACCCGGTGGAGATCGGATTCATGCTCTATATGGCCGGGGCCAACCTGACGCGGGGCGTCTTCCCGGACGTGGATATCGAGCTGGCGCGCAAGGTGGTGGCGATGAATGTGGACGGCCAGATGGAGTTCACCCATCATTTCGGCGGTCTGATGAAGGCGCGCGGCCGGGGCGGGTTGGTGCTGGTGGGCTCGCTGGCCGGCTATGTCGGCACGCCGATGATCTCCCACTATTCGGCTTCCAAGGCGTTCAGCCGCATTTTCAGCGAGGCTTTGTGGTATGAGTTGAAACCCTTCGGTGTCGATGTGCTGCACCTCAACGTCAATTTCACCGCCACCCCGGCCATGGTGCGCCTGGGCTGGGACGTCAGCGCGGCTGAGGACCCCGAGGACGTGGCCGAGAACGGCATCAACCACATCGCCGACGGCCCGGTCTGGGTCGTGGGCGGGCAGAAGAACGAGGACGAAGCCTATCGCCGCATGAGCCACATGCCGCGCAGCGAGGCGGTCGCCGCCGTCACCCTGCCGCCCCGGAAGTAAGGAGGCATCCCATGGATTTCGAAGACCTGGAACCGCGCAACAAAGTCAAAAAGCCGAGGCCCCTGGACGACATGTCGGTGGGCGACCTCAAGGAATATGTCGCCGCCCTGCAGGCCGAGATCGTGCGGGTGGAGGCAGCGATCAAGGCAAAGTCGGCGCATCTGGAGGCGATGAACTCGCTGTTCAAGACGCCTGGGTGACGCTCAGTCGAAGACGACGCAGCCCCGCGTGATGCGCCCGGCGGCCAGATCCTCGAAGGCCTGGGGCAGTTCCTCCAGGCGGTATTGCCGGTCCATCAGGCAGCTGAGGTCGATCTTGCCGGTCTCGTGCATCTGGATGAATTGCGGAATGTGCACATGCGGGTCGATGGAGCCGCCGAAGGTGCCGGTCAGCTTTTTGTGGCGCAGGAAGTGGACGGTATCGATCGTCGCCTCGATCTTGCCCTCGGCATGGCCGATGACGATGGCCTCGCCGCCGGAGCGCAGCAGGGTCATCGCCTCCTCCGTCGTGCTGGAGAGGCCGACCGCATCGAAGACATAATCGGCGCCACGGTTTTCGGTCTCGGCCAGGACGACGGCCCGCGTATCCTGCTCCCCGGCCAGGATCGTGTGAGTGGCGAGGCCGAGCGCCACGGCGTTGTCCAGCTTGGATTGCTTGACGTCGATGGCGATGATCTTGCCCGCGCCCATCGCCTTGGCGCCGATCATCACCGACAGACCGACGCCGCCCGCGCCATAGACGACGACATTGCTGCCCTTCTCGACAGTGGTGCGGACCATGGCCGCGCCCAGCCCGGTCGAGGCACCGCAGGCCAGGCCGACGACCTCACCCAGCTTGGTCTGCTCGCCGACCTTGATCGCCGTGATCTCAGGCACGATGGAATATTCGGCGAAGGAGCCCTGATAGGAGATTTGATAGATCTTCTCCCCGCCCTTGGTCAGCCGCGTCGTGCCGTCCAGCATGGCGCCGGAGAAGACCGGCGCGTTCTCGCACAGGGCCTTCTCGCCGCGCTTGCATTGGAAGCAGTGGCCGCATCCCGCGATGATGGTGCAGACGACCCGATCGCCGACCTTGAGCCCCTTCACATCGGGCCCGACCTCGACCACCGTCCCGGTGCCCTCATGACCGAGCACGACCGGGCGCGGGATCTTGAGCTTGCCCTTGAACAGCGACAGGTCGCTGCCGCAGATGCCGGTGACCTCGAGCTTGATCTTCACCTCGCCCGAGCGTGGGGTGGGATCGTCCAGCTCCTCGATCGCGATCTGGTTCGGCTCACGGCTGACTGCGGCTTTCATTGTCCTCTTCCCTCTCCTTTTCCGTCATTCCCGCGACGGCGGAAACACAAGATTTTTAGCCACAGATTACACAGATTAACGCAGATGAAGATTCTCGCTGCGCGGGCTCAAATCCACCGGAGATGAAACCTCTTATCTGTGTCCATCTGTGCAATCTGTGGCTAATTCTTAAACTCGACGCGAAATGACGGCTGTGTGAACGACGAGCACCGTCAGCCAGTCCGTATCCACACGGACTTCTCATTCAGATAATCGTCGAACTGGGCCCGGCCGGATTCGCGGCCGTAGCCGCTCATCTTGTAGCCGCCGAAGGGCACGGCCGGGTCGGCGACGTTGTAGCAGTTGACCCAGACCACGCCGGCGCGGATCGCCTTGGCCATGCGGTGGGCCTTGCCGACGTCGCGGGTCCACACGCCGCTGCCCAGCCCGAACTGGGTGGCGTTGGCGCCGCGGATCACCTCGTCGATATCGTCGAACGGCATCGCCGAGATGACCGGGCCGAAAATCTCCTCCCGCGCGATCCGCATGTCGTTATGGACGTCGGTGAAGACGGTCGGCTTGACGAAGAAGCCGTTCGCCAACGCGCCGTCGGTGACGCGATGGCCGCCCGACAA
>DATBAZ010000059.1:0-4733 GCA_036271255.1 Alphaproteobacteria bacterium
CCGCCCGCCCGGATGCCGCAGCGCCATGCCGAGAATCCGGTGGAAACCAGGCCACCCGCCGAGACGCCTACGGCGCCGGCGGCGGTTGAGCTCGCCACCCCGCCCACTCCCACGGCGCCGGTCGAGATCCTGCACCCCAAATTCCGCGAGCCCCCTGAGCCCGCGGCCTACCCGCCCAAGGCGCTGGCCTTGAACCAGCAGGGCGAGGTGCTGGTCCGAGTCCGGATCGACCGCGAGGGCAATCCGGAAAGCGTCGAGCTTGCGCGCGGTTCGGGCTTTCCGATGCTGGACGAGGCCGCGCTGGCGGCTGTGCGCCGCTGGCGCTTCGTGCCGGCGCAGGTCGGCGGCATCGCTGTCGTCGCGACCGTTCAGGTTCCCGTCATCTTTCACCTTCAATAACCCAGGACCCAACAGATGCACCGAACACATAAAAAGACCGCCGTCATGGCCCTGTGCGTGACCTTGACCTTGTCCGCCTGTGCCAGCCAGCCGGGCGGGATGACCGGCGCGAGCCCGGCGCACGCGGACACGATGGCGAAGGATCGCGAGGCGATCCTGGCGATGGCCGGAACGTTCGACGTCACCTTCGATTTCCGCGAGACCGTGCCCTTCGTCGCGGACTACAAGCCGATCGCGGCCCATGTCAGCAAAGGCCATGAGGTTGTGAAAGTGGTCGAGGACACCGGCCGGGTGATCCGCCTGCAGCATCTGCTGGTGGTGCAGGAGAAGGACAAGCCGCCGATCGTGGTGAAGCACTGGCGGCAGGACTGGGAATACGAGCCCAGCCAGATCCTGGTCTATACCGGCCCTGGCCACTGGTCGGCCCAGGCGGTCCCGGCAGCCGACCGTAAAGGCGCCTGGTCGCAGATCGTCTATCAGACCGACGACTCTCCGCGTTACGGCGCCGTCGGGCGCTGGACCTTCGACAACGAGGTCGCCGAGTGGACCAGCCAGGAGACCCTGCGCCCGCTTGCCCGCCGCGATGCAGTACGCCACCCGCCCTATGACCGCTATGTCGCCGTCAATCGCCACGCCATCACGCCGACCGGCTGGGTGCAGGAGGAGGATAACGCCAAAGTCGGCCAGAAGGACGGCCGCAGCGTGACCTTCACCCACGAGACGGTGGTCAACAGCTATGATCGCGCCACCGACTTCAACATCCAGGCCGCGGACGACTATTGGGCCGCGACCAAGGACTATTGGGCGACGGTGCGGGCCGACTGGGACGCGCGGCTGGTATCGAACAAGCAGATCGTGGTGCCGGAAGTCGCGGAAGACGGCTCGGCCACCGGTGTCCGGCTGGGCGACCTAGCCGACGACATTCTGGGCGGAACGAAGAAGACCGAGGGGGCCTCGGTGGCTGCGAAGGCGATTATCGAGGGAACGCCGAAGTCTTAGAGTTTTTCAGCCAACGCCAACATTTCACCCTCACCCAGCCCTCTCCCATCATGGGAGAGGGTGAATGTCGGGACTACATCCCCTTCGCGCGGAAATGCGGGATGACGTGCTCGCCGATGTTGCGGATGGTTTCCATCGAGATTTCGTGCGGGATGGTGCCCATCTGGACCAGGAACAGTATCTCGTCCGCGCCGGCTTCGATGATCTTGCCCACCTGGCGAATACAGTCTTCGACGGTGCCGTAGGCGTCATCTTCGATGTGGTAATTTCCGGTCGCATCGGCGAGGACGGGAATGCCGTGGTCGCCGAGGAAAGCGACCATGCGGTTTTCCGACGACTTGAGCTGAGCCAGCTGGGTCTCTTCATCCAGATCGTCGACCTGGGGCGGGGCGCCGCCGGCGTACCAGTAGGCGATGGATTCGGCGAAGAAACGCTGGCCGCGGATGCCGATGCGGCGGGCCTTGGCACGGTCGTCCAGGACAGTGGTGGCGCATAGAGCCGCCAGGTGCTCGGTCGGGCGGAAGCCGACCTGATCCTCGGGCTTACGGGCCGCGAAGGCCTTGCGATAGGCTTCGTTACGCTCTGCGATATCGCCCGCGCCGTTGAAACCCATGACCAGCGCGCCCAGACCGCGCGAGCCGGCGGTGTGGAGCGAGTCATGCCTGGTACAGGCCATGTACATCGGCGGATGCGGGTCCTGGAACGGCTTCGGATGGATCGGGCGCGGCGGGATGTCGATCAGGCCGTGATGCTCGATCTCGTCCTGCATCCACATCTTCGGGATCAGGTACATCGATTCATCGACCTGCGCGGTCACGTCGGCGAGGTTCGTGCCGAAGGCCCCCGTCTCCTGCGGCGTGCCGCCCTTGCCGACGCCGAAATGCAGCCGGCCGCGCGACAGCAGGTCCAGGGTGGCGACGCGCTCCGCCACCTTGATCGGGTGGTTCATGTTGAAGGGCAGGCAGACCACGCCATGCCCGACATGGATCCGCTTGGTGGCGCCGGCGATGAAGGCCAGAAAGCTCTCGGGGGCGGACATGTGGGCATAGCGCGTGAGGCAGTGATGCTCGACCGCCCAGATGCAATCGAAACCCAGCTCTTCCGCCAGCAGAGACTGTTCGACCATATCGTGGAAGACCTGCTGCTCGCTCTTGCGCGAGAGGTCCACCATCTGGGCTTCGTAGATAATCGAGAATTTCATTTGCCGTTATTTCCCTAGGCCACTGCGAGCGCCGCCGAAAATTTCGGCAACGTGCTGAGAGTCATTTGTATTCCTTGGCTTGGTATATCGTCCCGGCACGGAAAAGAAAAAGAAAATGATAGCTCTGTATGGTTAAACGACCGCCTCCTCCGTCCAGACCTGGGCGAAGAATGGGTTGCGCTGCGCCTCCGCGTCGTAGTGCGCGGAATCGATCATCGTCGCCGGGCACCAGTGCCCGCCCTTGAGATAAAGCCGGGGGGTCATGGTGAAGCGATGGCCGGCGGACGACTGCCATTCGACCGGCGTATCGGGGCCGTCGCCGCTTTCCGCCAGGCATTTGCCGCCGCGGAATTCGGCGGCGGCGCGCAGATCGTCCAGCCGCCAGTCCTCCGGCGCTTTGGTCTCGTCATAGCCGTGATCGAGCTCTGTCGGCGCGCGTGAGGGCTGGGCGAGCTCGAACCGGCTCCAGTCGCGGGGAATCGCCTCCCAGGCGGCGCGCGACCCGAAATAGGCGCCGATCTTCGCCTCGTCATTGTTCGCGAACCAATGGAGTGAGCCGCCTGGGGATTTCGCCATCTGCTCGAGGCGCTTCTGGACGACACCCGGCATCATCTTCGGCACCGTCCGCATGATCCAAGGCGTGCGGCGCGCCAGCTCGGTGGCAAAGTCGTAGATCGACTGCTCGCGGAACGGCACCAACGCCTGAAGCCGGTCGGAATCCGAATACCACTGGCCGTGGAAATTGCGTGTCGCAAACCAGTGCGGCTGCATGAGCCGCCGGAATTCGCCCGTATTCGCCGTCAGGAACTCATGATTGACTACGCGCGAAGCCTCGCCCCCGCCGATATTGTAGAAGCCCCGCCAGAACTCAGCGGGCACGCCGTCACCGCACACCGCCGCCATCAGCCGGCCGCTGTCATTCGCGGTCGACCATTCGAACACGCCGTTGAACGGGTTGTGGAAAATGATCGGATCGACGATCGACCGCATCTGGTAATGCGCCATGCCGCTCTGGCGCAGCGAGACCCAGTGATCGATTCCGCTGCCGGCGACGATCGCCTCGGCCTGCGCCTTGGTGACGGCATAATGGTCGTAGGTGCTGATCTTGATCGGGTCGCCGGTGCGGCCCCAATGGATCGGGGCGTTGCGGCTGCCCGTCTCGGCTACCGTGCCGATATAGACCAGCCGGGTGGTGCGAGGATCGCCGACGGCATGGATCGCCTCGACGATGTTGCGCGCCCCGCCGACATTGACTGCGGTGACGACCTCCTTGGGCAGCCGATCGGCCAGTGGCGAGACCAGCCCGCCGACATGCAGCACGATATCGGCGCCCTTGACGCCCTCGCGGATCGAAGCGGCATCGGTCAGATCGCCCCAGACGATCTCGGCGAGGTTACGGCGCTGGATGTCGCGCACGACAGGATGGCCGCGTTCCTCGGGCCGGATCAGCACCTTGAGCTTCAGCCGATCCTTCTCAGCGGCGATCCGCTTGACCGACTCCCTGCCCATATTGCCGGTCGCGCCGGTCAGGAAAACGGTTTTTCTGCTGTCCAATTCACCCTCCGCCGTCCGAGCGATACGCAATGCCGCTGCGGTAACGGAGATATGATCCATAACGTTTCATAAGTGGCAAACAAAAACGGCGCTTCCCGCGAAGGAAGCGCCGTTTCGGTTGGCCTAAGCCGAACCCTTACGAGCCCGCGCCATCGTCATAGACGATCTGGACGCGCCGGTTCTGCGGCTCGCGCACGCCGTCGGCGGTCGGGACCAGAAGGTCGCGCTTGCCCTTGGCCACGATCTCGATCTCCGACGACGCGATGCCGTCCTTCTCGAGGCGTGCTGCGACCGACTCCGCACGGCGGCGGCTGAGACGCATATTGTAGGCGTCCGAGCCGACCGTGTCGGTGTGTCCGGTGACCGTCAGGCGGGTCACGTGGGCCGGGCCGGCATTGGATGCCGCCTGGTCGACGATCTGGGTCGCTTGGCCGGTGAGATCAGACTTGTTGAAGTCGAAGAACACCAGATAGCTTCTCGACACCGCCGGGGCGACGGGATGGGCCGGGGGCGGCGTGTAAGCCGTCGGGGCCGCTGCAGGCGCGCTTGGCTCGCTGAACTGGTATTTCAGGTTGAATCC
>DATBAZ010000060.1:0-3513 GCA_036271255.1 Alphaproteobacteria bacterium
GCGCCGCCTCCGCCTTGCCGACTGCCCCCTCCGGTGTGCCGAAGGCGCCGGGGCTGCCCCAGCCGACGATCATGCCGAGCCGGGCGCGCAGGTCGGTCGCCACGATCTCGGGCAGGCCGGTCTGGCCGCCATGACTGTTGAAGATCAGCAACTTGCGGATGCCCGCCCGCGCCACCCCCTCGCCGATCGCGGTCCACAGCTTGAGCAAGGTCGCCGCGTCCAATGACAGCGTGCCGGGGAAGGCCAGATGCTCGTGCGAGGTGCCGACGGCCTGCATCGGCAGGACCACGACCGGCAGGTCTGGCGCCAGCAGGGCGCAGGCGGCGTCGATCACGCCCTGGTTGATGATGACGTCGGTCGACAGCGGCAGGTGCGGCCCGTGCTGCTCGACCGCGGCGACCGGCAGAATCGCCAGCGCATCCTTCAACGCGCCGCCGGCAAAATCGGTCGTGGCGAGATCAGCCCATTGCACCGGGAATTGGATCAAACCAGATACCTCATTGGCGAGCCCGTGCTTGCCAGCATTTCCCTGGCATCGTATGTCAGCCATTCCTACCGTTCAGCCGGAAACGATAACGATCCGGCGGGAGTCCTGTCTATGTCCATCGACCGCCTCGACGAAGAAGACCAGCCCGATACCCCGGCGAAGGAGCCGAAGAGCGCGGAACAGCCGTCGAGCCTGATCGACAAGAACCTGTTCAAGTCGCGCACCGTCCTGCTGTTCGGCGAGATCAACGACAAGGTGGCGCGTTCGGTCACCGCGCAGCTGATCGCACTGTCGTCGGAGAGCGACAAGCCGATCCGCCTGTTCATCAACTCGCCGGGCGGCCATGTCGAATCCGGCGACACGATTTTCGACATCATCCGCTTCGTCCGCGCCCCGGTTCAGGTGGTCGGCACCGGCTGGGTCGCCAGCGCCGGCGCGCTGATCTTCATCGCGGCGAAGAAGGAAAACCGCTTCTGCCTGCCCAACACCCGCTTCATGCTGCACCAGCCCTCGGGCGGCACGATGGGCAAGGCCAGCGACATCGCCATCGAGGCGAAGGAGATCATCCGCATGCGCCAGCGGCTGAACGAGACCTTCGCCAAGGAAACCGGCCAGTCGCTGGAGAAGATCACCCGCGACACCGAGCGTAACTATTGGATGTCGGCGGAAGAGGCCGTGACTTACGGCCTTGCCAGCAAAGTGATCAATACCGCCAAGGAAATCGATTAACGCTCGCCGTCATTGCGAGCGCAGCGAAGCAATCCAGAGCCTTACCGATCGGGTTTGGGCTAACGACCCTGGATTGCCGCGTCGCTGCGCTCCTCGCAATGACGAATGGAGTTAAACTGCGGGTTCCTGCTGGGTAATGCAGTGCATCCCGCCGCCACCGATGACCAGATCGTCGGCGAGAAGCTGGATGATCTTCCGGTCGGGGTAGAGGTTTTGGAAGATTCGGAAGGCGGCATCGTCGGCCGGGTCGCCGAATGACGGCATGATCAGCCCTCCATTGGCGAAGACGAAATTGATGTAGGACAAGGTCAGCCTGCGCCCGTCCCGCTCGCGCCGCGCCGGTTGCGGAATCTCTACCACCTCCAGCTGCCGTCCGCCGGCGTCGCGCGCCGAGCGCAGCCGCGCCAGATTATCGTGCTGGGTCAGATAGTTCGTATCCTCCGGGTCGCTCGTGACCTGGAGCATCACCGTGCCCGGTTTGGCGAAGCAGGCGATCTCATCGACATGGCCGCCGGTCTCGTCGCCCTCATAGCCACGGCCGAGCCAGATCACTGTCTTGGCGCCCAGATAATAGGCCAGGGCCTGCTCCAGATCGGCCTTGCTCTTCCCCGGGTTGCGACCCGGGTCGAGCAGGCATTCCTCGGTCACCAGCAGGGTCCCTGCCCCATCGCCCGAGATGGCGCCGCCTTCCAGCACGATGGGTGCTGCGAGCCGCTGATAGTTCTTGATTTTCAGCACCTCGGCCGCGACCTCGGCGTCGGCGGCGAACTCGTGGTGCAGTCCGCCCCAGCCATTGAAGATCCAGTCGACCCCGGCAAGGCCCCCTGCCCCGTCGGTCACGAAGGTCGGGCCGATATCGCGCATCCAGCCGTCTGAGAGCGGGATCGGCACCAGATCGATGCCGGGGCCGCACATCAGCGACGCTTCGGCCATCTCACCAGGGCTGCACACCATCGTCACAGGCTCGAAGCCGGCGATCGCCTTGGCGACCTCGACATGGGCGGCCCGCGCCGCATCGATGCCGCCATGCCAGGTGGCCGGCCGCACCGGCCAGGCCATCCAGGTGCGGGCGTGCGGCGCCCATTCCGCCGGGAAGTTGTATCCGTTCTGCGCGTTCCCGCTCATGGCGATCCCTTTATCCGTGCCGCCTCTTTAAAAGGCTGCGCGCCATCGCAAGCTGTCTGACTATAACACGGAGCAGCGGCTGGAGTGCGCAATGGAGATTGGATTTATCGGCCTCGGCAATATGGGCGCGGCCATGGCGCGCAACCTGATCAAGGCCGGCCACCGCCTGACCGTCTATAACCGCAGCCGCGACAAGGCCGAGGAACTGGCCAAGGACGGCGCCCTCGTCGCCGGCAGCCCGGCCGACGCCGCCCGCACCGGCGTCGCGCTCACCATGCTCGCCAATGACGAGGCCCTCTATGCCGTCACCGAAGGGCCGGACGGCATCCTGGCGGGCCTGCCCGAGGGCGGGATCATGGTCAGCATGAGCACGGTGTCGCTGGCGGCGACCCGCCGGCTCGCTGCTGCAGTGACAGGCGCCGGTGGGCTGTTCGTTGCCGCCCCGGTCTTCGGGCGGCCCGACGCGGCTGAAGCGGCCAAGCTGTTCATCCCGGTCGCTGGTCCTGCCGCGGCGGTGACGCGGATCGAGCCGCTGCTTGCCGCCATCGGCCAGAAGACGGCGCATTTCGGCGAAGACCCGGCCCACGCCGCCGCGGTGAAGATTTCCGGCAACTTCATGCTGCAGACGGCGATCGAAGGGTTGGCGGAGGCCCTGGCGCTGGTCCGCAAGCACGGCGTCGATCCGGCCGAATATCTCGACTTCATGACGAGCAGCGTGTTCACCGCTCCACTCTACAAGGGTTACGGCGCCGCCATCGTCGAGCGGCGCTACGAGCCCGCGGGGTTCGCCCTGCCGCTTGCGCTGAAGGACACGAAACTGGCGCTGGCGGCCGCCGACGAAGCCGGTATACCTTTGCCCCTGGCCGACCTGATCCGCGACCGCTTCCTGATCGGCCTGTCGCGCGGCTGGGAGAAGCTGGACATGGCCGCACTCGGCAAGGTCGCGGCCGAAAATGCGGGGCTGGACGGTTAGCGCGAATGGATTACGCCTGGACCTGTCAATGCTGCGGAAAGCAGTTCAACATCCTGCCACTCGACTATGGCTACACGGCGCCCGATTACTGGTTCGGCGTGCCGGAAGCAGAGCGGGAACAGCGGGGAAGACTCGGCAGCGACAGCTGCTTCGTCGACACGCATATCTTCGTTCGCGGATGCCTGGAAATTCCGATTCT
>DATBAZ010000061.1:0-2870 GCA_036271255.1 Alphaproteobacteria bacterium
GGCGGCGACCCTGCTGCGCGGCATCGACTTCATCCAAATCCCGACCACGTTGCTGTCGCAGGTCGACAGCTCGGTCGGCGGCAAAACCGGGATCGACAGCGCCCAGGGCAAGAACCTGATCGGCGCATTCCATCAGCCGCTGCTGGTGGTGGCCGACACCGACACGCTGACCACTCTGCCGCCGCGCGAGCTCAAGGCCGGTTACGCCGAGGTGGTGAAATACGGGCTGCTCGGCGATGCCGAGTTCTTCGAATGGCTGGAGGAGAACGGCGCCGCGGTGCTGCAGGGCGATCCGGCGGCGCAGGTTCAGGCGATCAGGCGCTCCTGCGAGGCCAAGGCCGCCATCGTCGCGGCTGACGAGCGGGAAGGGGGGCAGCGCGCGCTGCTCAATCTCGGCCACACGTTCGGTCATGCGCTGGAGGCCGAGAGCGGCTTCGGCACGGTGCTGAACCATGGCGAGGGCGTTTCGATCGGCATGGTGATGGCCTTCGACCTGTCGGTCCGGCTGGGCCATTGCACGGCGAGCGATCTGATGCGGATGCGCAATCATCTGCGCAGCCACGGCCTGCCGGTATCGCCGCCGCATGAGGTCGATTTCGCGCCGCAGGCGCTGATACGGCGGATGCAGGGCGACAAGAAGGCCGAGCGCGGGCGGCTGACCTTCGTGCTGGTGAAGGGCATCGGCCAGGCCTTCATCGCCAAGAACGTCGCCCAGAGCATGGTCGAAGCCGCTTTGAGCCACGCTCTGGCCGCATGAGCGGAACCACGATCGCCGTCACTTTGGTCATTCTCGCCCTGGGCATCGTGCTGGGGTTCTTCCTCTATCCCGGCGCGATCTGGCTACGCCAGAAAATCAGGCCGGACGATCCCGACGAGGTGCTGCGCACCGCGATCGAGGAACACACCTCCGACGACGAGATCGAGGCCGCGGAGGTCAAGCAGGAGCGCAAGATGCTGCGCTCGATCCTCGATTTGGCCGAAGTCACGGTGGTCGAGGTGATGAGCCATCGCCGGCAGATGGTGACGATCGATGCCGACCTGCCGGCGGGCGAAATCGTCGACGCGGCGCTCGCCAGTCCCTTCACGCGCCTGCCGCTGTGGCGCGACGAGCCCGACAACATCATCGGCGTGCTGCATGCCAAGTCGCTGCTGCGCGAGGTCAGGGCGGCGCGCGGCAAGATGGAAAGCTTCGTCCTGGAGGAGGTGGCCTCGCAGCCCTGGTTCGTGCCCGACGCGACCAGCCTGCTGGACCAGCTCCAGGCCTTCCGCACGCGCCGCGAGCATTTCGCCCTGGTGGTCGACGAATACGGCTCGCTGTTGGGGCTGGTGACCCTCGAGGATATCCTCGAAGAGATCGTCGGCGACATCACAGACGAGCTCGACACCCACGTCGCCGGCGTGTTCCCGCAGCCGGACGGCAGCTACATCGTCGACGGCACCGTGACCGTGCGCGACCTCAACCGCGAGTTCGACTGGGAACTGCCCGACGAGACCGATTATTCGACAATCGCCGGCCTGGTCATCTACGAATCCCGCCACATTCCCGAAGTCGGCCAGACCTTCACCTTCTTCGGGTTCCGGTTCGAGATATTGAAGCGGCTGCGCAATCAGGTGACGACGATCCGCGTGACGCCGCCGGGTTCGGCGGGGCCGAGCGAGTAGGTTCGCGCACGCGGCGGTTCGGATTTCAGGCCTGGGAAGACGGCCTCGGTTCGGGGGCCTGATTATTCCCGTCATTCAAGGGTCTTCTGTCGTTGGGGAGGGTGGGAGTATTGGGCAGAGGTAGCCCGCGAGCGATGGTCTTCACTAGCTATGGGACTGGCCAGGGAATACGTCGCCTTAGCGCCAGCAGCGGACAATCAGCATCCGCGATTGTGGATGATAAAGGACATTATCATTCATATAATCTGGGGAAGCGCGATTGCCGCCGGGTCGAGCCTTTGCAGCGCGAACACCGCTTGTTACGGGAACCGTCAACATTCCCGAACTTAGGGTAGACGATTTCCGCAGGCTATCAGATGGGAAGCCAATCGATCTCTCGTCGCACCTCGATCCGGTGATCGGTATCGGTGGCCAGCCCCTTCGGCAGGACGAAGCTGAAGCCGTGCCGCCCGTCGCCGACGCTCGCGGCCTCAAGGTCGGGGCGATAACGATCGGCGACGACCCGGCCGACGATGGCCCCATTCACCAGCACCACAAGCGGTACCGGCCCGGCATCGGCGCCGGCGAACGCCCAGCCGGCGACCAGGCGGCTGGTTGTGACCTCGATTTTGCCGCGACGACCCCACGGCGCGGCGACACCCTCGGCGCGCAGATGCGCGGTCCGTGCCGCCAAAGTGCGGCGGATCTCGTCCAGCTTCGGGCCGGCTTCAATGCGCGGGGCGCAGAATTCGGCGTCGCGGCGGTGCGGCTCGTCCGGGTAGAGGCGGCGATATTCCTCGGCATTGTGGAACAGCATCCGGCTGTCGTCCTCGACGAAGCTTTCCGCCGGCGCGTCCTCGGCCA
This sequence comes from Alphaproteobacteria bacterium, assembly GCA_036271255.1. Lineage (GTDB taxonomy): Bacteria > Pseudomonadota > Alphaproteobacteria > BOG-932 > Roseiterribacteraceae > BOG-932. The sequence continues at coordinate 2,506 of DATBAZ010000061.1, forward strand.
GGATCACGACATGGCGGTCGAATTCGAGGTGGAAGTAGTCGATCTCCTCCATGCCCTCGATTTTCAGGATCGACACGCCGTTCACCAGATGGCAGGCCGGCACCAGCACGCCATCCAGGAACATCGCATGCTCGGGCGAGACATAGAGGTCGCGCGCCGGCACGAAGTCGGCGATGGAGCCCGCCTTGAACAGGACCGGCTGCGCGTCCGCGTTGCCGACCGCCAGCCAGTCGCGATAGCTGCGCCGGCCGATCCATTTGAGCGGCAGGGTTTCGCCGCCGGCCGTCATGACCAGGTCGCCGATCCGCAGCGCCTCGACCGGGCGGTCGCCGGCGGCGGTGCGGATCAGGGTGCCCCTCAGATAG
>DATBAZ010000062.1:0-2620 GCA_036271255.1 Alphaproteobacteria bacterium
GCCGATCACCCCCCGCCATGTTGTCCCGCACGATCCGGAAATCGTCCACCGAGACATGCGTGAACTGCGGACTGCCAGCCGCCTCGCCAATCGCCCACACGCCAGGCGCCGTCGCCTGCAGCCGTTCGTTGACCCGTATGAAGCCACGGGCATCGAGCGCCACGCCCGCCTTGTCCAGCCCGATATCCGCCGTGTTCGCGATGCGCCCGGCCGCGACCAGCAGATCGCTGCCATCCACAACCCGCTCCCCGCCGGCGGCGCTGACGGTCACCGAAACCGCATCGCCCGACAGCCCACGAACACTGGCCGGCCGCGCGCCCAGCAGGACTTCGATCCCCTCCGCCGCCAGGATGCCCAGCATTTCTTCGGCGACATCCGCATCCTCGCGGCCCATCAGATGGTCGCCGGGCTCAATGATCGTCACCCGGCTGCCGAACCGGCGATACGCCTGAGCCATTTCGATCCCGACATAGCCGCCACCCAGCACGATCATGTGTGACGGCAAATAATCCAGCTCCAACGCCTCGATATGCGTCAGCGCCCGGGCCGCCTCCAGCCCGGGAATGTTCGGAATGGCAGCATGGGTGCCGACATTCAGCACCACCTGCTCGCCCGCCAGCGTGCGGGTGCCCCCGTCGTTCAGCGCGACCTCGATCGTCTTCGGACCGACAAAGCGGCCGCTGCCCATGATCAATTCCGCCCCGCTTTGCTTATAGGCGGCGAGGTGGGACGCAATCTCCCGATCGACCATGTCCTGCTTGCGGCTTCGCACCGTCCGCATATCGGTCTTCACCCCATCCGTCAGCGTGCCGAACGGCGCGGCGTGCCGCACCAGATACGCGACCCGAGCCCCCCAGACCTCGTTCTTGGACGGCAAACAGGCGACCGCCGGGCAGGACCCGCCGACCCAGCGCCGTTCCACGACAGCGACCCGCTTGCCGGACCGCGCGAGATGCCAGGCCAGTTGCTTGCCGCCCTGCCCGCTACCGAGAATGACGATGTCGAAGCTTTCAGTCTGTGACATGGGTTTTCTCCGTTGCCGCGATGTCGTTCGATGGCAGCGAACCTACGGCGGGCGGCCGAGCTTGTTAATGCTGGCTTCACTCATTAACATGCCGATTCGTCTCAATCTGTAGGCTGTGGATGGATTGGCTTAGTCACCTTCTCGCGATGATGCCGGTGACCGGGCGCCTCGACCTGCGCTGTCACTACGGCGCACCCTGGCGGATCGACCAGCCCGGGGCCGATGCCGGGACGATGGCCTACCACGCCCTGCTCGCCGGGTCGGCGACGGTCGAGGACCCGCTTGGCGGTCCGCCGCATCAACTGCGCGGCGGCGACATCCTGCTGATACCGTCCGGCCTGCCGCACAGCCTGCATGACGGCAGCGGCGCGTCACCCGTCCCGGCGCGGGACCGGCCAGGCCTCAACCTGACCTTCAGTGAGAACGGCGGAGGCGACCATGCCGAACCGGGCAGCCGGCTGGATATGCTGTGCGGGCAGTTCGTCACCTCGGTGCAGCACAACCGGCTGTTTCGGGCCTATCTGCCGCCGCTGCTGATCGTCCGAGGTGGGAAAAGCGCCGCCGGCGCGCGTGTGGCCAGCCTGCTGGGCCTGATGCGGGCCGAGGCAGACAACGAAAGCCTGGGTGGCCGAGCCCTGCTGAACGCGCTGTCGGCCGCGCTGTTCGCGCTGACGCTGCGGCTTGCCGGCGAAGCCGCCACGGCGCCGGCGGGCCTGCTGGCGCTCGCCGCCCATCCGCGCCTGGCACCGGCGCTGACAGCGATGTTCGACGCACCCGCTCGGCCCTGGACGCTGCCCGATCTCGCCCGCCTGTGCCACATGTCGCGGGCAACCCTCGCCCGCCATTTCCAGAAGAACCTGGGCCGCTCGGCCGCCGAGCTATTGCTCGATATCCGGATGACCACGGCCGCCAATGAATTGCGGAAGCCGCTGCGTTCAGCCGGGGCGGTCGCCGAAGCCGCGGGCTACCAGTCCGAGGCCGCGTTCCAGCGCGTGTTCAAGCAGCACATGGGCGTTACCCCCGCACAATGGCGCCGCGCCGCGAGGCTGGGTGGGGACGAGTGACGGCGGTGCCACGAGGCCGAAACCGTCTCAACTCCAGCCTCGACATCCCGTTCCCGCCGTAAACCCGCGCAAACGGCCTGCTTCACGACCGGATCACCGAAAGATTTCCTCCCTTGCGGCTTCCTGCGCCGACAGCCATTCTCGCCCGATGAAAAAATACAACGCCGCCTCAGCCGTTCCCGCGATGATGGTCCAACTGGCGGCTGCCTCATGGGAGACGATCTTTTACCGCAGCCTGATGATGGTCCAAGGAACGTGTCCAGTCAGCGAATTTCAGCGCATGGGCCTGGAGAAGGCCGCCGCCGCCCAGAGCGCGGCAACCGCGTTCATGACAGGAAAAGGCCACGCAGCCGTTCTGGCACCATATCTACGGCGCGCGCGGGCCAACGCACGCAGATTGCGAAAAACCGCTTAGTCTGCTGCCCGAAAAGTTCGTCGCATCCTGCGATTTCCAGCGTGAATCGGTCACTCAGACAACACTGCAACGTATCGCGCCCCTCTGATGCGCGATACCGGACGCGACTGAACCGCT
>DATBAZ010000063.1:0-5298 GCA_036271255.1 Alphaproteobacteria bacterium
CACGAGGTCGTGACCTGCAACGAGGCCGGCCTCAAGATCTTCCAGTGCGAGGCGGGGACCATCGTCGGCAAGAAGGCCGAGGATTTCTTCACCGGCAAGAATGCCTGGATCGTCGAGCGGCTGGAAAAGGTGCAGACCGCCAAAACCTCGGACATACAGATGGACGTAGCGCTGGAGGTCGGCGACCAGACGGCGACCGTCAATCTCAGCGTCCTGCCGCTGAAGACCGACCATGCCGAGCAGCTCGGCACGATGATGATGATCGAGGACATCTCGACCGAGAAGCGGGTGAAGGCCACCATGTCGCGCTACATGGACCCGACCATCGCGGCGCGCATGCTGGAGAATGACGACGGCGGCATGCTGGGCGGGCAGAGCAGCCGCACCACGGTCATGTTCTCCGATATTCGCGGCTTCACCCCGATCACCGAGCAGCTGGGCGCCCAAGGCACCGTGTCGTTCCTCAACGAGTACTTCACCATCATGGTGGAGCTGATCTCGAAGGAAGAGGGCATGCTCGACAAGTTCATCGGCGACGCGATCATGGCCGCCTTCGGCCTGCCGATGCCGCATGACGACGACGAGGACCGCGCCGTCCGCGCCTCGATCGCGATGATCCGGGAATGCTGGAAATACAGCAAGGAGCGCATCGCCAAGGGCTTCGTGCCTGTGGACATGGGCATCGGGCTCAACACCGACATGGTCGTGTCGGGCAATATCGGCTCGGCCCGGCGCATGGACTACACGCTGATCGGCGACGGCGTGAACCTGGCCTCCCGCCTGGAGAGCGCCTGCAAGCAGTATTCCGCCCGCATCCTGATCAGCGAGAACACCTTCGGCCGCCTGCGCGGCACCTATCGCATCCGCGACATCGACAAGGTGATCGTCAAGGGCAAGACCGAGCCGGTCGGCGTCTATGAGGTGCTGGACTATCACACCGAGGAGACGTTCCCGAACCTCGTGGATGTCGTGGGCTACTTCAACGAAGGCATCCGCATCTATCGCGACCGCCAGTTCAAGAAGGCGATCGAACGCTTCCAGGAAGCCCTGGAGCGCAACCCGAAGGACAAGCTGTCCAACACCTACATCGAACGCTGCCACTACATGATCGAGCATCCACCCGAGGATGACTGGGTCGGCGTGTGGACGATGAAGGAGAAATAGGCCCGTAGGTGGGCTGCCTTCTGTTTGGCAGCTGCACCGACCGTGCCACATTCCCAAACCGTCATGCCCGGACTTGATCCGGGCATCCACGGGGTGCCGACGTACAAATCTTTGACTATAGCGATAACGGAGACGCGTGGATGCCCGGGTCAAGCCCGGGCATGACGGTATTTAGTGGTGCTTGGCCCCTACTCCGCCGCCACCGGCATCGTTTCCTCCTCGCCCGGCTTGGGCTTCGCGCGCAGCGGGATTTCCGGCAGGAACAGCACGATCAAAATGCCCAGCGCGACGATTACCCAGCTGTTCTTGAACATGCCGGTGATGGCGTTGGAGAAGGCGACCTTAGTGCCGCGTTCGACCTTGGCCACGATGTCCGGCAGGCGGTGGTCGAGGGCCTGGCGGATGGCTTTCAGGGTCTGGTCGACATTGCCGAGGTCGCCGCCGGCCCTAAGCTTGGTCTTCATCCCCTCGGGCACGGCCGGGTTGGCCAGCACCTTGTCCACCGCCTCCTTGTCGCCGTGATAGGCGCGATCGAACATTGCGTACTGATCGTCGAAGGCCTTGGCGATCTTGTCGTGGATGCTGTTGGGGTTCATCGCCTGGGACTGGGCCTCGCCCATGTCGACCTTGCCGACCTGCATGCCCGGCACCTGAGGCAGCTGCTTCGGCAGCTCGACCAGCAGGCTGCCGGTCAGCATGGTGCCGAACACGGTCACGCCGACGGTCGAACCGATCTGGCGGAAGAACTGGCTGGTCGAGGTCGCCACCGCGATCTGCGCCGGCTGCACGGCGTTCTGGATCGCCAGGCTGAACAGGCTCTGGGTCGGCCCGATGCCCAGCCCCATGATGAACATGCGCCAGCCCAGATCGGGGATCGTCGTATCCGGCCCGATCTGCGACAGCAGCAGCACGCCCACCAGGACCATGACATAGCCGCCCAGGATGAACGGCTTGTAGCGCCCGGTCTTCGACGCCAGGAAGCCCGACAGGATGCTGGTCGACATCAGCCCGCCCAGCAGCGGCAGGATCGACAGGCCGCTATTGGTCGCGCTGATGCCGCGCACGACCTGCATATAGAGCGGCAGGAAGCTGATCACCCCCATGAAGGCCATGCCGATCAGGAAACCGGCCGAATTGGCGACGGCGAAGACCTTGTTGCGGAACAGGCCGAGCGGCATCAGCGCATGCGGGTTGCCGAGCTCTGCCGCCAGGAAGGCGCCGAAGGCGACCACTGAGCCGGCGAAGGCGCCAAGCACGCGCGCCGACAGCCAGCCGTGGGAATTGCCCCAGGTCAGCGCCAGCAGAAACGGCGTCACCGCCGCCATGAACAGAATGGCGCCGAGATAATCGACCTTGCCCGGCACGCGCCGGCCCAGAGTCGGCATCTTCACGATGATCATGAACAAAGCGAGCAGGCCGATCGGCAGGTTCACATAGAACACGCCGCGCCAGCCGGCGAAGTCGTAACCCAGTATGTGGACCGTCCCGAGATCGGTGAAGAAGCCGCCGGCCAAGGGCCCCAGAACCAGCGACACGGCGAAGACCGAGGCGAAGATGCCCATGAACTTGCCGCGTTCGCGCGGTTCGAACAGGTCGGCGATGATGGTGAACGTCATGGTGAACAGGGCCGCCCCGCCGACACCCTGGATGGCGCGGAACAGGATCAGCTGGTTCATGCCGCCACCGATCAGCGGCAGGTCGCCGAACTCACCCGCGGCGCCGCAGGTCCATGAGCCGAACAGGAACACGCAGATGCCGAAGACCAGGATGGTCTTGCGGCCGTAGAGATCGCTGAGCTTGCCGTAGATCGGCACGAATACGGTCGAGGTCAGCATATAGGCGGTGGTCAGCCACGCGATCAGCGACAGGCCGTGCAACTCAGCGATGATGCGCGGCATGGCGACGCCGACGACCGTCTGGTCCATCGAAGAGAGCAGCAGCACAGCCATCAAGGCAGCAAGCGTCAGCCGCCGCTCCTGGGGGGTGACGGCGGGCCGCACGTACTCGGACGACGTCATTTTCTCTCCGTATCGCCCGCGAGTGCGACCAGGGTTTCGAGGAAGATGGCGCGCCGGTCGTTGGCGATGCGCGCCAGGCGCAGCCCGACCATGCCGGCCAGGATATTGTCCGAACCGTTCATCAGCTCGATGCCCTTTTTGGTCAGGCTGATGCGGATACGCCGCGAGTCCTCGGAATCGATGCTACGCTCCAGCAGCGATTTCTGCGCCAGCTGGTCCAGGTGCTTGGTGACCAGGCTGTTGGGCAGCTTCATCGCCTGGGCGATGGCGCCCGGATGGACCGCGCCGTTATCGATGGCGTGGAGGATGTAATAGAGCCGGAGGTCGATGCCCTGCTTCTCCTCCAAGACCGGGGAGAGCTGCTGCACGATGCTCATATTGAGCCCGTGCAGGTTGCGCAGGAATGTGGAGACATCCGAATTCGGGTCGGGCCGTTCAGCGGTATTGGGGGATGGGCTCACCATGATCCTATGGGTTCAGTGCCGGCGACATTGCCTCAGTCTTAAAACCGATAATATTTCTCAGAGTGAAATGTCTTACGGCATTTCGAGCCCTGGCTGCAACCGCCGGAGGCTTCCGCAAGAATATCGAGTCGGCCGGACCGGCAGCTTTTTCGTATTTTGAACAGTCTGTTGCGGATATGTCACGTCAATTTTAACTTTCGACAAACTGCGTAAGACCGCATTGACTATGACTACGCGTTCATCAATTTTCCCGCTGCTAAATCCCGTCTTACAACGAAAACTGTACAATCTGTTACGCAGATTGGACCTGGGATTTCCTCCATATAGGGAAGATTATGCGCCTGATATCTGCGCCGTCCCACGACGGCATGAAAATCCGACTCCTTGCCGCGACCGCGTTGGCCGCCGGCCTCGCCCTTCCGGCCTTCGCCCAGCAGGCAGCCCAGCCCGCGGCCCAGGGCGGCGGCATGGAAGAAATCGTCGTCACCGCCGAACGCCGCGAGGAGAAGCTGCGCGACGTGCCGATCGCGGTGACGTCGTTCAACGCCGCCACCCTGCAATCGCGCGGCATCACCGATATCCGCGGCATCCAGGGCTTCGCCCCCAACGTCGCGCTGGTCCAGTCGCCGGGCTATCAGACCGAGACCGACCTCGCCGTCCGCGGCGGCGTCACCATCAACCCGGCCCCCTATTGGGACCCGACCGCCGGCCTCTATGTCGACGGCGTCTTCATTCCCAAGGCGATCGGCAATGTCACCGACATGGCCAATATCGACCATATCGAAGTGCTGCGCGGCCCGCAGGGCACGCTCTATGGCCGTAATACGCTGGCCGGCGCGGTCAATATCGTGACCAAGAAGCCGACGGGCCAGTTCGACGGCTATATCACCGCCGGTGCCGGCAACTATGGCTCGACCCAGTTCCGCGGCCTGCTGGACCTGCCCAAGCTCGGCATCTTCAGCGTTCAGCTGTCCGGCGTTCTGCAGGCGCATGACGGCTATATCAATGCCGTCGGAACCCCGGGCACGCACTCGTGGCTCGGCAAGTACAACAGCCTGAACAGCTCGGCCGGGCGCATCGCGATCCGCGCCGACGTGACCGACGACATCACGCTCGATTACGCCTACGACATCAGCTACCAGAAGGACACGCCGAACTACTCGCAGCTGACCTATGCGACGCTGCCGCAGCTCCTCCCCTTCATCCAGCATCAGGCGGGACCGAGCGCCGGGGCGACGAATGACGGCGGCTATCTGGGCACGCGTCCGTTCGAAATCGCCAATGTCCGCGCCCACTCGCTGACCGCGACCTGGGATGTCAGCGACGAGCTGGTGCTGAAGTCCATCAGCGCGTTGCGCTGGATCGACTGGTCGAACAACCTGGACCTGGACGGTTCGCCGCTGCCCATCGCCGGCACGGAGCTGTTCACCCACTATCACTCGGCATCGGAAGAAATTCAGGCCAGCGGGCAGATCGACCGTTTCCACTACACGGTCGGCGCCTTCTACTTCGACGATGGCGGCTACACCTACAACCCGCAGCAGTTCTTCGGCGCCTTCGGGCCGACCGGCGTGATCTACAACTCGCAATACGGCTACGGCACGCAGAACTATGCAGGGTACGGCCAGGTCGATTATGTGCCGCCGATCCTG
>DATBAZ010000064.1:0-2230 GCA_036271255.1 Alphaproteobacteria bacterium
ACGATCAGATGGCCCGCCTCGCGGAACAGCCGCTCGCGATCGCTGTGCGTCGCCAGCGTCGATCCGTTGCCGGGCAACGAGAGGCCCAGCGCCTCGGTCAGGCAGTTCATCGAGTTGGCGGTAAACATCCCCGAACACGACCCGCACGTCGGACAAGCCGACCGCTCGATCACCGCAACTTCCTCATCGGTGTTGGAACTATCCGCCGCCGCCACCATCGCATCGACGACATCGACCGCGTGCTTCTTGCCCTTGACCACGACCTTGCCGGCCTCCATCGGGCCGCCGGAGACGAACACGGCCGGGATGTTGAGGCGCAGCGCCGCCATCAGCATGCCGGGGGTGATCTTGTCGCAATTGGAGATGCAGACGATGGCGTCGGCGCAGTGCGCGTTGACCATGTATTCGATGCTGTCGGCGATGATCTCGCGCGAGGGCAGGCTGTAGAGCATGCCGTCATGGCCCATGGCGATGCCGTCATCGACCGCGATGGTGTTGAATTCCTTGGCGACGCCGCCGGCGCTCTCGATCTCGCGCGCCACCAGCTGGCCCAGATCCTTCAGATGGACATGGCCGGGCACGAACTGGGTGAAGGAATTGGCGACGGCGATGATCGGCTTGCCGAAATCCTCTTCCTTCATCCCTGTGGCGCGCCAGAGGCCCCGGGCGCCGGCCTGGTTGCGGCCATGGGTGGTGGTGCGGGAACGATATTGCGGCATTGTCTCGGGCTCCTGTCGGGCCGCCCCGGGCCGTCTCTATTTGCCGGCGGCTCCCGAACCGAGGGAGACCGGCGTTTCAGGACCGGGCGGACGATCCGTTATCTTCATCCCCTTCAGCCAGAGCCGCAAGGCCTCCCAGTGAATGGCTACGATGACTTTCAGGGTGAGCAGGGGATGGCCCAGGAAAGCACTTATCATTGCGCGGTCGGTAAACTCGGCCCGCTTGCCGTGCAGCGAGGTCGTGATCATCAGCCCGGAAGGGTCCAGCGCATCGACCCCCACCGTCACCGAGGCCTCCGGCGACTGCACCTTGAAGGCGTATGACATGTTCATGTCGTTGAATGGCGAAACATAGAGCCGCTTGGAACAGCTTTGCTCGATCATCCGCCGGCCATTCGCCTCGACCGGGATCAGATAGGAGTGGCGCTGGCCGAACGTGTTGTTCACCTCGTAGAGGATCGCGTTCAGCGTGCCGTCCCCCAGGTAGCAGAAATAGACGCTGATCGGATTGAAGACATAGCCCAGGATCCGGGGCAGGCAGAGCAGGCGGATCGGCCCGCCGTCGGTCGCGATCCCGGCATCCTTCAGATGACCCTCGACCCATTGGCGCAGCGGCTTGTCCGAGCTGTCGCCATGGTCGCGGTCGTGGAAGCTGAACAGGTTGAAGCGATTGTAGGAGAAACGCTTGAACGACCGGTCGAGCGCCGGCAGTTCGTCGAGGTCGAGCAGCATCCAGAAGGCGCGGTATTTGAGGGAATGCTGCCTCGGCCGCAGCCGCCGGTGCGCCACGGTTCCGCTATAGATGGCGGAGGCGAGGCTCATGCCGCTTCCTTGAGCGTGATCTGGATACGGCCGGATTCATCCGGCACGCTCCAGGGCCGGCGCACGCCGCCCAGCGCCTCGGCGACAGCCAGTCCGGCCTGCAGCCCGTCCTCATGGAAACCTGAGCCGAAATAGGCGCCGCAGAACCAGCTGTTCCGCTGCCCCTGGAGACTCCATAATTTGCGCTGGGCGCGGATCGCCGCCTCGTCGAACACGGGGTGCTCATACATCAGAGTGCGGATCACGCTGTCGGGCCTGGGGCGCTTCACGGGATTGAGTGTAACAAACAGCGGGTTGTTTTCGGGAATCGATTGCAGCCGGTTCATCCAATAGGTGACGCAGGGCGGGCCGGCGTCTGCCCCGCTGCCGGCGGAATAGTTCCAGCTCGACCATATCGCCTTGCGCTTCGGCATCAGCGACGTGTCGGTATGCAGGATCGTTTCGTTCAGCGTATAGGCGAAGGCGCCCAGCAGGGCGCGCTCCTCCATGCTCGGATCGGCCAGCATCGCCAGCGCCTGATCGGCGTGGCAGGCAAAGACGGCATGGTCGAAGCGGGCGCTCTCGCCGCTTGCATCGGTGATCGTGACGCCGTCGGATGAACGGACCACCTGCCTGGCGCCGCGCCCCAGCCGCACCCGGTCGGCGTAGGCAGCGGTCAGCCGCCGGACATATTCCCGGCTGCCGCCGTC
>DATBAZ010000065.1:0-5629 GCA_036271255.1 Alphaproteobacteria bacterium
ACCAGCACGGCGCGAAACCGCTCCAACGCCGCGCCCACCGGCTCGGCAGTCACCAGCGAGGCTGCGGCGCCGTCGCCGAACACCAGGAAGGACAGGACCTGCTCCAGGTCGTCGGTCTCCTGCAAATGCAGCGTGCAGAGCTCGAGCGACAGCAGCAGCACGCGCGCCTTGGGATCGGAACGGATGATGTGGCGGGAGAGCTTCAGCGCGTTGATCCCGGCATAGCAGCCCATGAAGCCCACGACCGTGCGCTCGACCGACGGATTGAGGCCGCAGCGCTCGACCAGCTCCAGGTCCAGCCCCGGCGCCGACAGGCCGGTGCAGGTGGTGACGATCACATGCGTGATCCGCTTGGCCTCGGCCTCATCCAGGCTCAGCCCGCGAAAAGCCCGCTCGGCCAGAGCAGGCGCGGCGTTCTCGTACATCCGCATACGGTCGGCGGTGGAGGGGAAGCTGCCGCGCAGGAAAATGCCGGCCTCGTCGATCGACGGCCCTTCCGGCTCGATCGCGGGCTTCAGCGAGGACCAGCGATGGGTGATCTGTGCCCGGTCCGCCATCCGGTCGAAGACCTTGCGCTTGCGCTCGTCGAGCAGGGTGCGCGCGAAGCGGACGAAGGTCGTATGGACTTCGTGCTCGGGCACTGCCGTGGCGATACGATTGACATAGGCGGTGGTCAAACAGCTGCTCCTTCTGCCCAGGCATCCACTGAGCCGTCCGCGTCGCGGCCTACGGACCCGTCATCCTCCCGACGCGTGCCATCCGATCCTATTCCCAGCCCGCGTCAAAGTCACAGCATGATATAGTGCGCGAAGGCAATTGAAGTTTGATACGGTAAACAGCCCCAAACGGCGGTCCCGCCCTTGACGTTCAAAGGCCCCGGCGATATAGAGCCGCCTCATTTCTAAAGGGACAGGTGTAACTGTGAAGCGCACTTACCAGCCGAGCAAGCTGGTGCGGGCTCGCCGGCATGGCTTCCGCGCTCGCATGGCGACCAAGAACGGTCGCGAAGTTTTGGCTCGCCGTCGTGCGAGGGGCCGCAAGCGCCTCTCTGCCTAAGGGCACTAAGGGGAGCAACTTGGCCGCTGCCATCGATCGCCTGAAAAAGCGCAGCGAATTCCTCGCCGTCGCGGCGGCCAATCGACGGTGGACCACGCCCGGACTGGTCCTTCAGGCCAGGCTCGCCCCAACCCAACAGGACAAGACCGATACGCCGGATGCGCAACCCGCGTCCGGCGCTGCGCATCTGCGCGTCGGCTTCACCGCAACCAAGAAGATCGGAAACGCCGTCAAGCGCAACCGTGCCCGCCGCCGGCTGCGCGCCGCGGTGGATGACGTGCTGCGCGGCACGGATGCTTCGGTGGCGGACCTGGTCGTGGTGGCCCGCCAGGGGACGATCGAACGCCCCTATGCCGACTTGAAGGGCGACCTCAAGGCGGCACTGAAAAAGCTCAGGATCGTTCCATGAGCATGACCCGGCTCATGATCCTGGCGCTCAAGGTCTACAAGTTCGTGATCTCGCCTTGGTTCGGCGTCGCCTGCCGATTCGAACCCACCTGCTCGGCCTATGCCGAGGAGGCGATACGGCTGCACGGGCCGGTTCGCGGGGTCTGGCTGGGGGTGCGGCGCATCGTACACTGTCATCCCTGGGGCGGCAGCGGCTATGACCCGGTGCCGCAACCAAGCTCGGCTACACATAACCACTGCGCACATCATATTCACGACGTGGCCGGTCGCTGACCGGCCCGAATCCGACAGCGCAAGATCGCCAGAACATTCGAGACAACGATGCAAGACCAACGCAACTTCTTCCTGGCGATCGCCCTCTCGATACTGGTCTTCGTCGGCTGGACGTATCTGACGCCGCGCCACGTGAATCCGCGGCCGCCCGCGCCCACCAGCCCGGCCCAGCCGGTGATCGCGCAAAGCCCGGCGGCCCAGGTCCAGCGCGCCGATGTGCTGGCGGACGCGCCGCGCATCAAGATCGAAACGCCGAAGCTCAACGGCTCCCTGTCGCTGGCTGGGGCGCGGATCGACGATCTGGTGCTCGCCAACTATTACGAGTCCATCAAGCACGATAAGCTGGTGACCTTGCTGTCGCCGGCCGGCTCGGTCGAACCCTATTATGTCGAATTCGGCTGGACCGCCGACGGCAACACGCCGGTCCCCACCAGCCAGACGGTCTGGACCCAGCAGGGCAGCGGATCGCTGACGCCCGCCAACCCGGTGACCTTGACCTGGGACAACGGCGCCGGCCTCATCTTCACCCGCACCGTCTCGGTCGACCGCGACTATCTGTTCACCGTCAAGCAGACCGTGACCAACCACGGCAGCACGCTGGCGACACTGAAGCCCTTCGGCACGATCGTGCGCGCCGATCCCCCGGCGGATTCGGCCGCGGGCGGCGGCGCGTCGCCCACCGTGGTCGGCTATTACGGCTCGGGCATCGAGGAAGTCAGCTACAAGGACCTGGCCAAGCAGGGCTCGGTCGACCACCAGGTGGCGAACGGCTGGGTGGCGATGAACGACAAATACTGGCTGGTGACCGTGGCCCCGCCGCGCGATCAGCCGCAGGCGCTGGCGCTCAATGCCACGAAGGACGGCGACAAGAGCCATTATTCCGCCAGCTATCACAGCGGCGACGCCACGGTGGCGCCGGGCGCGACCCTGGAGATGACCTCGCTCGTCGTCGCCGGCGCCAAGGAACAGGCTGTCCTCGCCTCCTATGAGACCAAGGACGGGATCGCCAAGCTGGAGCGGACGATCGATTTCGGCTGGCTGTATTATCTGGCCCGGCCGTTCTTCCTCGCCATCCACTACATCGCCAAATATGTCGGCAATTTCGGCGTCGCCATCCTGCTGTTCAACATCCTGCTGAAGATCATCCTGTTCCCGCTGCAGGACCGGTCCTTCCATCAGATGGCGCGGATGAAGGACGTCCAGCCCAAGATCGCCGCGCTGAAGGAGAAATACGGCGACGACCGCGAGAAGATGGCGACCGCCCAGATGGAGCTGTTCAAGAAGGAGAAGATCAATCCGGCCTCGGGCTGCCTGCCGATCTTCATCCAGCTGCCGATCTTCTATGCGCTGTACCGGGTGCTTTCGACGACTATCGAGATGCGCCAGGCGCCGTTCTTCGGCTGGATCCATGACCTGTCGGCACCCGACCCGACCTCGATCTTCAACCTGTTCGGGCTGATCCCGTGGGATCCGGCGCATTTTCCGATATTCGGCTTTCATCTGCCGGGGCTGGGCATCTGGCCGCTGATCTATGGCGGCACGATGTATCTGCAGCAGAAGATGACCCCGACGCCGACCGCCGACCCGGCCCAGGCGCGGGTGATGGCGATGATGCCGCTGATCTTCATGTTCTTCTTCGCCCAATTCCCGGCGGGCCTGACCATCTATTATTCCTGGAACGCCGTGCTGACGATCGGCCAGATGGCGCTGATCCGCCGCCGTTCGGCACAGCGCCAAGCACTTGCGAAACAGGATGCCTGAGGTCCTCGGCATCAGGCTGGGCGACGACTGGCAGTTCGTCACCGGCGCGGCCGATCCCGGGGGGCTGCCGCCGCCGGGCGTGCCGGAGATCGCCTTCGCCGGCCGCTCCAACGTCGGCAAGTCCAGCCTGATCAACGCACTGGCAGGGCGCCGGGCGCTGGCCCGCGTCTCCAACACGCCGGGCCGCACCCAGCAGGTCAATTTCTTCTCCGTCGACGAAAAGATGATGGTGGTCGATCTGCCGGGCTACGGCTATGCCGAAGCACCCAAGGACACGGTTGCCGGCTGGACCGACCTGATCAAGCTCTACCTCAAGGGCCGGGTGACATTGCGTCACGTCCTGCTGCTGATCGACGGTCGGCATGGCGTGAAGCCCAACGATCATGAGATCATGACCCTGCTCGATCGCGCGGCGGTGCCATACCAGATCGTCCTGACCAAGGCCGACAAGATCGGCGCCGCGGCCGCCCAGAAGATACTCGCGGCGACCGAGGCGGCCCTGCTCAAGCATCCGGCGGCGCGCACCAACGCGATGCTCACCAGCGCCGAAAAGGGCACCGGCATTGCGGAGCTGCGCGAGCTGATCCTGACCCTCGTCGCCCAGTAAAGGGATACGCCCATGGGACCTCTGGGATTTTTTGCCGGCGAACCCGATCTGGTGGCCCTGGTCACCGGGGCAGGATCGGGCATCGGCGTGGCAACCGCGCAACGGCTGGTCGGTGAAGGCGTACGCCGGCTGGTGCTGACCGACCGCGACAGCGCCTCGCTCACCGCCACCGCGGCCACGCTGGGGCTGGACGAGCGCGACGTGATGACCGCCGCTTTCAATGTCGCCGACGAAACCGCCTGGAACGCCAACGCCAAGGTGATCCGCGAACGTTTCGGCCGGCTTGACCTGGCTGTCGCCAATGCCGGCGTCACCAGCGGCGGCACCATCGCGGAGGCCAGCTTCGCCGAATGGCGGCGGGTGATGTCGTCAAACCTCGACGGCGTGTTCCTGACCCTGAAGACCTGCATGAAGCTGATCGCCGAGGGCGGCCAGGGCGGGTCGATCGTCGTGGTCGCCTCGGTCACGGGCCTCAAGGCCCAGCCCGGCACCGCCGCCTACGGCGCGTCCAAGGCGGGCGTCAGGCAGCTTGCGAAGGTAGCCGCCCTCGAGGGCGCGCCGAACGGCATCCTGGTCAATTCGATCCTCCCGGGCGGGGTCGAGACGCCGATCTGGCGCGACGTGCCGTTCTTCCGCGACCAGCTGGCCAAAACCGGCAGCGAGCAGGCCGCCTTCAACGCCATGGCAGCGCTGACCCAGCCCTCCCGCCGCTATTCCAAGCCCGAGGAAATCGCCGGCCAGATCGCCTTCCTGCTGTCCGAGACCGCCGCCAACATCACCGGCACGGAGCTGATCGCCGACGGCGGGTATGCGATATAGCCATTCGGCTTGAGACAGCGCCCTCCAGGCGCTACACAACTTCCCACTTCGCCCAACTCTAGGACTCCGGCCATGGACGAGCTTACCCGCGCCCAGTATCTGCAGAAGGCCGAGACGCTGGCCGAGGCCCTGCCCTTCATGCGCGCCCATGCGGGCTCGACCTTCGTCATCAAATATGGCGGCCATGCGATGGGCGACAGCGGCGCTGCCAAGCAGTTCGCCGCCGATGTGGTGCTGCTGAAGCAGGTCGGCATCAACCCGATCGTCGTCCATGGCGGCGGCCCGCAGATCGGCCAGATGCTGGAGCGGCTGAAGATCCAGAGCGAGTTCATCGACGGGCTGCGCGTCACCGACGCGGCCACGGTCGAGGTGGTCGAGATGGTGCTGTGCGGCTCGATCAACAAGGCGATCGTCAGCGCCATCGGCGATGCCGGCGGCATGGCGATCGGCCTGTCGGGCAAGGACGGGCGGCTGATCATGGCCCGCAAGCTGCGCCGCACGACCCGCGACCCCGATTCCAACATCGAGAAGATCCTGGACCTGGGCTTCGTTGGCGAGCCGCAGCAGATCAATGCCGAAATCCTGGAAAGCTTCGAGGAATCGGATGCGATTCCGGTGGTTGCGCCGATCGGCATCGGCCGGAACGGCGAAACCTATAATATCAATGCCGACACGGCGGCCGGCGCGATCGCCGCAGCCTTACAA
>DATBAZ010000066.1:0-26829 GCA_036271255.1 Alphaproteobacteria bacterium
GGCGATGATGTCCACCTTGCCGATGCAAGCCCACAGGAAGGCGATGCTGGCCAGCGCGATGATCGTCCACATCATGATACGGCCCAGCGGCGAGGCCGGGGTCTCGATCAGCTCCAGCGCCGCCGGCAGGAACTCAAGCTCCTCATTGTTCCGGTGCGGGATGGCGACCTTCGGGAACTTGATCAGCTTGCCCAGCTCGCGCTTTTTGGCTTCAGATGACATCGGTGATCCCCGCCTGGAGCCGGTGCAGCTGTGCATAGCGGCCGCTGCGCCTTATCAGCTCGTCATGCGTGCCGTCCTCGACGACGCGGCCTTTCTCGATGGTGACGATGCGGTCGGCACGGCGGATGGTCGACAGCCGGTGGGCGATGACCATCACCGTGCGGCCGGCGGCGATGCGGCGCATATTGTCCTGCACGATCCGCTCGCTCTCGTAATCCAGTGCGCTGGTCGCCTCGTCGAAGATCAGGATGCGCGGGTTGGTCATCAGCGCCCGGGCGATGGCGATGCGCTGGCGCTGCCCACCCGAGAGCGAGGCGCCGCGTTCGCCGATGCGCGTGTCATAGCCGTGCGGCAGCTCGAGGATGAATTCGTGCGCCCCGGCCAGCTCCGCCGCTTCGATCACCCGTTCCATCGACGCGCCCGGATCGGCCAGGGCGATATTCTCGCGCGCGGTGCGGTTGAACAGCACGCTTTCCTGCAACACCACGCCGATCTGGCGGCGTAGCCACGCCGTGTCGACCATCGCGAGATCGACCCCGTCGACATAGACCCGGCCGGTTTCCGGCGTGTAGAGCCGCTGCACCAGCTTGGCGAGGGTCGACTTGCCTGAGCCCGACTGGCCGACGATGCCGATCATCTGGCCGGGTTCTATATCCAGCGACACGTCGTTCAGCACCGGCTGGGCGTCCAGGCGATAGCGGAAGGTGACATGCTCGAACCGGATCGCGCCCTGGATCGGCGGCAGCGACGCGGCGCTGCGCTGGCCCATCTCGCGCGGGGTGTTGAGGATGTCGCCCAGCCGCTCGACCGAAATGCGGGTCTGCTGGAAGTCCTGCCAGATCTGGGCGATGCGCAGCACGGGTGCCGCGACCCGGGCCGACAGCATGTTGAAGGCCACCAGCTCGCCCACCGTCATGCCGCCGTCGATCACCGCCTTGGCGCCGAGATAGAGCGTGGCGACGATGGTCGCCTTGTTGATGAACTGCACCGCCTGGCTGGCGACATTGCCGAGGTTCTGGACCGAGAACGAGGAGCGGATATAGGCGGAGAGCTGCTCCTCCCACCGGCGCTGCATCTGCGGCTCGATCGCCATCGCCTTCAAAGTCTCGGCGCCCGATACCGCCTCAACCAGGAAGGCCTGGTTCTCGGCGCCGCGGGCGAACTTCTCATCCAGCCGAACGCGGAAGATGGGGGTGGCGACCAGACTGATCGCGACATAGATCGGCAGCGATCCGATGACGATCCAGGTCAGCAGCGAGCTGTAGAGGAACATCACCCCTAAGAAGACCAGGGTGAAGAACAGGTCGATGGTGAGGGTCAGGGACGACCCGGTGATGAAGGTGCGGATCGTCTCCAGCTCCCGCACGCGGGCCACGCTGTCGCCCACCCGGCGGTTGGCAAAATAGCCGATCGGCAACGCCAGCAGATGATCGAACACGCGGGCGCCGAGCTCGACATCGATGCGGTTGGTGGTGTGACTGAAGAGGTAGGTTCTGAGAGCCCCGAGCACGACCTCGAAGATCGAGATGATGCCCAGCCCGATCATCAGCACGTCGAGGGTCGAGAGGCCACGATGGACCAGCACCTTGTCGACCACGACCTGGAAGAACAGCGGCGAGGCCAAGCCGATCAGCTGAATGAAGAAGGAGGCGACCAGCACCTCCGAGAGCGCCCGGCGATAACGCTGAACCGCGGTGATGAACCAGCGCAGGTTGAAGGTCGGCGCCTCGCCCTTGGTGGTGGCGCGCCGCGCCAGCAGGATCATCTGCCCGGACCACAGCGCCTCGAACTCCTCGCGAGCGAGATGCTCGGGCTTGGGCTGGGCGGGATCCTGGATCAGCACCTTGTCGTCCGAGATCAGGCCGACGACCAGGAAGCGCCCATCCTTCAGGATCGCCAGCGCCGGCATCGGCTGGCGCGCCAGCCGACCGGCCGGAATGGTGACGTGCCGCGCCTTGAGCTCGGCCACCTTGGCCGCGCGCAGCATCTCACCGACACCGAACTGGCCGGTGACGTTCAAGTATTTCTGCGTCAGCTCCGTGCGGTCGAGCGGAACGCCCAGCGCGGCGCCGGCGAATATGAACGCGCCGAGCGCGTTTTCCGAAAGATCAGTGCCAGTCACCAGACGCCATATCCCGTTCGAGCCCGAGAATCCCGCGGTCCGAATTCATTCCTTTGGCCGAAGCCGTTACATCAACTTATACAGAATTACGTTCACGCGTGAAATGCGCGGTTTCCCTTATGTGCCGTGAACAGCCGCCAACGTCGTGTGTGCCGTGGCAGGCGGCGTGTAGGTGACGACCGTACCCGCCCCCCTCTTGGCGAAGTCGAAGCCGGCGGCGACATACTGGCCGAACAGGTCGACCGTTACCCTGAGCCCGCCGTCCCGTATCGTCAGCACCCCCTCCGTCTTGGCTGCGTTTTCCTTGAACGAATGGGTGAGCCCCCCGCCGAAGGCGAAATTCCTGAGGATCAGGCTGTCCGTGGCCTTGAAGCCGCGCAAGGTCAGCGTGCGGCCGGTTACCGGCTCTACCGACAACGCGGCATGCACGCCGAAAATGGCGGCGCCCTTGACGATGCCGCCCGCGCTGACGAACTCGGTGCCGCTGAGCAGCTTCACGCCGGTCGCGGTGGCGCCGGATGCGATATTGAGCCCGCCGCCGGAAACGGTCACCCCGCTCGCAAGCCCGCCGCTGAGGACGGCTTCGCGCCCGCCCTTGGAGATGGCGGTCGCGATCGCGGTGCCGCCGGTTGCAACCGTCTGGGTGCCACCGCTGGAAAGATGGGCGGAGATCGCCGTCTTGCTGACGACCTGCCTGCCGCCCGCCCTGATCGTCGCGGAGAGCGACAGTCCGAGGACCATCTCCGATCCGCCTTTCTCCACGATGCTGGCGCTCGCGGTGCCGCCGGCCGACACGACCAGCGTGCCTCCCGCGATCGTGGTGCCGCTGACCGTGCCCTTGTCGGTGATCTGGCCGCCGGACGAAACGACGACGCCGAAGGCTCTGCCGCCCGAGACGTTCAGGACGCCCCCCGCAAGGATCGTTGCATTGCGGACAGCGCCGCTGTCCACGATCACGCCGCCGTTCCGCACGATCGTGCCATAGGCGGTGCCAGCCTTGACGAGCTGCACGCCATGATTGGACACGACAGTCCCGGACGCGCCGGGAGGCCTGGTGGTTTGTCCCGCGGCGTGTTCGTCGATCAGCTGCTCGCCGCCAGCGCGGACGATGGTTCCGTGGGTCACGCCATAGTCGTCGACTTCCTGTATGCCGCCCTCGATCACCGTGCCGCTCGTGACACCGCGCACCTCCTGGCCGATTGACGAAGACGCGACGTCGATCGTCGTGCCGACCGTGACGCCACCGGCCTGGACCAGCTGCAAGCCGCCTTTCACGACCGTCCCGCTCGCCGTGCCGAGGACGGTTTGCGTGAGGTTCGAGATCGTCGCATCGATCGATTTGCCGCCGGTCCGAACCGTTTGACCGTAATCGGCCACGACCGCGCCGCGATCGACGACGCCGGACGACACCACGCCGAGGAATTCGGATCCGCCTTTCTTGATCGTCACACCGGCGACCGTTCCGCCCAGGTGGATGAACTGGCCGCCGCTGTCGACGACGATGTCGCTCGCGCTGCCGCCGCTCTGGATCAGGACGCCGCCGTTGCTGACGACGATCGTCTTTGCCCTCCCGCCGTCGAGATCGTATTCGCCGGTCACCGAAACATTGCTGACGATCCCTGACCACTGCGTCAGCGCGCCATCGAGCACAACGCTGTTCAACATACCGGAATCGACCGCCTGCCCGCCCTTGGAGATGGTCAGGCTCGTCTCCCTGCCCCCGGAATCGACGGTCAGCGCCGCCCCGGACAGGATGGTCGTGCTGACCGCCGCCCCATCTTTCTCGACATGCTGGAAGGCGCCGCTGATCACCGTCACCTTGCGCGCCGTCTCGCCCGACGAGACGTTCTCATAGACCACTTTCCCGCCGGCACTGACGACGATGCCGGATGACGGACCGGGCGTGATCAGCTCCCCACCCGAGAGCACGGTGATGTTCTTGCCGTTGCCGATCATGAGGCCGCCGGCCTCGATCGTGACATTGCTCGTCGACCCCACCTGGGTAATCGTTCTGGCGCCCTCATAATCATTCGGAGGGATGTACAGGCTGAAATCCCTGACCACCTCGACGCCGCCGCTCATGATGGTGACGCCGACCGCGCTTCCGCCGCTGACGAGCAGCACGCCGCCATCCTCCACGGTGACGTTGCTGGTCGATCCCGCGGAGGTGATCGTATTGCCGACATACTCGTAAGGCGCCGGGGGTTGGTAAGTGGTGAAGACGCCGACCTGCTCGACGCCGCCGCTCATGATGGTGACGCCGTCCGCACTCCCGCCGCTGACGAACAGCATGCCGCCGCCCGACACGGTGACGTCGTTGGTCATGCCGCGGCTGACGGAGAAATCGCCGTAGGCGGAGAAGGAGAAGTAGAGGCCGACGGACTCGGTCCCGCCGTTTCCGATCTGCGTGCCGACCGCCACCCCGCCTTGCACCACTTCGTGCGCGCCACTCCCCACCACGGTATTGACTGCGCTTCCGCCATACATGTGCTGGGTCGCGCCATCCTGCAGGTTCGTGCCGGAGACGGTGCCGTAGACGGTCTGCAGACTGCCCGAGCCCGTGACGGTGGTATCCACGGCCGAGCCAGCGACCGACTGCCGCCCGCCGGCCTCGACCGTGGTGCCTATGGCTGTGCCGCCCGTATCGACCCCCTGAAACCCGCCCGAGACGATCGTATCCTGGGCGGCGCCGCCGCCAACCTGACCGATTTCCTGGTATGCACCCTTCCCGACCGTCGTGCTGACCGCGAGGCCCCCGTCGACATATTGGGTGCCGCTGGACACCACGGCGGCGAACGCGACACCGCCCGAATCGACCTCCTGGCGGCCGATCAGCACGATCGTGCCGCTGGCGACGCCGCCGGATGAGACGACCTGGCCGATGCCGCCGCCGGAGACGACAGTCCCCGTCGCCGTCCCGTCGACCACCTGGCCGCCGCTGGCGAGAAACGCATCGACCGTAGCCCCGCCGGAGAGCACTGTCTGGGTGAAGCCGCCGGCGATCTGCGCCCCGCTGAGCGTCGTGCCGGACGAGACTGTGCCGATGACTTCGATGCCGCCGGACAGCAGCATGACATTGCTGGCCGTACCGCCGGAGAGGGCGAAGATGCCGCCGCTGCTGACCGTGACGCTGTCGACCATGCCGGCGGATTCAACGAATACCCCGCCGGCTTTGACGCTGACATTGTCCGCTTCGCCGCCCAGCACCGTCGCGGATGCGCCTTTGGCAAGGGTGATTCCGTCGGCGACGCTGCCGCCCGAGACAGTGAGCCGGCCCCCGCTCGCCACGGTGATAGCGGACCCCGATCCGCCCGACAGGACGGCGCTGCCCGACGTGCCCACGACAGTTCCGGACACGGAGCCGCCGGTGACGACGACCTGACGGGAACCTGACGAAACGACAGTGCCCTGAGCCGTGCCGCTGACCAGCTGGGTTCCGCCTGAGACGACCAGCGTGTCGATCGCGGTGCCGCCCTGCATGACCGTCTGGGTTGCGAAATAGCGCGCGCCGTTCTCCGTCGCACCGCTGACGGTCGTGCCCGATGAGATGACGGCGACGAATTCCTGACCGCCGCTGAGCAGCGTCACGCCGTCGATCGTCCCTGCCGAGAGGATCAATGTCGCGCCGCTGCCGATCGTGACACCGCTGGCGGCGCCGCCGCTCAAGGAAAGGACGGCGCCGGAGGACAGGACGACATCGCTCGCCGACGCACCCGACGACAAGACAGCGCTGCCCGCGTCGACGGTGATGGAGGAGATGGCCCCTCCGGCCGAGACGGTGACCAGGCCGCCCTCTACCCGGCCGCCGATTTCCTGCCCGGCGACAGTCTCGGTGCCACCGCTGCTGACGATCGAGCCGGAGGCGACGCCGCCGCCGCTCACCGTCAAACCGCAAAGGGCATCGATGGTGGTGGCGCTGGCGACGCCGCCGGCGAACACGGTCTCCTGCGATCCGTCGCTGCCGCCAAGCGAATTCAGCGCGGTCCCGCTCAGCAGCGTGCTCACGGTCATGCCGCCGCTGACATTGACGGTGCCGCCGCTGGCCACATCCAGGCCGATGACCGCGCCGCTCAGCACGTCCATGACGCCCGGCATTCCGCCTGCCTGGCCCAGCACCGTGGCATTGCTGACCGTGCCGCCCTGAACCTCGATCAGGCCGCCGCCCGATACGGTCGGATCGATACTGAAACCGCCCGACAGCACGATCTCCGTATTGCCGGAGGTGATCTGTGCGCTGCTGACCGTCTGGTCTGACGTAATCGTTGTCGTCGTCATTTTCCTGCTCCCGCGGCGCCCCTGACCGGCGCCGGTACATTGTACGGAGCGGGAGCGGAAACCCTACGCGTGTCCGGCGATGACTGCGGTATGTGCGCTCTTGGTGTCGGAATAGGTGATCGCTGTGCCGCCGTGGCCGTCGGCCGTGAGGTGGAAGCCACCCGCCATGTACTGGCCGAACAGGGTAATCTTCGCCTTCAGCTTGCCGTCGGTGACGGTCAGCGTGCCCTCGGTTTTGGCCTTGTTCTCGGCGAAGGATAGTTTTTCGGATGCGAACCGCCGGTATGCGGTGAGGTCGATCTTGTCGGCCGGCGCAAAGCCCGAGGTGGTGAGCGCGATATCCTGCTTGTCCGCCAGCGAAAGCACCGCCTTGGCGCCGGCGAAGACTACCGTTCCGCCCCCGTCCGCATGCGAGCTGGAGAGAACTGCGCCGGACGACAGCACGACCTTACCGCCGTCGAGGGTCATATCGTTGGCCCGGGCAAGGCGATCGAGCGTCAGCACGACGCCTTTGCCGATGCTTTGTCCCGTGACGCTTCCGCCGACCACGACTTCGCGGGCGCCGTTTTTCAAGGTGAGGCCGGGCGTCTGCCTCGCCGGATAGCCGCGGATTTCGACTGCGCCGCCGGCCAGCACAACGCTGTTTCCGACCTTGCCCGCCGACAGGATCAGGGTTGCGCCCTTTGAAACCGTGGCGCTGCCGACATAGCCGTGCACGGTCACCGACCCTCCGCTCCGGATATCGACGCCGACCGCGCTTCCGGTCTGGACGTCCAGGGTGACACCCTTACCGATGGTCAGGCCGCTGACCGTCGCGCCCGAGGAAATGATCTCCTGAGCGCCGCTGCGCGCGGTCAGACCGGTGACCTTGCCGCCCGCGAAGATGAAGCGCCCGCCGCTGACCACGGTCGTGTGGGCGGCGCTGCCCCCTTTGCGCACCTCTTGGAACATGCCGGAGGAAACGGTGATACCGCTGACCGTCGTTCCGGCTGCCACGATCTCATGGATCACCACGCCGCCCTTGCTGACGGTAATGCCTGCATTGGTGGCTTGCGCAACGATCAACTCGCCACCGGCCAGCACCGTGACGCCCTGCGGCGTGGCGCCCTTGTCCAGGAATTCGACGCCGCCCCGCTCGACGGTGACGTTGCTGACAGTGCCGGCCAGGACCGTCTGCCTGGCGCCGTCCTTGATCGTCGTGCCCACGGCCTTGCCGTTTTCGATGATCTGCAGGCCGCCGCTGTCGATCGTCGTGTTGGAGGCGACGCCCTGGAATACGACAGTCTGGACGCCGCCGCGCCTGATCTCGGCACCGACAGCCGATCCGCCGGACAGCACCTGCGCGCCGCCGCTGAGCACCGTCGTGCCGGACGCTATGCTCCCCGGCAACACGGCCTGGAGGCCACCGCTGGAGACCGTCGTATCGCTGCTGACGGCGCTGGATCCCAGGAGATACTGCGATCCGCCCTTGACCGCCGCTCCTATGGCAAGGCCGGAGACCAGCTGCATCCCGCCGCTGGAGATCGTCGCGTCCAGGTCGGTGCCGTCAACGGTCTGCGATGCGTTGAACTGCATGATGATGCCCGAGGTCATGCCGTCGCTGTGCTGATAGCCGCCGTCTTCGATGAGCGTACCCACCGCGACGCCACCGCTATCGATCACCTGATAGCCGCCGCTGGAGACCTGCGTGCCGGTTGCCTGGCCGCCGGACATCACCTCCTGTAGGGAGTTGGCCGCGTCCAGGACGGTATCGACCGCGCTTCCCTTCACGTTTTGCGTGCCGGAAACCAAGACTTCGCTGTCGACGACTGTAGCACCGGAAAGCACGGTCTGCGGATAGCCGCCATAGACCGTCGCGCCGCTGACCGTGGCGCCCGAGGAAATGACCGCGAAGACCTCGATGCCGCCCGTTTCGACCGTCACGCCGGTGACATCCGCGTTCGAGACGACGAACATCCCGCCGCTGGAGACGGTGACGCCGAATACTGTTCCGCCCGATGCGACGAAAACCCCGCCGCTGCCGACGGTGATGCCGCTGGCCGTCCCGCCGGATTTGAGTTGAACCAGGCCGCTGCCCGAAACGAACGCGCCCGAGACCGTTCCGAAGACCTCCAGACGCCCGGCCGATACGGTCGCGCCGGTGTCGATTCCCGACACGATTTCCAGACCGCCCGAAAGGACCGTGCCGAACGCCGAGCCGCCCTTTTCGA
This sequence comes from Alphaproteobacteria bacterium, assembly GCA_036271255.1. Lineage (GTDB taxonomy): Bacteria > Pseudomonadota > Alphaproteobacteria > BOG-932 > Roseiterribacteraceae > BOG-932. The sequence goes on from DATBAZ010000066.1 coordinate 8,830, forward strand.
TCGTGGCGAGGGCGCCGGTGCTCAGCACCAATGCGGAGGCCGTGCCGCCGGATTTGACATCGACGGTTCCGCTGAGAGCGACGAAGGCGCCGGATGCAGTTCCTCCGTCGTCGATTTCGAGATAGGCCTCCGCGCCGACCGAGGTGGCGCTTGCGACGCCGCCGGAACCGACGAACTCCTGTGAACCGGACGTGTTGGTGTTCGACAGAAAGGCCGATCCGGTGAGCGTCGTGCTGACGGTGATGCCGCCCGACGCCACCGTGACATGACCGCCGCTGACGACCTGCGTGTCGCTGGCGAAGCCGCCGAGGACATTCAGAAGACCGGGCGTGGCGACATTCGCCCCGAGAATGATCGCACCGGAGATCCCGCCGCCGCCATCGACCTCGACCACGCCCCCGGCCGACACGGTCTGATCGAAACTGGCTCCCGCCGACAGCACGATCTCTGTATTGCCGGCCGTGACCGACGTGCCGCTGACTTGCTGTCCTGACGTAATGGTTGTCGTCGTCATTTCTTGCTCACGATGCGCAATATGGCTGGCACTAAGTATATTGTACGAAGCGGGGAAAGAATTCCTACGGGTGAGACGCGGCGATCTCCGCATGGGCACTCGTCGTGCCCGAATAGGTGATCGCCGTTCCACCTTGGCCATCATCGCCGAGGTGGAATCCGCCTGCCGTGTATTGTCCGAACAGGATGACCGCCGCCTTCAGCTTTCCATCGGTGAGAGTCACCGATGTCTGGCCCTTGCCGCGATTATAGACGGCTGCCAGATGCTCCGACTTACTGAACTCGAAGGACGCAAGGTCCAGCGTATCGCCCCTCTGAAAGGCCGAGATCGTGGCCGAAATCTTAGCGATGGCAAGGGTCGCCAGCGTCGCCCTGGCGCCGAACAGGACGGTGCCGCCATTAAGGGTGGCGGTCGCGGTGGCGCCGGATGACAGGATGAGCGCCGTGCCGGAGGCAACCGTGATTTCGCTGGCGGTGGCGCCGGACGCGACCTGCTGGCTGCCCCCAGCGGCCACGGTGACGGTCCCCGACGTGACGCCCCCGGCATAGACGAGCTTGCCGCCTTTGGACACGGCGATACCGCTGGCCGTGCCGCCCGAGGACAGGACGAAGGTAATGCCGCTGCCGACCTTGACCCCGCGGGCCGAACCGCCGAACGCAAGCACTTCTGTCGCGCCGGCCGCGAGCTTGAGGCCGGTGATCGTGCCCCCGGCATAAACGACCTCTCCGCCGCTCTGCACCCTGGCGTTGGTGAGGGTCGCCCCGGACGAGACGAACAGCACCTGCCCCTTGCCGATGACGGTGCCGTTGCTCTTGACCCCGCCGGCGATGCCGCTGGAACCGCCGGCGCCGATGCTGACGCCGGTGACCTTGCCGCCGGCGAAGGTGATCTCCCCACCGGAGAGGACTTTGACGCCCGCAAGCTGCGCACCCGAGGAGACGATAAGATTGACGCCCTTGCTGACGGTGACGTTGCTGAGCTTCGTGCCCTTGCCAAGCGCCTCCATGCCGCCGCTGCTGATCTTGAGGCCGGCAAACGTGCCGCCGGCGAGCACGACCAGCCCGCCGGAGATGACCTGGACGCCCGACAGCGTTTGGCCAGACGAGGCGACCAGCACGCCGCCCTCGGCCACCTGCTCGATGCCGCCGGGCGCGAGGGTCAGCCCATCCACCGTGCCCCCGGCCAGCACGATGGTGCCGCCGTGCTTCACCGCCACGCCGCTGGCGAAGGCGCCGGAACCCAGCGTCTCGAAACCGCCGCTGGAGACCGTCACCCCGAAGGCCGCGCCGCCGGCGAGTATCTGGTAGCCGCCCTTGAGGATCGTCGTGCTGCTGACCACGCCGGTCGAGACATACTGGAAGCCGCCCGCGCTGATGGTGGTGGCGACAGCCGTGCCGCCCAGAATGTCCTGCTCACCGCCGTTCCTGATGGCGGTGACGCTCGCGGTGGCGCTGTCGACCACCGTCTGATCGCCGCCGCTGGAGATCGTCGTCGCGCTGGCGACGGAGCCTGTTTCGAGGAACTGGAAGCTGCCCGACAGCACCGTTCCGACCGCCGTGCCGCCGGCGATGTCCTGGACGGCGTTGTAGCCGGTGACGGTGGTGTCGCTCACCGTGGCCCCGGCATAGATCTGCTGCAGGCCGTAATCGTCGACCATCGTGCCGACGGCGACCCCGCCGGCGCTGATGAGCTGCACGCCGCCGCTGCCGATCAGCATGCCGCTGGTGAAGCCCTCCACGCCCTGCGAGCAGAAGTCGAACACCGAGCCTAAGATGGCGGTGCCGCCGGCCGCCACGGTCTGGCCGGCCCCCGTCGATACCACTTCACCTGTGACGGTCTGACCGGATGAGACGGTTGGAGTGTAAGCGCTCATCGGTCTGCCGCCTTAAGGTCCCAGGGTTATTATGTATCGGTCTTACCAAATCCCGGGATGAGGCGGATAGCGGTTTTCACCGCCTCGGCGGTGATGAGGCGGGTGCATTCGAACTGGCGCGGGGTGCCGGCATGACGCGGGCACCATAGGAAATCCTTATGGTCGAACCGCACCCGCACATCGTTCCAGCAGCTGTTGCAGGCATGATAGTTGATGACGCGATAGGGCGTATCGAATTCGTTGGTCGGGTGGGTGAAGCCGGAGATCATCACCACCTTCGCCCCCGCCGCCCAGGCGAGCCATGACAGGCCGCTCGACAGGCCGACGAAGAACTCGCAGTGCTTCAGCCAATGCGCCCGCTCGGTCAGCGGCCGGTCGCCGGTCTGGTCCTCAGAGCCATAGGGGATGTGGTTCCAGGTGATGTCGGTGCCATGCTCGGTGCGCTGGTCGATGCAGATCACGCGATATCCGGCATTCTTCAGGAAGGCCACGACCTCGCGCCAGCCCGACGGATTGTTCCAGTATTTGCACTGGGTCGAGCTCTGCGCGGCGATGCAGACATAGGGCTCGGCGATCGGGCGGGGATCGTCGGAGATGGCCAGTTTCGGCGCCACCTCGGTCGGGTCGACGCCGAGGATATAGCCCGCGGTGCGGTGCAGCCCGACCAGCCGGAAGTCGCACGGCTGGTGGACATGGTCGTCGTCGTCGAAGAACAGGCCCATCGAATAAGTGGCGTAATAGCTGTCCGACTTCACGCCGTCATGGCCGACGAAGGTGATGTCGGGATAGACCGGGGCGTAAAGCGGGATCAGCCATTCGGCCATCGCGCAGGTCAGCTTGCAGCCATGCTCGGCCTGGAACTTCACCGCATAGGGGAACCAGCCCATCGTGTCGCCGATCGTGCCGACCGGGAACTGGACCAGGACTTCTTTCCCCTCGCAGTTGAAGTCGTGGGTGAAGACTTCCTTGTCGTCCGACCAGACCTCGATCCTGCAGCGCAGGAAATAGCGCTTCGAGCTGTTGATCCGGCCGCCGCCGAGCGCGGTCTGGAACAGGATGTTGCCGGTACCGGTGTCGCTGAGCCGTATCTTCCACTTGCCGCCGTCGGGCAGAAACACCCGGCAGCCGTCATTATAGTCGAAGCGGATGCCCATCGGCCCCACCTGCGTCGGCATCTCGGCCGGCGGCGGGTAGGGCCGCTTGTCCGTCTGCGCCGAGGCGGAATCGGCGGGCGGGGGCGGCGCGCCGGAAGCCGCTTCCGGCGCGGGCTCGGCAGCCGGTGCTTCCGGCGGCAGCTTCACAAGCAGAGTATCTGTCATAGGTCCTCGCAGCGCGGGGCGCTGTGCCTTCTCGCGTCTTCTGTGATTACGGTTCAATTTCGGCCCAATCAAGAAAGGATCATTACCTATATTCGCCCTAATTTATTGCCGCCAGCCGAAAAGCGGGAACATCCAGGCCAAATCCTTGAGAATCACCTGGCTCATCTCCTCGTTCATCGTCGCTTTCCAGGAGCCGACCTCGCCTTTGCGGTGGAATACACCGTTCTGCTCGACGCCCGGCGGCCGCCCCCCCGTCTGGACGGCGAAATCCGTCTTCTTGATGCAGTCCGCGACGATATCGGCCTTGTCCGACACGCCGATAAAGCGGAACAGCTGGGCCAGGAACGGCGCGGGCTGCGTACGCAGGCCGTCATAGGTGACGAAGATATGGTCGTTGGGATTGGCCTTGTGGAACTCGACCATCTTGCGCGCGCCATCGTTCATCGACGGCAGGGCGCCGCGGATGAATTCGAGCTTGGCCGTGATCTCGTTCTCACCGGGGGTAGGCTTCTTGAAGAAATGCCAGGCCGAGGTCAGCACGTCGCGCGGATCGCGGGCGATCGAGATGAACTTCGCCTTCGGGAACAGGCTTTTCAGGCGCGGATAGAAGAACACGTTCTCCGGCGTCTTCTCGCCGATCGCCTTATAGGGCTTGCCTTGGCTCTGCTGGTGAAGCGCGGTCAGGATGGCGGTTCCCATCAGGAACTCGACATCGCCCTTCGACGGCAGGGGATAGCCGCCGGTATGCGTGAACAGCTGCTTGTTCTTGCCGGCGATCACCTCGGCGCGCTGTGCCATGATCTTCTCGAGCGGCACGGCAAGCTGCTGCAGGAAAAGCCCCTCGCCTTTCGAGCAGACATCCGGGTGGGCGTCCAGAAGCTGCTGCAGCCAGGTCGTGCCTGAGCGCGGCGCGCCGCCGACAAAGAAAAGCTGCCGCCGCGCAAGCTGCGCGATCTCCCCATTCCGCTCAAGCCAGTCCCGCAAGATCGTCCTACTAAATCTTTTCCGCCGCCCTGGGCCTTTCCGCGCCGCCTTTTGGGCGGCTGCGTCCTTTATCCTCGCGGAACCGCCAGTTCTGCAATATGCGCCGGTGCCGACGAATAGGTTATTACGGTTCCACCCGTCGAATCCTTCGCCAGATGGAACCCGGCGGCGACATACTGGCCGAACAGCGTGACCGTCGCCTTCAACGAGCCGTCGACGACCGTCAGCGTGCCCTGGCCCTTGCCGGCGGTATAAGTCAGCTTTTCCGTCGACTTGAAGGCAAAGCCGGTCAGGTCGAGCGAATCCGAGGCCTTGAAGCCCGAAGCGGAGATCGAAACGCTGGTTTTCGTCGCCAGCACCAGCTTGGAATTGGAACCAAAGCTAGTCGTGCCGCCGGCGGTCCCGCCCAAGGATACGACTTCCGTGCCGCCGTTCAGCACCGTGGCGCTGGCCGTGCCGCCCGAGCTCACATTGAGCACGACACCGGTGCCGATGGTGAGGGCATTGATCTTGCCGCCGCTGGTGACCCCAACAACCGCGCCGCTGGCCAGCTTGAGCCCGGTTTCGGAGCCGCCGGACGCGAAGATCACACTGCCGCCCTTCTGGATGGAGGCCTTGACCGCGGTGCCGCTGGCCCCAACCGTCAGGCTGATGCCGCTGCCGATCTTCAGGTTCGAGACCTTGGTCCCAATGATGCCGTAGCCGCCGCCTGCGCTGACGGTCGCCCCGGTGATCGTGCCGCCGGCATAGACGATCTGGCCGCCCTTCTGCACCTTCGCCCCGGTGGCCGTGCCGCCAGAGGAAACGACCAGCGTCGTGCCGTTGCCGACCACCTGCCCGGTAAACTTCACGCCGGCAGCGATGCCGATGGCACCGCCATTGCCGATCGCGGCGTTGGCGACGGTGCCGCCGGCGTAGAGGATCTGGCCGCCGCTCTGCACTTTCGCACCGGTGGCGGAGGTGCCCGCGGAGACGACCAGCGTCTCACCGCTGGTGACGACCGCGCCGGCGAGATTGAGCCCCGCGGCGATGGCCGCGCTGCCGCCGATGAAGACGGCCCCGGTCACCGTGCCGCCGGCATAGATCAGCTCACCGCCACTCGAAATCTTCGCCCCTGCGGCCGTCGCGCCGGACGTCACCAGCAAGGTCACGCCGTTGTTGACGACGATGCCGGTGGCCCTGGTGCCGGCGGCGATGCCCGCGCTGGCGCCGGCGGCGAACACGGTTCCGGCGATCGTGCCGCCGGCATAGACGATCTCGCCGCCTTTCAGCACCTTCGTCGCGCTGGCCGTGCCGCCCGACGAAACGTTGAGCGTGACCCCGGCGCTGATCGTGATTCCGCTGACCTTCGCCTTGTTGGCGACGCCCTCGCTGCCGCCGCTGCTGATCGTAGCGTTGGTGATGACGCCGCCGGCAAACACCACCTCGCCACCCTTCTGCACCTTCACGCCCGCCGCGTTGCCGCCGGACGATACGATCAACAATACCCCGCTGGCGACCGTAAGGCCGCCGACCGATGTCGTGATCGCCTCGGCGCCGCCGCTGGAGATGGTGATCCCGCTCGTGATCGCGCTGGTGATCACGACCTGCCCGCCGCGCAGCACCGTGACGGCGCCGCCCGTCAGTATCTTCGGAGCGCTCACCGTGCCGCCGGCCGAAACGACCAAAGTCACGCCATCGGCGACGGTCGGCTTGTTGAGTTTGACGCCGCCGCCGACCGCCTCGGCGCCGCCGCTGTCGATCGTGAGACCGCTAGCGATGCCGCCTTTGTAGAGAACCTGGCCGCCCGACAGAACCTCTACGTCGGTAGCGGTGCCGCCTCGCTCCAGCACCAGCACAGCGCCGCTGCCGATGGTGGTGTCGCTGACGAAGCTGCTGGACGACACGTTCTCGAACGATCCCGCCCCGCTGATCGTGACGCCCGATACGAAGCCGCCGGACAGGACATTGAGTGTGCCGGAGCCCTGGACATCGTCGACGATGCCGCCGGTGATGTTGAAGACGCCGCCGTCCAGAGTCACGCCGGAGGCCGAGCCGCCGGACAGGACTATGAAGACGCCGTCATCGCCGACGGTCGTGCTTGTGGCGGACGCGCCGGCCGAGACGATCTCGAACGAGCCCTGGACCACCCCGGAGAGGAAGGCGAAGCCGCTGAGCACGGTTCCGACGGTCGAGCCGCCGAACGCCACATTGATGCCGCCGCCGCTGGTCACGGTGCCGTGACTCAGTGTGCCGGCGTAGAGATTGACCACCGCCCCGTCGGAAACGCCGATATCGGTCGCCGTGCTGCCCGAGGACACGTTCAGGAACGAGGCCTGCGCGCCGGAAGAGGTGTTCAGGAAACCGTCGAAGCTGCCGCCCGAGATCGTGCCGCTGAACGACAGATTGACGATGCCGCCGCTGGTCACGAAGACGCCGTTGACGGCGGCGCCCCCGATATTGAGCACGGCGCCGTCGCTGACGCTGACATTGTTCACGATCGCGCCCGAGGACACGCCCATGAAGGACGACTGGAAGCCGATCGGGATGCCGCCGGAGGAAAGCGTGCGGAAACCGTCGATTGTGACGCTGGTCACGGTGGCGCCGCTGGCGACGGAGAACTGGCCGCCGCTGGTAACGGTGACACCGTCCGCCTCGCCGCCGCTCAGCACGGTGAAGCTGGCCCCGAAGGTGACGCTGGTATTGCTCGCGATGCCCCCGGAGGACACCGCCAGGAAGGACGGGGTGTCGAATCCGGACGTGGGGTCGAACCCTTCGACCAAGGTCCCGGAAACGCTCCCGCCGGCATACACATTGATGCCGCCGCCCGACTGCGCGGTCGCGCCCAGGGCGACGCCGCCGGAGGAAATCCCGAGGGTCGCGCCGGCGCCGATGACCACGCCGGACACCGTCGCGCCGGCCACGGTCTCGGTGCCCCCGCTGCCGAGCGTCACACCGCCGACGCTGCCGCTGGTCACCAGCAGCTGGCCGCCGTCCTTGACGTCGATCATACCGCCGGACTGAACGATCGGGTTGACCGCCGTGGCGCCGGAGACGACGAACAGGGTGACGCCGCTGACGACGACCAGTCCGCTGACCGTGAAGCCCGCCGCGACCCCTTCGAAGCCGCCGCTGCTGACGGTCACATGGTCGGCTGTGCCGCCGCCGAAGACGAGCTCGCCGCCCGAGAGCACGGTCACGCCATCGGCCGTGCCGCCGCTGTACACGGTGAACACGCCGCCATTGCCGATGGTGGTGTCGCTGGCGAAGCCGCCTGAGGAGACCGCTTCGAACGAACCCTGCACGAGCCCGGAGACCGTGGTGAAGCCCGACAGCGACACGCCCGAGGTCTTGCCGCCGCTGACCGTGACAAAGATGCCGCCGCCGCCATGGACAGTGACCCCGTCGGCCGTCCCGCCCTCGACATTGAGGATGGCGCCCGCATCGACCGTCGTCGCCGTGGCGACGGCGCCCGAACCCAGGGTGAGGAACGACGCCTGGACGCCGCCCGCCGATCCGAGATCGACGAAACCGCTGACCAGAACCCCTGAGATCGTACCGCCGGCTGCGAGATTGATTCCGCCGCCGCCCGTCGCCGAGACGCCCGTGGCCTTGCCGCCGGAAGATATATTGAACACCGACGCCTGCGCGCCGCCGCCAGACGAGAGTAGTTGGAAGCCGCTGATGACGGCGCTGCTGACGATGCCGCCCGAGGCCAGGTTGACCTGGCCGCCGCTGACGACGAAGACCCCATCGGCCTCGCCGCCGGCGGAGATGTTGAAGACCCCGCCTTCGCTGACGCTGGTATGGCTGGCGACGCCGCCGGAAGAGATGTTGAAGGTCGATGACAGCGTGAAACCGCTGGATAACGTCACGAAGCCGCTGACCAGCGTATTCGAAGCGACGCCGCCCGCCAGGACGTTCATCGTCCCGCCCGAGGTCACCGTGGCGCTTACCGCGCTGCCGCCCATCAGCACGTCGAGCGTGGCGTTTCCGCTGACGGTAAGCTTGCTGAGCTTCGTGCCGGAGCCGATCGCCTCGATCCCGCCGCTGGAGAAGAACACGTTGCTGGGCGGCGCACCGGTCAGCAGCAGCTCGCCGCCGGACAGGATGAAGACCTTGCCGCCGGAATTGACGGTCGTACCGGCCGCGATACCGCCGCCGGATATGATCAGGGAAACGCCGCTGCTGACGGTGAGACCGCTGGCGATCACGCCGGAGGCGATCCCTTCCATGCCGCCGCTGGAGATCGTCAGACCCTCGACCGTGCCGCCGCCGAAGACGATCTCGCCGCCGCTGAGTACTTTGACGCCGTTGGCATCGCCGCCGCTGAGAACGCTCAGTATGCCGCCGCTGCCGACCGAGGTATTGGTCGCGGAACCGCCGGACGATACGTTCTCGAACGATCCCTGGTTGCCGCTCGACATGGGAATGAAGCCGGACAACGTCGTGTTCGACGTGATGCCGCTCAGGCCGACATTCACGCCGCCACCGCTGGTGACGGTAATCCCGATGGCCGTGCCCGAAACATTGAACACCGCGCCGCTGACGACGCTGACATTGAGCGCGGAGCCGCCGGCGGACAGGTTCAGGAAGGTGGCCTCAATACCGGCCGACCCCAAATCCACGAATCCGTTCACCACGGCGCCGGAGATCACCGCGCCGGACCCCACATTGATGCCGGCACCGCCCGTCGCGGTCACGACATCGGCCTCGCCGCCCCCGGACACGTTGAGCATCGATGGCTGAATACTGTCGCCGGAGGTCAGAAAACCGTCGACCGTCGCACTGTTGACCACCCCGCCGGAACCGACATTGACCTGGCCGCCGCTGAAGACGAAGACCGTGTCGGCCTCGCCGCCGGAGAGGTTGAAGACCGCCCCGTCGGTCACGCTGGTGTTGCTGGCGAGACCGCCAGAGGACATGGTGAGCGTCGAGGGCAGCGTGTCCCCGGAAACCGTCGCGACGCCGGTAACGACCGTCCCGGAAGCCGTGCCGCCCGACAGGATGTTCATCGTCCCGCCAGACGTCACCGTGGCGTTTTGCGCCGCGCCGGCGGTGAGCACGTCCAGGATGGCGTTCCCGCTGACCGTGAGGCCGCTGATTGTCCGGCCCGACGCGATCGCCTCGATGCCGCCGCTGGAGAAGAACACGCCGCTGGTGAGCGCGCTGGTCAGCAGCAGCTCGCCGCCGACGATGAAAATCTTGCCGCCGCTGCCCAGCGTCGCGCTGTCCACGACGCCACCCGACAGGATCATGACCTGCCCGCCGGACTGGACGGTCACACCGTCTACCTCGCCGCCGCCCGACACGAACAGCGTCACGCCGTTGCCGACGGTGAGGCCGCTCATATCGACGCCGGAGGCGATCCCCTCCGAGCCGCCGCTGGAAATCGTCAGGTCGCCGATGGCGCCGCCGCCGAAAACGATCTCGCCGCCGGCCAGCACGGTGACGAAGTCGGCGCTGCCGCCGCTGAACACGGCAAGCTGGCCGCCATTGCCGACCGTGGTGCTGATCGCGGATCCGCCGGCCGACACGTTCTCGAACGAGGCCTGGGTGCCGCTCGATATGAGGATGAACCCGGACAGGGTCGTATTCGACGTCACGCCGCCGGTGACCTCGATCCCGCCGCCGTCGGTGACGGTGATGCCGGTCGCCGTGCCGCCGGAGACAGCGAACAGCGCCCCGTCGCTGACGCTGACATTAGCCGCGGAGCCGCCCGCCGACAGGTTGAGGAACGAGGCCTGCGTATCGCTGCTGTTGGAAGAATCGACGCCGGTGACGCTGATTCCCGACGCCAACCCGCCCGAGCCGACATTGAACCCGGCGCCGCCGTTCGCGGTGCCGCCGAAGATGCCGCCGCTGGCCACGGTCACGATGGCACCGCCGGTCGCGCTGACATTGCTCGCCGTGCCACCCGACAGGTTCAGGTACGATGCCTGATCGCCGCCACCCGACAGCGTGACGCCGGAAACGGCGCCGCCGAGCGTGACACTGACCCCGCCGCCATTCGTGACGGTGATGGCGCTGGCCGTGGCGCCCGAGATGTTGAACACCGCCCCGTCGGTGACCGAGACATTGGTCGCCGAACCGCCCGCCGAGAGGTTCAGGAACGACGCATCCCCGCTGCCGGAGGAGAGGGTCTCGGAACCGGATATGGTGGCCCCGGAAACGGTGCCACCGGCACTGACATTGATGCCGCCGCCGCTGGTTGCGATGACCGCGTGGGCCGCTCCGCCGGACGACACCACCAGGGTCACGCCGTCGCCCACCGTCAGCCCGGCGAGCGTCGTGCCGGATCCGATCCCCTCGATGCCGCCGCTCGAGATCGTGATCGTATGGACGGACCCGCCGTCGAACACGATCTCGCCGCCGCTGAGCACGGTGACGTTGCTCGCCGTGCCGCCGGCCAGATCCAGCACGCCGCCGGCGCTGATCGTCGCGAACTTGTCGGTGCCGCCGGTGACGACGGTTTCAACGCCGCCGCTGAGGATGAATGTGTTGCTGGCCACGCCGCCGAGCAGCACGTTCAGCGCGCCGCCGCTGAGCGTGGCCGACAGGGTCGCCCCGCCTGAGGACACCGTGACCGTGCCGCCGGCGCTGACCGTCGTGAACGACGCGACGGCGCCCGACGATACGGTCTCGGCGCCGCCGCTGCTGATGTTGGTGAAGTTCGTGACGCCGGATTCCAGCACGATCCGACCCCCGCCGGTGACGCTCGTGCCGGTCGCGGTGCCGCCCTGGATGTCCAGGATGCCGCCCAGTCCCACGGTGGTGGCGCTGGCGCTGCCGGCGAGGAGGATGTTGGTGGGATGATCCGGGTCTCCGGTCACCGTGGCGCTCTTGAGCACGCCCCCTGCGCTGACGACGCCGCCGCCGCCGCTGATCGTCAGAAAATCGGCTTCCGCGCCGGCATTCACCTGCAGCAGGCCGTCGTCCATCGTGGTGCTGACCAGCAGGCCGCCGTTGCTGACGTTGATCTGGCCGCTGCCGGTGACGGTGGTGCCGGTCGCGGTGCCGCTGTTGCTGATCAGAAGTTGGCCACCGCTGCTGAGCGTGGTGAAGTAGACGTTGCCGCCGCTCGAGACCAGGACCTGCGCGCCGCCGCTGACCGTCGTCCCGCTGGCGGCGCCGCCGGCGAGGACCAGTTCCAGCGAACCCGAAACGCCGCCGGACAGCGCCGCTGGCCCCGACCCCATGAGCACGGCGTTGGTGGCTACCCCACCCGCGCCGCTGATCCAGAGCACGCCGCCGTCCTCGACGATGGCGCCGTCGGCGGTGCCGCCCGAAATCAGGAGATAGGCATCGCTGCTGATCGTTGAGGCGCTCGCGCTGCCGCCGGAAAGCACGACCTCGACCGCGAGCGCGGTGCTGGCGGCGCTGCCCGAGCCGACGAAAACCGCGCTGATGCTGCTGCCGAGGTTGCCGACGACGACCTTGCCGCCCGGCCCGACCATCGTATCGGTCGCAGTCCCGCCCGAGAGCGTCAGAACGCCGCCTGAGAGCACGGTCGTGGCGCTGTCGGCCCCGCTGAGGAAAACGCTCTCCGAACCCTGCACCGTCGCACTGTAATTGAAGGCGCCCGCGCTCACGTTCAGCTCGCCGCCCGCGCTGATCGTGGCGCCGCTGGCGATGCCGCCGACCAGGCCGCTCTTGAGATCGAGCAGGCCGCCGCTCGAAACGATCGTGCCGGTGACCGTGGCCCCCGAGCTGACGATCAGGTCGCCGCCGTTGGCGACGATCGAGTCCTCGTCGCTGCCGCCGGAAAGAACTGTTTCGCTTGCCGTGCCGCTGTCGACCGGCTTCAGGAGCGTGTTGCTCGCCACGCCGCCGCTGCCGACGGTCAGGCTGCCGCCGTCGGTTACGGTCGCGCTGCTGACCAGCCCGCCATTGTCGACGATCTTGCCGCCCTGAGCCAACGCGCTGATGCTGAAGCCGCCCGAGCTGATCGTCAGAACGCCGCCGCTGGAGGCGACGGTCGCGGCGGCGCTGCCGCCGGCGAAGACGGTTTCCGAGCCGGTGCCGCCCGAATCCGAGGTGACGACGCCGCTGATCTCGAAGCCGCCGGCGCTGACCAGCAGCTGGCCGCCGCCTTCGATTACGGCATTGCTTGCCGTGCCGCCCGACAGGACGAGCAGGCCGCCGCTCTGCACCGTCGCGCTGACGGTGAAGCCGCCGGATAGGACGTACTCGGCATCGCCACTGGAGATGACGTCACCGTTGTCGGTGCTCCCGGAGGATACGAATGTGTCCGCCATGACTGTCCCTCGATCTTCTCGGCGCTTTTAACGCCTGTCGCTCGCTGCGAGTTTGCTTGGCTTGACGATCGTGGCGCCGCCCGCCCCAAGCGCGGTTTCGCGGTGGCGAAGGTTATCAAATTCTCAATAAATGCATAGTAAATTCGATGCCTTCCGCCGCTTTTTTATTATGGTTTCACACTGTCTCGGCGTGAAGCCCACGATGAAACAAAGCAAGCGCCCAGCCGACTCCCTGCAGGAACAGGGCAGGGTCGTAGCGCGGCCCCTCATCGCGCAGAAACGCATGCTGGGCATTGACCTCATGCCACTCGTAATGCGCGCCGACCTCTTCCAGACGCTCACGGATCGCCTGGCGGCCGGCAAAGGGCACGTGCGGGTCCTGCCGGCCCCAGACGAACAGCGTCTCGGCCTTGAGATCGGCCATGCGGGCAAGGCTGTCGTCGGACTTGCCGGCGCCCAGCGTGCCGGTATGGATGTCGGTGGCATAAAAGCAGGCGGCGGCCGAAACCGAGGGGTCGAGCGCTGCGCGATAGGCCAGGTGCCCGCCCAGGCAGACGCCCATGGTGCCGAGGCGGCCGGTGCAGGCCTCATGCTGTTTCAGCCAGGCCAGCGTTGCCTTGGAATCGGCGTCGAAGCCGGCGACCGGCTTGCTGAATTTGAGCGCGTTGCCGCGGTCGGTGCCCGGCTGATCGTAATTGAGCACGGTGCCGAGCGGCTCGTACTCATGATAGACCTCGGGCACCGCCACCAGATAGCCCTGCCCCGCCATCAGCGCCGCCAGCCGGCGGATCGGGCCGGTCACCTGGTAGATTTCGGAATAGAAGACCAAGCCGGGGAAACGCCCGGGCACGGCAGGGCGGAACAGATGCAGCCGCATCGGTCCTTCCGAGCCGGGAACCGCGATATCGGCCGTCTCGTCGCTGCGAATGATCATTGGCGGGCTCCGGCGTCAGGCTGGGGGGTTATGTCCCCGCAGTCTGACCCGGCCCGTCACCCACCGGCAACAGGAAATTGCCCGCCGGCTAGAAGGCGAAGGCGTATAGCGTGTTGTCGCCGGCGACATAGAGGTGATGGTTGACGGCGATCATCGTGCTGTAGCGGTGCAGGCCGGTCATGCCGGTTCCACCGCCGTTGAACAGGACCTTGCCGGTCAGAAGATCGAACGCGTGCAGCTCATTGTCGCCCTCCGCCCCCGCCACCCAGACGATCGGATCGGCGACGCCGTTCGTCGTCGTGATGATCGGCGAGCCGGCGCCATTGAACGGCGCGCACCAATGGGTGCCGATATGGTCCGGTTTCGCGGTGATCCGCAGCACGGTGATGCCCGACCCCGAGCAGTTCGACTGCAGCCCCTCGGCATTGGTGAAGGCAACCCATGTTCCGCCTGAAGCCTCATAAGCCGCGGGCCCGGTGATGATCCGCGAGTTCGACACTTTGACGTTCACCAGCGGGTGCCCGATGCCGCCGAGGTCGGGCGCATTCAACAGATAGGCGTGGCCGTTCTTCCCCATGGCCAGCACGCGCGCCACCTTGTCGGATCCGGTGCCCACCGAGAACGGGATGGCGGCCGTGCCGCCGAGATCCAGATCCTGGTTGTCCAGATCCTTCCAGTCGGCCGGCGTGAAGGAGTCGGCTTTGTCGGCCGACCGCTTAAGGCCGGGGGACAGGCGGATCACCGCCTCGCCGTCACCCCATGTATTTGCGCCGGACGTGTTGCCGGTGGTGGCGAACAAGTAGGCGCCGTTGCTGGTGGCGCCACCCTGGCCCCAGATGCCGCCGCGGGCCGCCCGTGTCTCCCAGTCGCCCGAGAGCGTCGGCGTTGTCGCCGGAGTGACCTCGATCACCACGCCGCGATAGATGGCCCCGGTCGAGCTTCCGCAGTCTCCGCCCCGGCCGGCATAGGAGATGTAGAGTTTGCCCTTGAAGAACTGCAGCGCGCCGCGCTCGCCCTGCAATTCGGACATGAACGGGGCCTTGCGCTTGGCCATTGCGTTGTCGACGTTGATGGGCCAGTGCGGCACGATTTTCCCGTCGCTGAGCGACAGCGCATAGATCATGTGCCGCGGCAGGCTGCCGCCCTGGAGCGTCGTCGCGTCCAGATAGAGCCGCCCGGTTGCCCGATCGATCACCGGGGTGCCGGTCACCCCCTCAGGCGTGATGTTGCCGCAAGGCAAGGTACCGGCCGGAACCGGCCTGGGAAGCTGCCTGCGCCAGACCACCGCGCCGCTGTTGGCGTTCAGCGCATAGACGAAATTGGATTCGGTGGCGACGATGATCAGTCCGGGCGATCCCGCGGCTTTCCAGTACAACGGCTGGGCGTAGACATTCCCCGATACGGAAGCTTTGAAACCGAGACGGACCTTCGCCGCCGCGGCATCCGTCAGGCCGGGAACCGTATACACGCCGTTCCGCTCGGGAGAGTTGTGATAGGTCGTCACGCTCTGCGCGAAAGCGGAAGACGCGAAGCCCGCAAGGCACGCCGCCGTCGCGACTGCCGCCGCGGCGATCTGTATCGGGTTTCTCATCCGGCTTACTCCGTTCGACTAAGGTCAGTAATTCTCAAAACGTGAAGGCGTAGACGGTTCCATCGCCCACGACATAAAAGCGGTTGTTGGCGACGATGATCGTCGACATCTGACGAACGCCGGTCATCCTGGCGTTTCCACCGGAAAACAGCACCTTGCCGGTCAGCGCGTCGAAGCCGTGCATCTTCTGGTCGCCGCCGGCCCCGGCAAGCCAGAAGATCGGATCGTCCGTTCCGTTCGTGGTGGTCACGATCGGCTGGCCGAAACCAGCGATGAGCGCGCACCACGCCAGCTTGACCGGCGTGTCGGGGTCCGCCGTCACCTTCAGCACGGTCAGGTTGTTTCCGGAGCAGTCCGCCGTCACGGTCCCATGATTGGGGATCGCCACCAGCGTTCCCGTCGCAGTCTTGTGGATGGCCGGCACCGCCCGCAAGGTGGGTGGGGTCACGGCGAACCGGGCCAGCTGATGGCCGAAGCCGCCGAGATTGCCGGCGTCGAGGAGATAGGCGTTACCATCCTTGCCCATCGCCAGGATGCGCGCCGCGGCGCCACCGGCGGCCGGCACCGTGAACGGCACCGCCGCCGTGGCGCCCAGGTCTTGGTCGTTATCGTCCATAGACTTCCAATTCGCGGGTGCGAAAAAGTCTTTGCGGCTGGTCGACCGATCGAGGCCCGGCAACAGCCGGATAACCGCCTCGCCATCACCCCAGCCGGCCGAAGTGGTGGTGTTTCCGGTCGTCACGAAGATGGAAGTTCCATCGCTGGACAGGCCGCTCTGCGACCAGATCCCGCCGCGATCGGCCTTGGTCGCCCAAACGCCGGTCACGACACGGGCCTTCGGCGCGACCTCGATCACCACGCCGTGATACGGCTGGCAATCGCCCGCGCGCCCGCCATAGGTGACGTAGAGCCGGTTGTTGAAGAAGAGCAGCGCGCTGCGTTCGCCCTGATATTGCGACGAGAAGGCCTGGTGATGAGCCCTCATCCGGTTTTCGACGTCGATCGGCCAGCGGGGCAGCACGGCGCCGGTCGCCAGCGAGATCGCGTACAGCTTGTGCTTGGCCACCTTGCCGGCCCCGGATATCACGGCGTCCAGGTAGAGGGTACCGGTGGCCGGATCGATGACCGGCGTGCCGGTTATCCCTTCGGGGTCGATGTCGCCACAGCCGTGCTCGCTGAGCGGTGCGGGCCGCGGCAGTGTGGTTTTCCACACCCGCGCGCCGGTCGCCTCATCCAGCGCATAGACGAAATTCTCTTCGGTCGCGACGATGACCAGGCCCTTCCGGGCTCCCGCGGGCTTCCAATAGAGCGGCTGGGCGAAGACGTCGCCCGATATGGTCGCCTTGAAGTTGGCGTCGCGGTGCAGCTTGGCGGCGGCTGCGTAAGTGAGGCCGGGCACGACATAGGCGCCCTCGCGGTCGGCGCCATTATGGAAGGTCG
This sequence comes from Alphaproteobacteria bacterium, assembly GCA_036271255.1. GTDB lineage: Bacteria > Pseudomonadota > Alphaproteobacteria > BOG-932 > Roseiterribacteraceae > BOG-932. The sequence goes on from DATBAZ010000066.1 coordinate 25,722, forward strand.
TGACATTCTGCGCCGATGCGTGGTGCTGCGCCGGAACGGCACAGAGTGCCGCGAGGAGCAAGGCAAGGCTTTTCGCGATCCGAGTCATCTCGTGTTCTAAGTCAGAAGGTGAAGGCGTAGACGGCTCCGTCCGCCGCGACATAGAGGCGGCGGTTGGCGGCGATCAGCGTGCTGAAGCGATGCAGCCCGTTCATCGTGACCCCGCCGCCGGAAAACAGCTCTTTCCCGGTCTGCGCATTGAATGCATGAAGCTGGTTGTCGCCCTGGGCCCCGACGACCCAGTCGATCGGAAAGGCCGCGCCGTTGGTGGTCGTCACGATCGGCGCGCCGCCGCCATCGATCCCGGCGCACCAGGCAACCGAAAGGCCGCCCTTCGCCTTTGGCTCGATCTTGAGCGCGGTCAGGTTGTTGCCCGAGCAATCCACGCGCGAGCCGTTGAAGTTGGTGAAGGCGGCAAGCGCATAGTCCTTGGCCGGATAGACCGCCGGTTCGGTGATGATCACCGAATTGGAAACCTTCAGGCTGGCGAGCATTCCGGCGGAGCCGCCCAGGTCCGCGCTGTCGAGCAGATAGGCGACACCATTCTTGCCGAGCGCCAGCGCCCGCCCGACGCTGCCGCGGCCGGCCTTGGGCACCTGGAACTGGACGGCGCCCGTGCCGCCGAGATCGAGATCCTCGTCGTCCAGCGTGTGCCAGATCTCCGGCCTGAAGAAATCCTTCGCGGCGCCGGAATGCGCCAGGCCCGCCTTCAACCGGATCACCGCCTCACCGTCGCCCCAGCTGCTGGCGCCGATGGTGTTGCCGGTGGCGGCGTAGAGCGACGTCCCGTCGCTGGCGACGCCGCCCTGTCCCCAGATGCCGCTGCCGGTGGCCCGCGTCTCCCACATGCCGGTGGCCCTGTGGGTCGCCGGATTGAACTCCAGGACGATGCCGTGATAGTCGCCGCAATCGCCGTAGCGCCCGCCATAGTTCACATACAGTTTGCCGCCCATGAACTGCAGCGCGCTGCGTTCCCCCTCGAGGGTGGAATCGAAGCCCTGGCCGAGCGCCTTGACCTGGTTCTCGACGTCGAGCGGCCAGCGCTCCAGGACCTGCCCGGTCGTCACCG
>DATBAZ010000067.1:0-6757 GCA_036271255.1 Alphaproteobacteria bacterium
ATCTTGTTGAGATCGCCCATCGTCATCTTGCCGCCGATATAGGGGGAAACCTTGGCGGTGAAGCCCGCATCGGCCAGCAGCGGCAGGCCGGGCGCATTGATTCCCGCCGCATCGGGCAGGCCGTCCTTGCGCAGCGCCCCGGGGTCGGGAATGAAGACCAGCCCCTTCAGCGACTGGATCACCACCTGGTCCGATGTCGGCAGCGGCGAGAATTGCGGCGTATCGGTGGGCGGCGGCGGCGGCGGATTGTCCGGCAGCGCCTTCGGCGCCACCCGTTCATAAGCTTGGCCGAAGGCCGCAACGGATGAAAGCGAAACGGCAAGGCCGATCGCGGCGGTCAGTCTGGTGCGCTTCACCTCAACGGACCGTGATCTCGACCCGGCGGTTCTTGTCTTCCGCCACCTGGGGCGCCGTGGGAACCAGCAGGCCGCGCGCGCCCCGGCCGACCGTCATGACCGAGCCGGCCTTGAGGCCGCGCGTCTCGAGCAGCCTGGCCACGGCCTGCGCCCGCGCCAGCGACAGAAGATCGTTGCCGTGCTCCGTCCCCACCGTGTCCGTGAAGCCGGCGACCACGACATCGACTGTCTGACGCCGCCCGACCTCGGCGTATGCCCTGTCGAAGACGGCCAGTGCATCCGGCTCCAAAGTGACACTGCCGGTCCGGTAAAAGAGCTGGAACGCGGCAGGCGGGGTCGGCCGCGCCGCGAGCGCGCCGCCGAACAGCCGGTTCACCTCCTGCGGCGAGGTGATGACCGGCCTGGAACCGGAGCAGCCGGCATAGGCCGCGTGCAGCACCGTCTTGCTGCCTTCCGATTCCACCACGACGGCCCCGACATGCCCGTCCTCCCCCGGCACCACGGCGACGAAATCCTCGCCGCCGCAGCCCGACAGCTTCGCCATCTCGGCCATCTCCGGCTTCGGCACGGCGACGGAATGCGAGACGGCGATCGCGCTTGCCGCCACCGTCTGCGGCGAGGCGGCGGTGCCGGGTGGCTGTGGTGGAGGCAGCGGGATGAACGGGTTCGACGGCGCGTTGGGGTCGATCTCGCCGATATTGGCGGTCGCGGTCGCGCTGGCCAGCCGGTAATTCCGGGCATCGGCGCCGCTCAGCGCCAGCCCGCCGACCGTGACGGCGATCCCGCTTCCGGTTTGCGCCTGGGCATAGGCGCCGGTGGTGGGATCGTTCAGCGATACGCCATCGCCGGACAGGACACCGGTCAGCGTATAGTTGCCGCTGCCCAGCTTGGCCTGGGTCGTGCCGTCGAAGAACTTGTCGACCTTGCCGGTCAGCCCCACTGTGACGGTCTTCGGGTCGATCTTCCCGATGTCGGCCGTGGTGCTCGTGGCAGCCAGGACGTAATTCCCGGCATCGGCGCCCTTCAGCGCCAGGCCCGTCGCCGTCACCGTAATGCCCCTGCCGGCATTCCCGTCGGCATAGGCGCCGGACGACGGATCGTTCAGCGAGACCGTATCGCCGGTAACGATGCCGGTCAGTGTGTAATTGCTGCCGTTCAGCCCCGCCGCCGTGGTCCCGTCATAGGTCTTGGCCGCGGTCCCGGTCAGGCCGGCGGTGATGGTCTTCGGATCGATCGTTCCGATAGCGGCGGAACCGCTCGACGTGGTCAGGGCATAATTGCCGGCATCCGCACCCGACAGCGTATAGCCGGCGGCGGTCACCCGGATACCGGTCTTCGCATTGCTCGTTCCATAGACCGAAGAGCCCGCGGATACGGTCACGCTATCGCTGCCGATCACGCCGGACAGGCTCAGATTTCCCGTCCCCAGCGCCGCCGCGGTGGTGCCGTCATAGGTTTTGGTCACGGTCCCGGTCAGGCCGACCGACAGATCGGCCTTGGCGATGGTCCCGATCGCACCGCCGGTCACCGGTGTGACCGCATAGCCGAAAATGGTGACGCCGTCGCGCGTTGCGGTCACGGTCAAGCCGCTCACCGTCACATCGATGCCGCTGGCGGCATTCTTGTCGGCGAAGCTCCCGGCCGGCGAACCGCCGAGCGCGATGCTGTCACCGGTCACGCCGCCGCCGAAGCCGTATTCGGCGCCGGTCAGCCCCGTGGTGCCGTCATAGGTCTTGGTGATGCCGCTCAGCGTCAGCGTCGGCGCCAGGCTGTAGAGGAAGCCGTCGCCAGTGGCGGCGGCCGCGGTGCCGGTCAGGGTCACGATATGGTAAGTGGCGGCATACTGGATGAAGTCGGGCGTGAGCCCGCCGTCCGTGTCGGCGGTCGGGTCGCTCGAATAGACCAGCCAATGCTTGCCGGCACCGACCGTGATCGCGCTCGCCCCGGCAAGATTGGTGAAATTGCCCGTCGTCGCCAAGGTCGCGCCGGCGCTTGCCGACACCGAGCCTGCGGCGCCGATCTTGAGATCGCCCGCCGCCGCGACCGTCAGGCTGCCGGTGCTGAGCGCCCCCGTGATCGTCAGCGCCTGGCTGTTGGTCAGGCTGATGCCGGTGGATCCGACCCCCGTGTCCGTCCAGGCGCCGAAGTTGGTGAGCGTCGCCGTCTTGAACGTCATTCCGCCGACACTGGAACCCGTCAGCGTGCCCGCGGTAACGGTGCCCAGGAGTTGGCCGACCGTTCCCGACGAGTCGAGCGTCAGCGTCTTGGCGGCGCCCGCCGTCAACGAACCGTCGATCCGCGCGCCCGCGAAGGTCAGCGTCAGATCGCCGGAGGTCGAGATTCCTCCAATCGAGGCATCGATAGCGGTGTTCTTGTAGGTGATATCGCCGCCGCCCGTATTGGTGAAACTCTCGAACGAGTCGTCCAGGTTCGCCCCGCCGAGATCGGCGCCGCCGACCGAGCTGCCGGAGAACGAGGCGCCGGACTCCACGAACCCGCTGCCGCTTTCCACGATCGTTCCCGCCGAATCGAGCGTCACGCCGATACCCGCATGCACATGGCCCGTCACCGTTATCCCGGCGCCCGTTGTGGTCTTTATCGTCAGATTGTTGACGGACTCATTGTCGGAGAGCGTCAGCGCCACAGTGTCGGTGAAGCTTATGTTCCCGCTTGCCGCGCCGCTGTTGGAGATGGCTAACGTGCCGACGGCATTGTTCTTGTCCATGGACACGGCGCCGCCGGCGGTGCCGGTCAGCGTGCCGGCGGTGACGATGCCGCCGGTCTGATCGATCGCCCCCGATGCGGTGATCGTCAGCGTCTTGCTGGCGCCGGCCGTCAGAGAACCGTCGATCGTCACGCCCGCGACGGTCAAGGTCAGATCACCCGGGGTCGTGATGCCGCCGACGTTGGTCCCAAGGGCGGTATTCGTGAAGGCGATCGCGCCGCTGCCGGTATTGGCGAAACTCTCGAACGCGCCGACCACGTTGCTGCCGGTCAGCGCCGCCCCGCCGACCGAGTTGCCGGTCAATGTCGCGGCATTGATGATGCCGCCGGTCTGCGTGATCGTCCCGGTGGATGAAAGCGTCACTGTATCGCTGCTCGCCGCCAGACCGCCGTCCAAGGTGAGCGTCGAACCGGTTCCACCGCTCGTGGTCAGGCTTATCTGACCGGTCGAACTGACGGTGGCGCCCGTCCCGACCGTCAACGCCCGGCCGTCGGTGAGGCTGAAACCGGTCACGTTGCCGGCGCCGGTGTCGGTGAAACTATTGAGGGTCGTGATCATGTTGGTGCGGGTCAGCGTTGCCCCGCCGACCGAGCTGCCGGTCAGGGTGGACGCGGTAATGACGCCGCCGGTCTGTTTGACTATGCCCGTGGAGGTCAGCGTGAGGCCGGTCGTGGAAACGGACGCGGCCAGCGTGATCCCTGCCCCGCCCAGCGTAACCTTGCCGCTGCTCGCCGTGATCGTAGCGGTTGAGAGCGCGCCGGCGGTCTGCACCTTCACAGCCGACGCCGAAGTGCTGGTCGTCGTCAGCGTCCCGCTCTGCGTGAAGGCGGCGGAGCCGTTGTCGATCGTGATCGTGCCCGTTCCGGCATTGATCGTCGTGCCCCCCGTCTGGGTCAGCGCCACCGTGTTGTCGAGCACGAAGTTTCCGGCGCTGCTGAAGGCGCCGACAGCGCTGATCGCATTGCTCCCGTCAAAGGTCGCCCCGCCGACCGCGCTGCCGGTCAGCGTGCCGGCCGTTATGATCTGGCTTTGGGTTATGGCGCCCTGGGAACTGAGCGTGACCGTGTTGCCCGTCGCCGTCAGCGCGCCGTCGATGGCCAAGGTCGTGCTCGCCTGTGTCGAGGTCAGGCTCAGCGGACCGTTCGTCGTGATCGGGGCATTCAATGCGATCGTGTGGCCGGACGCGATCAGCTTGGTCGGTGACATCGACCCGCCGATCGCTTGCGCGATGGTGAGTTGGCCGCTGGCATCGGCCGTCAGGTCGAACGGACCGTCCACGGTGGCTTCGAAATCGATCGGGCCGCTCGACGTCAGGGCAACGTCTGCGCCGAGCGTCAGCGCACCGGTGAACAACAACGTGTGGTTGGTCGTGATGTTGCCGTCCAGCGTCGCCTTTCCGGTCGACGAGAAACCGTCCAGCGCGCCGATTCCGCCGACCGCCTGCTTGAAGGTCACGGTGCCGGTGCTTCCGGCATCGACGCTCAGAGCCACGCCCCCCGCCGGATTGGCGTCCACCGTGCCCATGAAGGTGATCGGGCCGTTGCCGCTTTCCTTCAGCGTGCCGAGGTCCGTCACCAGGACGACCGGGCTGTTATAGGTTTGCCCGCCGCCCGTCGTCTCGACAGTGGCCGGAACGCCGTTGAAGGAAAGATTGATGACACCCGCCGTGCCGGCAGTGGCCGACAGGCTGGTGGACTTCAACGGGGCATTGATCGAGATGGACCCGGCCGCGGTCGTGTTGCCGGCGCTCAGCACGATCGGGCCGCCGCCGGTGATCGCACCGTCGATCTCGATGTCGTTGTCTGCGTGCAGGGTCAGGCTTGTATTGGCCGACCATGAGAACGCCTGGATGACGGTGATCTTGCCGTCGCTCGGCCCGTTGCAGCCGCCGCAGCTCGTCGTCACGACCACATTATTGAGAGCCAGCGCGGCCGTCAGGTCGATGGTCTCCAGCGTCGACAGATCCTGATTGGGGGTGAAGGTGTTGATCGGTGTTCCGCTGTCGAACCCACCGTGTGCTGTCGTGCTGCCCGAGATGACGATGTCGGATGGGTCAAGCAGCCAGGTGCCGGTCTTGCCGTCGGTGGCAAGGGTGCTGACCCGCTCCCCCGGGATCACAGACAGGCGCCGGTGCCCCGACGTCTCGATCCACCCGCCGTCGCCACCCTGCGGCCCCCCTGTGGCCAGCGCCGTGCCGGCGAAGCGCGTCGTGTCGTTCGACCAAACGGCGATGTTGCCCCCGTTGCCGGACTGGGTTGCGCTGGCGTCGATCATCGCCCCGGCGGCAACCGTCGTGGTCCGGGCATTGGCGACGGTGGTGTCCTTGCCGTGAGGACCGCCGCCGATCTTGATCGTGCCGCCGGCCTTGGCGCCGCTGGCATCGATGACCGCATGCTTTCCGACGATGACCTTGTCGCCGGTCGCGACGATGGCGCCGCCATTGCCGTCGGCGGTCTTTGCCGCCACCGCGCCGCCGACATCCACCGCTCCCTTGGGCGCCGTCAGCCAGACCTGGCCGTCGATGGTCCTGGTGCCCGTCGCGCTGATGAGACCGGCACGGTTCCCGGCCAGCGCATAGACATTGCCCCCGGCCGAGGCAAGCTCCACCGCCGCCGCCCGCACCTGACCGTCGCTGGTGGTGTCGTCGCTCTTGCCCTTGGCGACATAGACGCCGTTCGGCCCGTTGGCGTCGGTCATGACAATCTTGTCGCCCGAGGCCAAGGTGGCGGCGCCCTTCGCCGCCTCGACCCTGCCCCTGTTGGTCACCGCGTGACCGATCAGCACGACATTGCCGTTCTGCGAGACCACCGTGCCGTCATTCACCACCGCGCCGTTCGAGGCGCCGGTGAAAGTCTGCGTGCCCCCGGCCATGAACCGGCTGTCCGTCACACCGCGGGTCGAGGCGACGAAGGTGCCGCCCGTCACTACCTCGCCGCCGGGGCCGACCACGACGCCGTTGGGATTGATCAGATAGACCGAGCCGGTCGCCGTAAGCTGGCCGGCGATGGTCGAGAGGCCGCCGCCCGTCACCTTGTTGAGCGTGGCGCCCGAGCCGTTATCGAACTGGACCTTGCTGCGCTTGCCGACGGAGAAGCTGTTCCAGTCGACAATGCCGCGCCTGGAGGACTGGGTGACCGTCGTCGTGCCGGCCGATGTGGCGATGCCGCCCGCGCCGGCTACGAAATGCCCGCCGGAAGGCAGGGTTCCGGCAGCCTCGGCGTGAGATGAAAACAGCGCAATACCGGCGCAGCCGATGAGAAGCAGACAGCGCGGGCTACGCGGACGACCCGGAGCGATCCTGCGACTATCCCTCATGAGCGGCCCCGATCTGCGCCAACCACCGTTCCGCGCCCTTTTCCGGCCCCTGGAATTGGCAATCTACATACCTTATTCAGCAACGGCCTGCACGTTTTTGGAGCCCGACAATTTTTAATGCGTTCAATATTTTATCCAATATATTTAATTTTATGTTTAGTCTGCGGGCCGGCATGACCACGGCGCCGTCGCCACCGCTCCCGGCGGCCATGAACTTTTCCCCTGACGTTGAACGCGGCGGGGTTTAAGCTCATCTGTCATGACAGCAGATCCCATGACAGCAGATCAACGACATACGGGCCATCGTGGCTGACGATCCCGACCGCCCGCACCCCGAGACGCTGCTTTCCGAGCTGAAGAA
>DATBAZ010000068.1:0-2436 GCA_036271255.1 Alphaproteobacteria bacterium
AACATCGTCATGATGTATGACGCGCTCGGCAAGGATGAAAACTTCCCGCCGCGTGCGGTCACGCGCCGCGGCCTCGACAAGCTGCTCGTGATCAAGGACGACGAGGCCTATTGCCAGCCCTGCGTCTCGCCGGTGTGGGACACGACGCTGACGGCGCACGCGCTGCTCGAAGCGGGCGGTGACAAGGCGGTGCCTGCAGCCAAGCAGGGCCTCGACTGGCTAATCCCCAAGCAGGAGCTCGAGGTGAAGGGCGACTGGGCGGTGAAGCGGCCTGATGTGCGCCCGGGCGGCTGGGCCTTCCAGTACAACAATGCGCATTATCCAGATCTCGACGACACTGCCGTCGTGGTGATGTCGATGGACCGCATGCGCCGGGAACATGGTGCGACCGGTTATGACGCCGCGATCGACCGGGCCCGCGAGTGGATCGAGGGCATGCAGAGCGATGACGGCGGCTGGGCCGCCTTCGACGTCAACAATCTCGAATATTATCTGAACAATATCCCGTTCTCCGATCACGCCGCGCTGCTCGATCCGCCGACCGAGGACGTCACCGCGCGCTGCATCTCGATGCTGGGCCAGCTCGGCGAGACCGGGACAACCAGCAAGCATGTGGCCGACGGGGTGGCTTACCTCCGCAAGACCCAGCATCCGGAGGGCTCCTGGTACGGCCGCTGGGGCTTGAACTTCATCTATGGAACCTGGTCGGTGCTCTGCGCCCTGAATATGGCTGGAGTTCCCCACGCCGATCCGATGATGCGCAAGGCGGCCGGCTGGCTGGCCTCGATCCAGAACAAGGACGGCGGCTGGGGCGAAGATGCCGTCAGCTACCGGCTGGACTACAAGGGCTGGGAAGCCGCCCCCTCGACCGCCTCGCAAACGGCATGGGCCTTGCTTGCCCTGATGGCCGCAGGCGAGGTTGATCACCCGGCCGTCGCCCGCGGGGTGGAGTACCTGATTGCCACACAGAACGAAAAAGGACTGTGGGATGAACAGCGTTACACCGCCACAGGCTTCCCCCGCGTGTTCTATCTGCGGTATCATGGTTACCCGAAGTTCTTCCCGCTGTGGGCGTTGGCGCGGTATCGGAACTTGCGGAACACCAACAGCAGGGTGGTAGGGGTCGGAATGTGACTTTGGGGATGGGGGACTATCTTACCGCGGGTCAGGCCGTTGACCCGCGACCGATATTGATCGTGACCGGTCTGGTTCAGGAGGCCCGCATCGCGGCCGGGCCCGGAATGGCGGTCATTTGCTCGTCCAGCAGCCCGACCCAGTTGCGGGCGCTGCTGACGGTGGTGGATCCCCAGACGATTCGCGGCGTGATCTCGTTCGGCGTGGCCGGCGGGCTCGACCCGACGCTGCGCTCCGGCGACGTCGTGGTGGCAACCGAGGTGCTCGCGGGCGACGCCCGCTGGGCGGCCGGCCTGTCGCTCGGTGACGACCTCATCGACAAGCTGACCTCCGGCCGCCGCCGCGTCGTGCGCGGCAGCCTCGCCGGCGCCGAGGAAGTGGTCACCGGCAGCTCTGGCAAGGCGGCGCTGCATTCCGAGACCGGGGCTTCGGCCGTCGACATGGAAAGCCACATCGCGGCCGCCTACGCCACCGAGGCCGGGCTGCCGTTCGCCGCGGTCCGCGTCATCAGCGATCCCGCCCACCGCGCGCTGCCGGCACTCGCCCGCGCCGCCATCAAGCCGAACGGCCAGATCGACCTCGCCGCCGTGCTCCGCGGCATCGTCCGCAATCCGACCACGTTGCATGCGCTGGTCTCGACCGGCATCGACTTCAACCGCGCGCTCCGCAGCTTGCGCGGCTGCCGGGATTTCCTGATCGGGACCGAGCTCGTGGAGAGCGAGGCGCTGGTCGTCGAGACGGTTCAAGCGGCTTAGCGATCTGACAACCAACAAAGAAAAGGCCCGATCGCCAATGGCGATCGGGCCTTTTTCCTTTTTGATCCGCGTAGCCGGATGGAGCGAACTCATTGAATGTGAGCCCGTCTGCGTCTATCTTACCTTCGTCTTACATCAGGAAGGGGGAAGGGCCGATGGCCGGCGCGGATAAGCTCACCACCACCGTTTCCACCAAGGGGCAGATCATCCTGCCTAGCGCCATTCGTCATCGGCGGGAATGGAGGGCGGGAACGCGGCTCACGGTCGAGGACACATCGGAAGGCGTGCTGTTGAAGCCGGCGCCGGCCTTTGCCGAGACGCGTCCGGAGGACGTGTTCGGCGTACTGGCCTACGGCGGCAAGCCGAAGACGCTGGAAGAGATGGACGCAAGCGTGCTTGCCGAAGCCAGGCGACGGCATGCTCGCGATTGATACCAACCTGATCGTTCGCTACCTGACCGGGGACCACGCCAGACAGTCGGCACGTGCCCGCGCCTTGATCGATGGCGAGGCGGTCTTCATCGCCATCACGGTCGTCCTCGAAGTCG